>CANJID010000031.1 GCA_947474395.1 Caulobacterales bacterium
GTCGCGGACTTCATCGAGAAACCCTTCGACGACGAGGTGATGCTGGGCGCCCTGCGGTCGGCCTTCGCCCGGGGCGTCGGTCAGGGCAGGGCCTCGGCCGAGAACGCCGCGGTGCGGGAGCGCCTGGAGACCCTGTCGGCCCGCGAGCGCCAGGTCCTGGACGGACTGGTCGCGGGCCACGCCAATAAGGTGATCGCCTACGATCTCGGCATCAGCCCGCGCACCGTCGAGGTCTACCGGGCCAACGTCATGACCAAGATGCAGGCCGCCAGCCTGTCGGACCTGGTGCGGATGACCATCACCGCCGGGTGAGGGGCTTGAGCCAGATCAAGTCGCCCGCAAGAGCCCCCGGCTAGGGTGCGCGACGGCCCATCGGCTGCGAGGCGCGTGCGGCATGTCTTCTCCCCCTGGCGGCGACCAGACGGTAATCCTCGTGGAGGACGACACCCCTCTGCGCGGCGCCCTGGCCTTCATGTTCGAGACCGACGGCTTTCTTGTGCGGGCCTTCGGCAGCGCCGAGGCGGCCCTCGACTACGGGCCCTTCCCGGATCGGAGCTGCCTGGTGGTGGACTACATCCTGCCGCAGATGGACGGCCTGTCGTTCCTGCGCCGGGTAGGCGAGGGGCGCGATCCGCCTCCCTCGATCCTGATCACCAGTCATCCGAGCGCCGTCCTGCGCAACCAAGCCGCCGAAGCCGGGGTTACGATCGTCGAGAAGCCGCTGCTGCACGACGACCTGGTCGAAGGCGTGCGTTACCTGCTCGCCGCGCGCCGACCGTCGGCTTGACCGAGGTCAAGGGCCAACGCCCTTCGCCGTGCTAGCCATTGAGAATTGGCTCGGCCCAGTTCGAGTCTTGGAGCGAACCATGAAGAGATCAGACCGTCGCCTCGCGCCCCTGGCGGCCGCCCTCTGCTTCGCCGCCGCGACAGCCCAGGCCGCGAGCGTCGACAATGGCAAGAACCTCGCCGAACGCAACTGCGCCCCCTGCCACGCGATCGGAGCCAAGGGGGAGAGCACCAACCCCATATCGCCGCCGTTCCGGGACATCCACCTGCGCTATCGCCCCGCGGACCTGGGCGAAATCTTCCAGGGCGGGCTGCTGACCCACCACCCGGCCATGCCCGAGTTCCGCTTCAACCTGCGAGAGCTGGAGGACATCGCCGCCTACATGCAGAGCGTCGAGACTGTCGGGGAAGCCCGGCTCGTGGTTCCGCGAGGCCATCGGCCGTGACGAAGGGGCTGCGCTTCCCGGTTCTCGCCGGGGTCCTCGGCGCCGCTTTGCTGGCGACCTCGGCCCACGCCGGCCAATCCAGGCAGGAGGCGCAGGGCCGCGCCGTGGTCCAGGCGCGCTGCGCCGCCTGCCATGCCGTGACGAAGACGGGGGAGAGCCCCAATCCCGCAGCGCCGCCCTTCCGGCGGCTCCATGAGACCTATCCGGTGGCCGACGTGATCTCGGCGATCTCCCGGTATCCGGCGTCGTGGAAATAAGTCAGATCGACCACCGCGCGGTGGTCGGCCGAGAGGCCCGCCAGGGCGTCGAGCAGGGCGGTGCGGGTCTGGCTTTGGCCGAGGCTCCGTTCGGGGCCCGGCTCGTCGCTTTCCCGGTTTCCGGCCTGCGCGTCTTCCATCGGTTCGTCCGTTTTCTGTCGGGCCTTCAACGCCTTGCGGTAGGCGATGGCGAAGACCCAGGTGGATACCTTGCTGGCGCCCGAATAGCCGTCGGGGCGGCGCCACACCGCCAGCAGGGTGTCGTTGACCACTTCCTCGACCACCTCGGGCTTGCGCACCAGGTTGGCCGCGAACCGCGTCAGACGCGGGTGGTAAAGCCGGTACAGGTCCTCGAAAGCCCGCAGGTCCCCGTCCGCCACGCGGCGGAGCAGGCGCGCCTCATCCTGCGCGTTCCGCTGGGCGGACGCGCCGGCTTCGCCACCGGGGGCGCTCTGACTGCGCACCATCCGACTTCCCCTACGCCTCCCGTAAGTGTCGCCCAGGCGGCCAACAGTTCAAAGGGGCGTGCGTTTTCGTCTCTCAAGGTAGGCTGGCCCCAGCCTCGCGGCGGCGATAGCCTCACCTCCAGAGCCGCTGAAGCGGCCACGCGTGCCCTAGGGAAGGAAGCCATGGCGTTCGAGCTGACCGTGAACGGTCGGCGGCACAGGGTCGACGCCGACCCGGATACGCCGCTGCTCTGGATCATCCGCGACCAAATCGGGCTGACCGGGACCAAGTTCAGCTGCGGCATCGGCCAGTGCGGCGCCTGCACCGTGCACCTAGACGGCAAGCCGGTGCGCTCCTGCAGCCTCAAGGCAGGGCTGGCGGCCGGCAAGCAGATCACCACCATCGAAGGAATTTCGAAGGACGGCACGCACCCGATCCAGGAGGCCTGGAAGGCGTTCGACGCGCCCCAGTGCGGCTACTGCCAGTCGGGCATGATCATGGCCTCGCTGGCCCTGCTGAAGCAGAATCCCAGGCCCAACGACGCCGATATCGACGCGGCGGTGACCAACGCCTGCCGCTGCGGGACCTACCACCGCATCCGCAAGGCCATCCACCGGGCCGCCGAGCTGATGAGGGCCTGAGGTGGGGGTGGACCGTCGCAAATTCCTCAAGGCGAGCGCCGCGGCCGGCGCGCCCTTCGTGCTGGGCTTATGGATTCCGCCCAAGCCGGCCATGGCGGGCGTCGCGGCCCCGCCGGGGGCGTCCTGGGACCGGGAGCCGCCGGTCCCCGAGGTCAACGCCTGGATCGTCATCCAGCCGGACGACACGGTGATCGTCCGCATCGCCCAGACCGAGATCGGCCAGGGGGTCTGGACCTCCTGCGCCATGATGATCTGCGAGGAGCTGCAGTGCGACTGGAAGAAGGTCCGTCCCGAATACGCCTCCTCCAACCGCGACGCCCGCGAACAGGCCCCGGCCTGGACCCTGAAGGTTCCGGGCGACGGCGCCCAGGACCCGACGGGGGGCGGGACTCCGAATATGGGCGCGCCTGCCACGCGCAACCGGCCGGGCGGACTTGGTGTTCCCGACAGCCTCTACCGGCGGATGCGCACCAACGCCGCGGCCTCGGTGGCCGACGGCCGCTACTATCAGCAACTGGCGGGGGCTGAGGCGCGCGAACGCCTGTTGCTGGCCGCCGCCAGGCTCTGGAACGCGCCAGTCGGCGAGCTGGTCGCCAAGGACAGCGTCATCACCCACGCCAAGAGCCGGCGGCGGACCACCTACGGCAAGGTCGCCCACCTGGCGGCCGCGACGCCCCACCCGAACCCCGAGGCCATCCGCATCAAGGCCGCGGACCAGTGGACCCTGATGGGGACCGAGCAGAAGAACCTCGACGTGCCGGACAAGGTGATGGGACGGATTGTCTACGGCATCGACGTCAAGGTCCCCGGGATGAAGTGGGCGGCGGTGAAGGCCTGCCCCGTCTACGGCGGGGACGTTAAGTCCTTCGACTTCGAGGCGATCCGCGGCCGGCCGGGGGTGATCTCGGCCATGCAGTTCGGCATCCCCGACCCCAAGCTCCTGCGCAACCACACCTTCTCCGGCGGGGTGGCGGTGATCGCCGAGAGCTGGTGGCAGGCCAAGACCGCCCTCGACGCCATGCCGATCGAGTGGGCCATCCCGCCCAAGGAAGGCGCCTTCAACACCCAGAACATGCATGCGGCGCTGATCGCCTCCCTGGACGAGCCGGGACGGACGCGGGTGAACCTCGGGGACGTGGACAAGGCCTTCGCCGGCGCGGCGAAGATCGTTGAGGCGACCTATTCGACGCCCTACCTCGCCCGCGCCCGCATGGAGCCCGGCAACGCCACGGTGCTTGTGACCGACGACCGGGTCGACCTTTGGATCGGCGACCAGAGCCCGCAGGAGACCCGCTACAGCGCCTCCCAGATCACCGGCATCCCGGAGAAGGACGTCTATCTGCACCTCTGCCACCTCGGCGGCGGCTATGGCCGCAACGGCAACGGTCCGCAGGCCGAGCAGGCGATCATGATCGCCAACGCCCATCGCGGCACGCCCATCCACATGCTGTGGACGCGGGAGGAGGACTTCATCGGCACCACCTACCGGGCCATGAGCGTGGCGCGGCTGAAGGCGGCGCTGGACGCGGACGGCTGGCCCATCGCCATCGAAGTCAGGATCGGGATGGACAAGGAGGGCTTCGGCCCTGACGCCTCCTTCAACGGGGTCTCGCGCTACTTCACGCCGAACTACCGCTTCTCCACCCACACCACGACGTTCCACGTGCCGGTCGGCACCCGGCGGGGGGTGGGCCAGGCGGCGAACGAGTTCTACCGCGAGAGCTTCCTCAACGAGCTGGCCCACGCGGCGGGCAAGGACCCCTACCTCTACCGGCGCGAGCTGATCGGGCGGACGAACCTTCCCTACAAGGCCGACATGATCAAAGCCTTGGACATGGCCGCCGAGATGTCCGGCTGGGGCACGCCCCTGCCCAAGGGCAAGGTGCGGGCGATCGCCCTGGAGGAGCGGGGCGGGGAGACCAAGGGCGCGGCGACCATCAGCGCCATGGTCCACACGGTTTCGCTGAGCCCGTCGGGGGACATCAAGCTTGAGCGGGTCGATGTGGCCCACGAGGAGGGCTTCGGCTTCATCAACCCGCTCTCGGTCAGGAAGCAGATCGAGGGCCAGATCCACTGGTTCTACAACGACGCGGTCCACCAGGCGGCAAACCTGGAGAACGGCCGGATCGTCGAGAACAACTTCGACCGCTTCCCGATCTCGCGCATGGCGGAGGACCCGCCGGAGCTGAACATCAGGTTCTTCAAGACGGGCCACTGGCTGATCGGCATGGGGCATGACCGCGCCACATCGGTGCAGTCGGCCATCGCCGAGGCGATCGCCCAGACCAGCGGCAAGCGGATCCGCGACCTGCCCTTCAACACACACGACCTGAGCTGGAGCTGACGATGAAGACCCTGGCCGCAATGATCGCCCTGGCCCTGTTGGCGCCGGCCGCGTCCTTCGCCGCCGCGCCCGCTCCGACAGCTGCGCCCGCAGGGCCGCCGCCCGCGGACCTGTCCGGAACCTGGGCGGCCGTCGGCGTCCTGGGCCCGGGCGAGCCCGCCACCCCCGTCTGCACATTCCAGCAGGCCCTCGAGATGATCCGGGGCAGTTGCAAGGGCCCCCACGCCATCGGCCTCGCCGAAGGGACCGTGAAGGGCCGCGCGGTCTCCTGGACGTGGAAGCCCGAGCCCTACACCCCCGGCACGCCCGCCGGCGCCACCGCGACCTTCGACGGGACCCTGGGCGCGGACAACGTCATCACCGGGTCCATGTCCATGCTCGGCCGGACCGGAACCCTGACCGCGAAGAAGCAGTGACCGCCGGGCGGCGCACCGCCGCCCACGACCTGAGCTGAAGCTAGTTCCCCGTAAGCGTTGCGTACCCGGCCCCGGCCGGCTCCCGACCCTCGCGATGGGAAGAGCGAATGGCTGCGATCAGGCTGGGTGTCGAAGGCTGGCGGTTCATTCCGCACTCCTATGCCATCGTGAACCAGTACCAATGCGCCGAGCTGGCCAGGCGGATGGACGTGAGGCTCTGCCACCGGGACCTCGCCTACTACCGGACGGACTGGGCGCCCCAGCGGGGGCTCTTGCCCCCCGCGGTGGAGCAGCGGAGCGCGAGCCTTGCGGCCTGCGCTGCCGGCGCGCCCCTCGACGCGGTCTATCGGATCAGCCAGCCCCTTCATTTCGAGCGCGAGCAGGAGAACCAGTTCGTCTTCGCCACCTTCGAGAACGGCGGCGGGCTGATCGACGTGCTCGGCTGGACCAGCCTTGAAGAGGCGCACCGGGTCAGCGGGGCGACCATCATCACCCCCTCGCAGTGGTCGAAGGACGGGCTGATCCGTTTCGGCGCGGCGGCCGAGCGCATCCGCGTCGTTCCGCACGGCTTCGATCCGACGGTGTTCCGGCCGCTGCCTGAGCCGGAGCGCGCGGCGATCCGCCGCCAATTCGGGCTGGAGGGGCGCTTCGTCTTCCTCTCGGTCGGGGCCATGACCGAGAACAAGGGGATGAAGGCCCTGTTGCGCGCGTTCGCCGCCATCGCCCCGACCCATCCGCAGGCCGTGCTGTTGCTGAAGGGCTCGGACGGCCTCTTCCCGTCCCATGAGCTGTTGTCCCAGGCCATGGTCGAGACGGGCACGACCCACCTGGAGGACCGGCTGATCTACACCGGCGAGACCCGGCCGCTGGCGGACGTGGCCGGCCTGCTCCAGATCGCCGACTGCTATCTGGCGCCCTACCGCGCCGAGGCGTTCTGCATGCCGGTGCTGGAGGCCGCCGCCTGCGGGCTGCCCTCCATCGCCAGCGGCGGCGGGCCGACCGACGAGTTCACCGACCCGTCCTTCTGCCTGCGCATCCAGGGCGGCGCCGTCGACTTCCCCATCGCGGACACCGGCTTCATGGGGCGCGAGCTGAACCCCGATCCCAGCCACTTGGCGAACCTCATGGCCCGGGTCGTCCGCGACCGGGGCTTCCGCGACGGGGCCCGGCAGAGGGGCCCGGCGCATGTCGCGGGGTATACCTGGGAGAAGGTGACGGACCGGCTGGTCGCGGCGATCCGGGAGACTATCGGCGCCTAGGCGGCGCCGCGCTCGTCACGCTCGCTGTGGCGGCTCAGCGGCATCCGCAGGGGGCGGGTGTCCTCGGCGTCGAGCTGCGGCGGGGCGAAGCGGCTGGTCGGGGTCCAGCGCGGCCGGTCCGGCGAGTCGCCGATCCGCTTCACCAGGAGGGCCGTGTAGCCGTCGAACGAGGCGCCGGCTTCCGATGGGCGGGACAGGCCGAGCTGCGGCGCGGTCGCGGACGCCGGTAGGCGGTCCATGACGGTGAGGGGGCGAAGGGTGGTGAGGACGCCCCCGGTGGCGGCCAGATCGCGCGCCGCCATGCCGATGGAGCTGTCTTCCATGCCGCGGACGAGGATCCGGTCGGCGCCCACGTCTCCGATGGACAGGACCGCCACGACCCCGGCCTTGCGAGCGGTCTCGGCGACGACGGCCCGGGCCGCGGCGGCGCCCCGTCCCGGTTCGCGGACGACGGCGAAGAGCGTGGTGCGGCGGGGACTTACGCCGTCGGCCAGGGCGCGCTCGATGCCCGAAAGGCTGGCCGAAGAGGAGAGCTGGGCCGTCACCACCACATATTCCCGGGCCAGGGAGGGGTCGGAGCCGGGCAGGGTGGCCAGGACGGCCATGTCCTCGACCGTGCGCCGCTTGGTCTTAAGGTCGGCGGTCAGGCCCTTGTTGAGCTGGAAGCTGGGCAGGGCCTCGCCGTTCACGGCGGCGGCCTCGATCTGCGCGAAGCTGTGGCCGGACTTGTCGAACAGGACATTGGCGTTCTCCGCCCGCACGGTGGCGGCGAAGGCGGCGTTCGCGCCCTCGACGGTCTTGGCGTCGAGATAGAAGCCGGTCGGCTCCTGCGCGGCGTCTGCGCCGCGGGCGAGGATGGTGATCACCCCGAGGGCCCCGGCATGCTCGAAGGCGGCGCGGGTTTCTTCCTGCTGGGCCCGGGCCTCGTCGGCGGAGGCGCCGCCGGGCTGGATCATCACCAGCACCTTGCCGCGCAGGTCCACGTTGGCGATGTAGTTCTTGCCCGAGCGGCCGTGCAGGCCGTAGCCGATGAACACCATCGGCGTCTCGACGCGGCCGGGCAGGGGCAGGTTCAGGTCGAACACCAGGTCCTGGCCGGGGCGCAGGGCCTCGCGACCGTCCTTGGTGGTCAGGGCGATGCTGGAGCGTTCGGCGACGAGCGACTGCTCGACCCAGCGGACCGGCTGCAGGAAGCCGTTCTTCCCGGCCGGCGTCAGGCCGTGGCTCTTGAACTGGGCGACCACCGCGTCGAGCTCGGCGCTCGTGGGGGCGGGGGCGGCCATGGCGGCCGGGGCGGAAAACAGCGCGGCGCAGAGCAGGAGCGGGGCGCAGCGACGGAGGAACGCGGTGTTCATGGGCCCAGGGTCGCTCGCTGCCGCCGCGCGTCCACGCGAAGGCTGGCCGGAGTCCTGAAATTCCCGCCGATCGCGCGAAACGGACGCAATCTGATGCGATCTGAACAGTGATTTGATCGAAAAACAGTCAAGCGAGGCGACTAAAAACCGGGCGCCGCGACCCCAAGTCCTAGCCGATTCAGACACCTATGCTCATCCAACTCGGACCCCTATTATCCGAGGGCGGCCCAAAACGGCCGCGGGGGAAGCGTCCGCCAGTGCTGCATGCCGCCCGTTCCGAGCCGTCCGAAACCGTCGCCGCCGAGGCCGCCGAGGCCCTGGCAGGCGGCGATGAGGACGCGCGCCTGTCGCGCCGGGCGTTGGAGCTTGCCGCCGACCTGACCACGCCGAGCCGCGCCATCTACTGGCTGGACCTGACGCTCACCGCCGTCGTCGCCTGGAGCACCCTGTGGCTCGCCGCCGACGCCGCCCCCGTCTGGATTCGCCTCGCGGCCGGTGTGGTCGCGGTCTTCTCCCTCTATCGCGGGGTCAGCTTCATCCACGAGCTGACACACCTGCAGCCCGGCGAGATCCCCGGCTTCAAACTGGCCTGGAACGCGGTGATCGGCGTGCCCTTCCTGGCGCCGTCCTTCCTCTACGAGGGGGTGCACGTGCTCCACCACGTGAAGGACCGCTATGGCACGGCGGGAGACCCGGAATACCTGCCCCTGTCGCGCTCCACGCCATTGCGGATCGCCGGCTTCGTCGCCGCGGCGCTCCTAGCGCCCGTCGCCATGCTCGTGCGGTTCGGCGTCGCCGCTCCCCTATCCCTGCTGGCCCCGGCGCTCCGCAGGTCTGTGGTGGAGCGGATGTCGGCCATGACCATCAACCCGGCTTTCAAGCGCGGGGACGCACCCGCCGCCCGCCGCCCCGCCTGGCTGGCCCAGGAGATCGCCTGCTGGCTGTGGTGCTGGACGGTGGTCGGCCTGACCGTGACGGGCGCGCTCCCGGAGCGCTACCTCCTGACGGGCCTTGCCGTTCTCGCCCTTGTCGCCCTGGTCAACCAGCTCAGGACGGCCGGGGCCCACGCCTGGACCAGCGACGGCGAGCCGATGAGCGTGCTGGAGCAGTTCAAGGACTCGGTGAACATGCCGCCGCCGGCCATGCTGCCGATGGTGTGGGCGCCGGTCGGCCTGCGCTACCACGCCCTGCACCACCTCCTGCCGCGGCTGCCCTACCACAGCCTCGGCGAGGCGCACCGGCGGCTGGTCGCGGCCGTGCCGGAAGCGTCCGCCTATCACGCGCCGACGCACCGGAACCTCGCCCATGCCCTCGGGCGGCTGCTGGCGCGGGCGCGGGCAGCGACCTCAAATCAGACGGCGGCGCCGGGCGCATAGCCTGCTAGAAGGCCGCGCTCGCGGGCGCGCCGTGCGGAGGAGGCGGAACTGAAGGTCGTTATCTTAAGCGCCGGACAGGGCAAGCGGCTGTCGCCCCTGACCGACGACAAGCCCAAGTGCCTGATCGAGCTTTCCGGACGCAGCGTGCTGCACTGGCAGCTGGAGACCCTGCGCGGGGTCGGCGTGACGGAGGCTGTCGTGGTCTCGGGCTTCGGTGCGGACAAGGTCGACGCCGAGATCGCCGGCCTCGCCCTGCCGGGCATGACCGTGCGCACCCGCTTCAACCCATTCTTCGCCGTGAGCGACAATCTCGCGACCTGCTGGCTGGTGCGCGACGAGCTGCAGGGCGAGGTGCTCTTACTGAACGGCGACACCCTGTTCGAGGCCGCGGTGGCCGAGGCGCTGCTGGCCGCGCCGCCCGCAGACATCACCGTCACCATCGACCGCAAGGCGACTTACGACGACGACGACATGCGGGTGCTGACCGAAGGCGACGTGCTCCAGGCCATCGGCAAGACGATCGAGACCTACAACGGCGAGTCCATCGGCTTCCTGCGGTTCGCAGCAGAGGGCGCGGCCCTCTTCGGCGACTATCTCGACAGCACCCTGCGCCGTCCCGAGGGGACGCGGCGGTGGTATCTCAGCGTGATCGACCAGATCGCCCGCGAAACGGGGCAGGTCCGGGTGCACTCGATCGAGGGGCTGGGCTGGGCCGAGATGGATTTCCCCGCCGACATGGCGCGCAACCTCGCCCTCACCGAGCGGTGGGCGGGGCGCGCGAAGGCCAGCTAGTCGTTTCCGGTCAGGCGGCGAACGAGATCCAGGTCGGCGGGCTTGTCCACGTCCACTGCGGCGAGGCCATAGGGCGTCAGGACGGCGGCGGCGGTGACGCCCGCGAGCTTGCCCAGCCTGCGGATGGCCCCATTGAGCGTCAGCAGTCCGAGCAGATAGCCGACCAGCATCACCGGCCCCAGCATCAGGGCGATCTTCCAGGGTTCTTTCCGATAGGTCTCGACCCGCCGCCACAGGGCGACGCCGGCGAGGGCGGCCGGTGTCCTCAGGAGGAAGAGGTTGCAGCCGCTGAACTTGCCGTCGCGAAAACTGAGGTAGGTCCGCCTGGTCCCCGGCGCGGAGTCCTCGACCACGCCTTCCGGGGCGAGGAGCACGGCGACGTCCGCGTCCCGAGGCGCGTCCTTGATGAAGCGGATCACCCAGTCAGGCTGGAGCAGGGCGTGGTCCGAGGTGGTGACGAGCAGCGGAGTCCCGAGGCCTCCGGCCGCCTGGAGCACGCTGGCGGCGGGACTTCCCGCGGCCCCGATGCGGTCGACGGGGACGCCGAGGTTCAGCCCCGCCAGCGCCTTGATGATCCCTGCGTCGTTGGTGGAGACGCAGATGCGCGCGGCGCCCGCCGCCTCCAGCGCCGTCAGCACCCGCTCGAGGAGCGTGGTTCCGCCCAGCCGGATCAGCCCTTTGTGGCTCACCCCCGCATAGACCGCGACCGGGTCGCCTTCGGCCCGCGTCCCCGCCAGCACCAGGGCGGTGAAGGCGGTCACACCAGGGCCTTCTCGTAGATGCGGTAGGTCTTGTAGATGCGCGCGCCCCAGGCCTCGCAGATGTTCCGCATCGGCATGTTGTCCTCCAGGATCCAGGAGAACTCGCATTGCTCGTAGCCCATGGGCGCGGCTTCCTTGGCTGCTGCACCGATGAGCTGGAAGGGCAGCATCCGCCCCCGCATGGAGCGGGCGTGGGCGCGGCGCACCCCCATCAGGGGCAGGCGCAGGGTCTTCAGCCTATTGCCCTTCAGTCGCCACAGCAGCTTGGCCCAGCCGAAGGGCAGCAACTTCCCCCCTAAGTCCCGGATCGCCTCATTGAGGTTGGGCAGCAGGACGAGGCAGGCGGCGGGCTCGCCGTCGATCTCGGCGAACCAGACGAGGCGCGGGTCGATCACCGGCCGCATGTTCTCGGCGAGCTGCCGGGTCTCGGCCTCGGTGGTGGGGGTGAAGCCCCAGTTGTCCTTCCAGGCGTCGTTGAGGATCTCGGTCAGCCGCGCGACCTCCTCGGCGTAGCGGGACATGTCGAGCTTGCGCAGGACCACCTTGGAGGAGCTGTCCCGGCGCGCCCGGTTCAAGAGGGCGTCCGACATCTCGTAGTTCCGCACCGGCGCCAGGTAGGCGAAGACGTCCTTCGCCTTGGCGTAGCCCTGCTCCTCGACGCGCATGCCGGCATAGCGGGGGTCGTGGCCCATCATCACCATCGGCGGGGTGTCGAAGCCGTCGATAAGGAGGCCGATCTCCTCGTTCACCGACAGGTTGAAGGGGCCCATGGCCACGGCCATGCCGCGGGCCTTCAGCCAAGCTTCCGCTTCCGCGAACAGGGCCTCGAAGACCTCGGGGTCGTCCTCGGCGGCGATCAGGCCGAAGTGTCCGGCGGGCCGCGCCGGATCGCGGGGGGCGAGCTGGTCGATCTGGGCGCTGATCCGGCCGACGTCGCGCCCGCCGCGGGACGCGATCCACATCTGGACCTCGGCGTGGGCGAAGAAGGGGTTTTTCGCCGAGAGGGCGTCGAGGCGCTCCATCATCAGCGGCGCGACCCAGTTGGGATCGCCCCGGTTGACCGTGTTGGCCACGCGGATGAAGCGCTCCAGGTCGGCCTTGGAGCTGACCGGCTGCAGGGTCAGGGGCCCAGTGACTTGAGGCTCTGGGGACATCATCCCTCCAACTTAAGCAGGACCGAAGCGCCGAGCGCCGCGAACACAGCCGGCGCGGTCCAGGCCGCCAGCAGGGGACCTACCGCGCCGCTCTCGCCCAGGGCGGCGAGGAGGCCGTTGACGACCATGAACAACAATCCGGCGGCGAGGCTTCCCGCCGCGAACACCGCCCCCTGGCCGCCGCGGAAACTGGCCATGGCGATAGGGGCGGCCAGGAGCAGCATCAAAAGGTCCCCGATCGGGCCGGCCAGCGCGCCCTGCAGGCGGGTGGCGTAGTAGCTTGGCGGGCGCTGGGTCCCGCCGCCGGCCAGGGCGCGCTTGGCGGCGGCGGCCGAGATCGCCTGGTCGCCGAAGAACAGGTTCTGCACGTCGGCGGGCTCGAAGCCGGGGGCGAGGGTGATCTCGGAGGCCTGGCCCGCCGTCGCGCCCGCCTTGCCGAAACGGACGAACTGAGGGTCGCCGAGGCGCCAGCCCTGGGGGCCGTAGGTCGCGACGGGCGCGCCGACGCGCTCGGTCAGCCGGCCCTCGGTGTCGCGGCGGTAGATGCGCACGTCCTTCAGTGTCCGCCCCGTGGGATCGTCGCTCTTGGCCACGAAGACATCGTCGCCGATGCGCACGGCCTTTTCCTTGGGCTTGGCGTCCTTGTCGGCGGGGTTCGGGGGCGGGGCGGTGGCGGTCCACCAGGCCTGCAGCGCCGCATCGGTGCGCGGCGCGATCACCTGCACGGCGACGAGGTGGACCGCCAGGACGGCGAGGGCCGCGGGCAGGGCCATCAGCACCAGGCGATAGGCCGAGACGCCGATGGCGCGCATGGCGACGAATTCGCTTTCGGCGGCGAGCTTGATGAAGGCGAAGATCGCGCCCGCCAGCACGCTCAGCGGCGCGGCCTGGTCGATCATGCGCGGCAGGCGCAGGGACGCGTAATGGAGGATGCCGCCGAAGCCGAGCCCCCGCTGGATGATCTCCGGGGTGATCTCGAGCAGGTCGAGGATTTGCAGCACCGCCAGCAGGATCGCTCCCGCGCCGAGGATGCGCAGGCCGACGAGCCGCAGGACGTAAAGCGTCAGTCTCATGGGGCGGCCCGCCGTCGGGGCAGGATCGCCGCCTGGACGCGGTCAATCACGTCGCCGATCCGCCCAACGAACTGGCCGATGGGGGTCTCGCCCGGCCGCTTGCGGCTGCCGGCGAACATCCAGACGCAAAAAGCCGCGAAGAGGAAGAAGGGAAGGCCGACCCCCAGCTCCGGCGACGCCTTGCCGGCCTCGGCAAGGCCCTGGCCGAACTGCAGTCCGTGCTGGAAGGCGAGGAGCATGGCCCCGGCCAGCAAGAGGCCGGCGGCCCGGCGCCGTCGCTTGGCGGCGAGGCCGAGCGGCAGGGCCACCAGGGGCAGGAAGGGCAGGACGGCCGAGCGGGCCAGCCGGGCGTAGAGTTCGGCGCGCAGGGTTCCGCGCTTGATCACGGGATTGGGGGAATCCGCCGCCGCCGCGAGCTCGTCCAGGGTCAGCTCGCGCTCGTCGCCGCCCCGGGACCGCATGGCCTCGATGGCGGCGGTGTCGGCCTGCATGACGAAGGTGTCGAAGCCGAGGGTGTCGAAGCCCCCCGACTTGTTCTTGGCCACGCGCAGGCCGTCGCGCAGCAGCAGGGTCACCTGCCGGCCCAGGTTCTCGTCGGAGACCCGCGCGGTGCGGGCGGTGACCACTTCCTCGCCCTTGGGCGTGGTCCGCAGGATGAAGACGTGGCTCAGCTCGCGCCCATCCAGGCTGGAGCCGTCGGTGGTCATCACCGTGTCGCCGTTGCTGACGAAGGCGCCGCCGTAGAGCCGCCCGTTCCAGCCCGCGTCGACGGCGGCGTGCAGCACCGCCCGATAGGCGTAGCGGCTGTAGGGCTGCAGGTAGCCGAACACCGCCAGGCTGATGACCATCAGCACCAGCCCCAGGATCGTCAGGGGCGCGGCCAGCCGGGTCAGGGAGACGCCGCTCGCCAGCAGGGCCTCGACCTCCGAGCCGTCGTCCAGGCGGGTGATGACGATGAAGAGGGCAACGAAGAAGGCCACGGGCAAGGCGAGGCCCAGGTAGTGGGGCAAGAGGTTCGCCACCAGCTCCACCACGGGGCCGAACCGCTCGGCCGACTGGGACAGCATGTCGAGCAGGCGCAGGGTCCGCTCCAGCAGCAGGGCCACCAGGGCCACGGCGAGACAGGCGAACATCGGCCGCGCCATCATGCGCAGCACGTAACGGTCGATCAGCGCCGGCCGGAACGAGATGGGCGGCTTGGCGGCCAGGGATTTGCTGGCCAGGGTCAAGCCGGCCGCCATTCGGTTCGCAGGAAGGCCGCCAGTTTCGCCGCGCCTTCGGTTCCGAGATCGACGAAGGCGCCGAGGTTGGGCGCCGCCGGCCAGCCCGCGTCGGGGAAGGCCTGCCCCTCATGGACCCGCTCGTCGGCGTAGCGGGGCAGGACGTGGAAGTGCACGTCCCGGTCCACCATCATCAGCATCAGGTAGTTGATCTTCTCGTAGCCCACGACCTTGCGCAGCATGGCCTCGACGGCGGCGATGACGACCGCCAAGTCGGCGAATGCGTCGCGGCTGATTTCGGAGAAAGCATGGGCTTCCTCCTTGCAAATCAACACCAAGGCTCCAAATGTCGATTGCTTGGGGCGGGCGAGGATCAGCCAGGAACCGGTCTCGCCCACAAGGGTGTGAGGATAGCCGAAGGCGAGGGCGGTGGGGTTGCTCATGCTCAACCTACTCAAGCTGCCGGCCCAAATTTAAGCACTTTGAGCAGGATTGATGCGGAAAACCGGAGCCCACTTTCCCGCATCCCGCTCCAGTCGGTTGATACATCGAGAGGCGCGTTCATCCCCGTGAAATCGACAAGCGTAACGGCCTTTGTGGCCCTGAGTGCAGCCGGGGCCCTGTGGAGTGGAGCGGCGGCGGCGGACGACTGCGCGGGCGCGCCGGGCTCCACCATGCTGAACGTGCACGTCGAGGGCGTGCGCGCCGCCAAGGGCGACGTGACGGTCACCGTCTATCCGGACGACGCCAAGCGGTTCCTGGCGCCCAAGAGCAAGCTGGCCCGCGAGCGGCCGACGGCCAAGGCGCCGGAGACGACCGCCTGCTTCACCCTGCCGGGGCCCGGCTATTACGCGGTGGCGGTCTATCACGACGCCAACGGCGACAATGATTTCAACCGCACCCTCATCGGCCTGCCCGCCGAGGGGTTCGGCTTCTCCAACGATCCGTCCACGGTGACCGGCCTGCCGTCCTTCAAGTCGGTGCGGTTCCAGGTCGGGCCCGGCGAGACGCAACTGCCGATCAAGCTGCGATACCTGAAGTAAGGCCCGGCAGGGCGTAGCGGCCCAGCTCGCCGATCACGCCTGTCGCCGGGTCCAGGCCGCGAGCGATCACCGTCACCGAGAACGCCCCCTTCGCGCCGTCGATCTCGATCGCGTGCCAGCGGGCAGGCGGGTGCCTGCCGCCGCCGGGGGACGAGGCCGAGGGGACGCCCAGCACCGGAATGGGCCCGTCCGGCCCCTGCGCCGCCCCGAACACCGCCTCGTGGCCGTGCCCGTGCAGCACCAGTTCCGCGCCGTGGCGAGCGAGGGCCGCGCGAAGGGCACCGGCGTCCTCCAGCGACTTGCGCTTCGAGACCACGCCGTCGAGGGCCGGATGGTGCAGCATGACCACGCGAAACAGCCCTTCGCGCCGCAGTTGGTCCAGCGCCTCGCCGAGCGCCGCGATCTGTACTTCGCCCAGCCGCCCCCCTGCAAAAAGGGGCGGGGTGGGGATGGCTGAGCACAGGTTGACGATGCCGACCGTCCCCCGCCGCCGCACATGCGGAAATTCCGTCCTCTCGTCGTCGCCGAACCACGGGCGCAGCATGGCGAAGCGCTCGGCCTGGCCGTCGGCCACCAGGGCGTCGTGGTTCCCAGGGCTGACTGTGACGTCGCGTGCAGGTCCGAGGGTTTGCAGCCACGTGACAGCCGCGGCGTATTCGACGGGCGTAGAGAAGTTGGTCAGGTCGCCGGTTAGGGCGATGTGGTCGGGGGAATGGGCGGCGATGTCCGCGGTCAGGGCCGCCAGCACCGCCGGATCGTGCTCGTAATGCTTGCGCCGCCACGACAGACGGCTGAGCGTCCGCTTGGAGGCCCACTCCCGCAACGGTCCCATCCCCGCCGGCGAGGGCAGGTGGGGATCGGAGAGGTGGGCGAGGCGAAACACCGGCGGCGGTTTCCCTGGCTGTGGCCGAAGCGGGCGGGCGTGGGTAATAGACCTGACGGCTTTACAGGGACGGGCGAGCTTGACCAATCCATTGCGCGAGACACCGGCCCGTCCCAGGGCGATGGCGGCCGGCGGCTCCGAGGTCCGGATCTGGGGCATGACCGCCGCCCAGCGCCTGAGCCGCAGCTTCCAGCGCCTGGGTCTGGCGGCCTACGACCCTTCTGACCCGACCGGCAACGTTGTGCTGGTCGACGCCGGCTGGGTGCTGGACGAGGCCCTGGTGCGGGCCCTGGCCGAACGGCCCGGCGCGGCGCTGGTTGACGGCGCAGGCCGCGCGGTCGCGGTGCATATCGCCGCTGCCGAAGCCGCCGCCGCGACGAACGCCCTGCAGGCTGGGACGCTGGCCGGGAGTCATGAGCGCCTGACCGCGATGGAGCTCCTCGGAGCCTACAACAGCGCGCTTCGGAAGCGCGAGCCGCCGGTGCTGGAGCGGCTGACCGCCGAGACCGTGCGGCCGGTCGAGAAGCGGCTGTTCCAGGGGTCCTACAAGGGCGTCACCGACCTCGTCACCAAGCACGTCTGGCCCGCGCCCGCCCGCGTGGTGACCCGCTGGTGCGCCCTCGCCGGGATCACCCCCAACCAGGTCACCTTCGCCAGCTTCATCCTGGTTCTGGCGGCGATGTGGCTGTTCTGGACCGGCCACTTTGGCTGGGGTCTCGTCTGCGCCTGGATCATGACCTTCCTCGACACGGTGGACGGCAAGCTGGCGCGGGTGACCCTGACCTCGTCCAAGATCGGCAATGTGTTCGACCACGGCATAGACCTGATCCACCCGCCGTTCTGGTGGTGGGCCTGGGTGGTCGGCGCGCAGATGAGTTTGCACCCGCTCGCTGAGCCCGGCGTCGTGCTGTGGGTCGTTGTCGGGGGCTACGTCGCCCAGCGGCTGCTGGAGGGGGCGTTCATCGCCGCGTTCAAGGTCGAGATGCACGCCTGGCGGCCCTTCGACAGCTTCTTCCGCCAGATCACAGCGCGCCGGAACCCCAACCTGATCCTCCTGACCCTCGCCTGCCTGGTGGGGCGACCGGACCTCGGCATGATCGCCGTCGCCGTCTGGACCGCCCTGAGCTTCGCCGTGCACCTCGTGCAGTGCGTGCAGGCGGGGCTCGCGCCTAAGGGCTCAATCGTCTCCTGGCTGTCCCGCTGATGCGCGCCGCCGTCGTCCGCAATCCCCTCAGCCACCGCAATCGCGGCGCGGCGGGCGGCGGACGGACGGATGTGCCGGTCGCTGAGCCGGACACCCCCGAGGCCCTGGCGGCCGACCTGAAGCGTTTCGCCGCCGACGGGGTGGAACTGCTGGTGATCGACGGCGGCGACGGCACGGTGCGGGAAGTGGCCAGCGCCTTGGCCGCCGCCTTCGGGGAGCGCCCGCCGGTCCTGGCGGTGCTGCCGTCGGGCAAGACCAACATCCTCGCCTTTGATCTGGGAGTTCCGCGGTCCTGGTCTCTGGAAGCGCTCCTGACGGCGGCACAGCGGCCGGTCCTGAAGACCCGCGCGCCGCTCGAACTGCGCCGGCAGGGGGAAGACGCGACGCTCAGCGGTTTCCTCTTCGGCGCCGCCGGCTTCGTGCGGGCCAAGGCCGTGGCCGAAGAGCTGCACCGGGCCGGGGTGGTGAACAACTCGGCCGTGGCCCTGGCCCTGGCTCGCGGTGTGACGGGCGCCATCGGCGGCGGCGGACACGGCGCCTGGCGGGACGGCGATCCCTTGAGCCTAAGCATCGACGGCGCTCCTGCGCGGGCGGGCGCCCGGTTCGTGACCCTGGCCACCACCCTGCAGCGCCTGCCCTTCGCCATGCGCCCGTTCGGCCCCGGCGGCCCGGGCCTGAAGTTCCTGGATGTGGACGCCCCGCCTCGTGGTCTCGCCTGGACCCTGCCGGGTCTGCTGTGGGGCCGGGACGAGAGCGGGCTGGCGGATCGGGGCTACCGGCGCGGCGCGGCGGCGCGACTGGAGATCTCCCTTCCCACACCCTTCGTCCTCGACGGCGAGGTCTATTCCGGCGGTGACCTCACCTTGTCGGAGGGCCCGCCCCTGCGGTTCCTGACCCCATGAGCGAGGACCTCGCCCGGGCCGTGGAGCGCGAACTGGCCACGCCTGCGCCGGCCTTCGCGGCGCGCTTAGCCGCCTTCCTGGCCGAACGGTTCGAGGATGCAGCGGCCGTGCTGTTCTACGGCTCGGCCCTGCGAACGGGGGACACGGATGGCGTCCTCGACTTCTACGTCCTCACCCGATCGCCGCCGCGGCGCTTGCTGAGCCGCCTGATCTGGCCGGACGTGAGTTACTGGGAGATGGACGACGGGCCGGCGCGCCTGCGGGCCAAGGTCGCCGCCATGAGTCTCGCCCAGTTCCGGCGGGCGGCGGCGGGGGAGGGGATCGATACCACGGTCTGGGCCCGGTTCGTGCAGCCCTGCACCCTGGCCTGGAGCGACGGCCCCGACAGCGCCCAGGCGGTGAGCGGAGCCTTGGCCGAGGCCGCGAAAACCGCAGGCCGGTTCGCGGCGGCCCTGGGTCCGGAGGAGGGGACGCCCGCCGCCTTCTGGACCAGCCTCTTCAGCCGCACCTACGCCGCCGAGTTCCGCGTCGAGCCGGGCGGGCGGGAGGCCTCGATCCTCGCCGCCGATCCGGCGCGCTACGAGGCGCGGCTATCGCAGGTTTGGCGCGCGGCGGGGATCGAGTTTGCGGCCCGCGAGGCGGGTACCCTTCGGCCCGCGCTGCCCTCGGCGGAGAGGGCGAGGCTGCTGCGGGCTTGGCGGGTCCGGCGGGCTTTTGGTCGGCCGCTGACCATTGCGCGGCTGATCAAGGCGGCCTTCACCTTCGACGGCGCGGCCCGCTATGCGGCGTGGAAGATCGAGCGTCACACGGGCGTGGCGGTGCCGCTCACGCCATGGCGCGAACGGCATCCGATCCTGGCGGCGCCGGGGGTGCTGTGGCGGCTAAGGCGAGCCCGCCGCCGAGCCTAGCTCCTCGCGGAAGCGCGCTGACGCGGGGAGAGGATCAGGCCGAAGGCCTCGCCCACTTCGGCGAAGACCGCCAGGACGCGGTCGATCTGCTCGGGGGTGTGGGCGGCGCTGACGCTGGAGCGCAGCAGCGGGACCGAGTCCGGCGTGGCGGGGGGCAGGGCGAGGTTGAGGTAGACGCCCTTGTCGAGCAGGGTCTTCCACACCGCGACCGCCAGGCCCGGTTCGGGCACAGCCACCGCGACGATGGGGTTGCACTGCGGCCCGACCTGAAACCCGAGTGTCTTCAGACCTTCGTAAAGCCGTTGCGCATTGGCGATAAGCCGGTGGCGAAGCTGGGGCTGGGTCTGGACGATATGCAGGGCCTGAAGGGTGGATGCGACGACGCTCGGGGGCAGGGAGGCCGTGAACATGTACGGCCGGCAGACCACGCGCAGGACGTCGAAGCCTTCGATGTCCGAGACGCAGAAGCCGCCGATGGCGCCGAGGCTCTTGGAGAAGGTGCCGACGATGACGTCCACGTCCTTCTCGACGTCCTGGGCTTCGGCCAGGCCGCGCCCCTTTTCGCCAAGCACGCCCAGGGAGTGGGCCTCGTCCACCAGCAGGTAGGCGCCCATCTCCTTCTTGACCTCGACGAACTCCCTCAGCGGGGCGGCGTCGCCCAGCATGGAGTAGATGCCCTCGGCGACGATCAGGCTCTTGCCCGGCGAGCCCTTGAGCCGCTGCAGGCGCTTGCGCAGGTCGTCCGGATCGTTGTGGCGGAAGCGGATGACCTCGGCGTGGCCGAGGCGCGAGCCGTCGTAGAGGCTGGCGTGGCTGTCGGCGTCGAGCAGCAGGTGGTCGCCCCGGCCGACCAGGGTCGACAGGACCCCGAGGTTGGCCTGGTAGCCGGTGGTGAAGGTCATGGCGTGGCGGCGGCCGTAGAACTTGGCGATCGCGGCTTCCAGCTCGTGGTGCCCGCCGAAGCTGCCGTTGGCGATACGCGAGCCGGTCGTGCCGGTGCCGAAGCGGTTCAGGGCCTCGCTCGAGGCCGAGATGCACGACTCGTCGAAGGTCAGGCCCAGATAGTTGTTGGTGCCCAAAAGGATCATGGGCTTGCCGTTCAGCACGCCTTCGCTGGGCGAATTGACCGCCTCGAAGCGCACATTGAACGGATCGGCGCCTGTGTCGCGGATGGCCTGGTAGGCCGAGCGATAGGCTTCGTGTTTGTCGAGCAGGCTCATTCCTACGCCCTCACCCGCAGGTCGTTGATGAGGGCGGCGAGGTCGCCCACAGTTTCCACGTCGGCAAGGCGGTCAAGCGGGATGGAGAGTTCGAAGGTGTCTTCGAGCTCCATGACGATGTTCATGAGGGTCAGGGAATCGATGCCGAGGTCGCGTCCAATGTTGGACGCGGCCGTCACTTCGACCGTCTTCTGCATGACCTGCGACGCGGTGCGCCCGATCTGGCGGACCGTTAGGTCGGTCACGGAATCCATCTGCAATACCCCCAAAGCCCCCTCCAAGCGCCTGCGGCCGGCAGAGCGCAAAGCGCCCGGCCAAGCCGACGTCCGGCCTAGAGCCAACCCCGCGATCGGTACCAGCCGACCGTCTGTCGAAACCCTGACAACAGATCAAACCGTGGCCCGGGCGTGCCTAGCGCCCGTTCGTCCGGTCGAACCCCCCAGTCCGGGTGAGTCAACTCCCGGACCTTCTCCAATGTAAACGCGGCTTTGCCTCTGCGCCAGTCCACCTGGAACCCATCGGCCGCCGCGAGGGCGTAAAGGGCCGCTTTCGGGAGGTGGAAAGTGCGTGCGGGGCGGTCCAAAACGGCGGCGGCGGCCCCCATGATCTCAGGCCAGCCGTAGCCTTCCGGCCTGTCGTCGCAGAGGGTGAAGGGTCCACTTTCCATTGAATCTGCAAGGAAAACTGCCTGGCGTGCGGCGTCCTCGACGTGGACCAGGGCGAGCCGCGCCGCGGGGTCCAGCACCGGCAGGATGGGGCTCGACGCCACAAGGACGAACAGACGCAGGGTTTCGCGGTCTCCCGGGCCATAGATCGCCGGCGGACGCACTATAGTCGCCCGATGGGCGAGTATCTGCGTCACTACATCTTCGCTCGCGCGCTTGCTGGCGGCGTAGGCCGACAGGTGCGGCTCGCGCGCCGCGAGGCTGGATATGTGCAGGACTCGCCCGGATGTGGCGGCTTCGGCGAGGCGCCGGCTGCCCTCCACGTTCACCCGCTCGAGGTCGCGGGGGGAGCCGCCGATCAGGCCCGCGGAATGCACCACCAGGTCGGCCCCCCTGCAGAGGCGTTTCAGCGCGGCCTCGTCCCCGAGGTCGCCGATGACGACTTCAGGGGTCACCCCTTGCCAGAACGGGCTGATCGGATCGCGGCGCGCCAGGATCCGCACCCCCCAGCCGGCGTGGCTGAGGGCGCACACGAGGTGCTGGCCGAGGAACCCGGTGGCGCCGGTGACCGCGGCGAGCCCCCGGCTCACGCCCTGGCGAGCTCCGGGTCGTAGGCGCCCGACAACCAGAGCGCCCGCGCCTTGGAGCGGCTGAGCTTGCCGGAGGAGGTGTGGGGCAGGGCGTGCGCCCCGACCAGCCGGACCTCGACCTCGATGCCGTGACGCGCTCGCAGCACGCGACGGACCTCGGATTCCAGATGCTCGCGCACGGCTGCGTCCCGCGTGCGGGCCTGGACCAGCACCACCACTCGCTCCTCACCGTCGCCCGGGACGGAGAAGGCGGCCACATCGCCGCTGCGGATCGCATCGAGCTCTGCCTCGCAGGTCCATTCCAGGTCCTGGGGCCAGAGGTTGCGGCCGTTGATGATCATCAGGTCCTTGGAGCGGCCGGTGATGACGATCTCGTCTCCCGCCCGGTAGCCGAGGTCGCCGGTGTCGAGCCAGCCGTCGGGGGAAAGCACCCGCGCGGTCTCCTCCGGCTGGCCGTAATAGCCCTCCATCAGGCTCGGCCCGCGAGCGAAGATGCGCCCCACGCCGCGCTCGGGGGCGGTGGCGCCGTCCTCGGTGCGCACGTCCAGTTCCTGACCCGGCAGGGGCGGTCCGCAGAGGACGAAGTCGCGCACCCGCTCGGCGGTCTCGCCGGCGACCGCCAGCCCGTCCTGCTCAAGCCGGTCCATGTCCAGGGTGTCGATGACAATGCCGCGCCCCACAGGGGACATGCTGAGGGCCAGGGCCGCCTCGGCCATGCCGTAGCTGGCCAGGAAGGCCCCCGGGGCGAAGCCGGAAGTGGCGAAGCGCTCGGCGAAGTCGCCCAAGGGTCCGCTGCGGATCATGTCGCCGCCCAGCCCTGCCGCGCGCCAGGTCGAAAGGTCCATTGTTTCCGTCCGACCGCCTTCGGCGCGCCGGGCGCAGAGCTCGTAGCCGAAGGTGGGACTGAAGGAGATGGTGGCGGCGTTTCGGCTGATCAGGTCGAGCCAGAGCAGGGGGCGGCGCACGAAGGCCTCGGTGGGCAGCATGTCCACCGTCATCTGGCAGGCCAGCGGGCTAAGCAGGAACCCGACCAGTCCCATGTCGTGATAGAGCGGCAGCCACGAGACCGCCCGGTCTGCGGCGGTGACACCGAGGCCGTGGCGCGTGATCTGCTCGGCGTTGGCCATCAGGGCGCGGTGGGTCACCAGCACCCCGGCGGGAAAGCGCGTGCTGCCCGACGAGAACTGCAGATAGCAGGGGCTTTCCGGCGTGATGGCCGGAAGCTGCGCGCCGGGAGCGGCGGCCGGCAGGTCGGCGACCGAGCCGACGAAGCGGACAGACGCCGGCGTCTCGGTCATCCAGGCGGTCAGGGCCGGCGGACCCAGCAAAGCCGCCGCGTCGGCGGATTCGAGCATCCGGGTGATCTGGGCGACGTAGGCGTCCTTGCCGCCCAGGGGCGCGGGCATGGCCAGCGGCGCGGGGATCATGCCGGCGTACTGACAGGCGAAGAAGCCCCGCACGAAGTCCCCGTCGGTCTCGGCGATCAGCCCGACCCGGTCGCCGACCTTAAGCCCCGCGGCCAGAAGCCTGCCCGCCAGGGCCTCGGCCTCGTCGCGAAGACGCCGGTAGGACAGGGCCTCGGCGATCTCGCCACGAACCGTATGGAAGCAAAGACCTGTCTCGCCGGTCGCGGCGAATTCCAGCGCCTCTATGAGAGTCGCGAAGTCGGCGAGCCGGATGAAGCGTTCGGGGGCGGTGGGAAGGCCTGTCACGCGCCGCCCTTCACCTGAACTGCGGGGTTCGCGCAAGCGGTTTCGCGCCTGCCGCCTTGAAGCACGAGATCGGCGCCCGCCGCAAACGCGGCCATGGCCATGACTGAGGCGGGGACGAAGCTCATGCCGCGCTCCGCTCGATGCGGCGCACGATCGCCTCGGCGGCCCGTTCCGAGGAGGCGCGCGCCTGCAGGTCGAAGGTTTCGGCCAGGCCCGCCTGCTGCTCGGCGAGGTAGAGGGAGGCGTGGTCGGCCTGGGCGCGGTCCACGGCCTCCAGAACCTGCGCTGCGGTCTCCACCACCGGCCCGAAGCGCCAGAAGCGGTAGCCCTCACGGCCCTGCCAGTCGATGCGGTGGGCGTCGAGGAAGGCGCAGGGTCGGGGGGTGCGGATGAACTCGTAGATCTGGCTCGAGACGTCGCCGAGATAGACGTCGGCCATGCGGGTGTAGGTCATGTCGATCATCGCCGGTCCCGCCAGGTCCACATGGATATTGGGGGCCGCGGCGAAGCGGGCGAGCTCGGGCGGAGCGGGGTTGCCGTCGAACAGGCGGATGTGCGGGGCGAAGATCAGGTTGTAGCGCCCGTCGACGGCGAAGCGCTGCAGCACCTCCAGGCCCTGGCCGGGCCATGAGCTCAGGCGCGGGTCGAAGTGGGGGTTGTAGAGAACGATCGGCCGCTTCTCGGCGAATGGCGGGGTGGGTCTGGCCGGCAGGGCCTCCACGATATCGAACTTTGGATAGCCGACGACGGCGCAGTCCTCGGGCCTGGCCAGGCCCTCGCCGACGATCCGGTCGTACTGCTTGGGGCCGGAGGCCATCACCAGATCGAACTGCCGCAGGCGGGGCTCGAAGGGCCCGTCCCGGTCGCCCGCGCCGTGCTGGGTGTAGACCAGCTTGGGACCCCTGACGCCCAGGGTGCGGAGCAGGGCGGTGGTCCGCTCGGGGGTGACGATGGCGGCATAACGCCCGAGCGCCAAGGCGTTGGCGATCAGCATGGGGACTTTGGGGGGAATCGAGGCCCCGCCCTTCAGCGCCCTCAGCCAGGCCGGTCCGAGCAGGCGCAGGGTGGGCGAGGGGACGCCGAGGCGGCCCACGAGCTCGGTCACGTAGTCGAGCTGGGTCTGGGCTGTGGCGGCGATCTCCACCTGGTACCGCGGCCAGCCGCGGGCGAGCGCCAGGGCTATGGGCAGGCTGTGCAGCACCTGGTGCGGCTGGGCGATGAACAGGAAGCAGACGCGTCCGCCCGCCCCGGGCTCAGCGGACATTGAACCGACCGTGGACGCCGCCCTTGAACACCGTGCGCCCGCTCTTGGTGCTGTAGCTGTCGGCGCGGATCGAGCCGTTCTGGCTGGACCCGCGGAAGCCCTTGCCGGTGACGAGCCCCGTGGTGGTGTCGATCACCGCATTGTCGGCGAGCGCCTGGTCGCGGCCGCCCCGCACCGTGCGGACGTCGCCCTCCAGCCGCAGAATCTGGTCGTCCTGGCGGAAGGCCCCGCGCTTGGCCGTGGTGCGCGCGCCCGTCTCCTCGCCCTTGCGGACGGTGACGACCGGATTGTCCAGGCGAAACAGCATGGCGTCCTTGGCGTCCCGGACTCCGGTGGTCGCGGTCACCAGGTAATGCTTTCCGTCTTTCCCCTGACCGCTGAAGGAGGGATTGATCATCCGCACCTCGGCTTCGCTGACCTTGGGCGTGAACGTATTGGCGACCTGGTACTCGCGCCAGGCCACCTGGGCCCCCACCACGACGACCAGCGCCGCCGCCGCCGACGGCAGGACCAGCCGCAGGCTCCGCACCAGCGCCAGCCGCGTGCGGCGCCAGTTCACGGCTCTGATCTCTGACCGGTCCAAACTCAATCCGGTGTTCCACGGGCAAGGATTGCGGGGAGGGGCTTTCGCGAGCGGGGGAGGCTCGATTTCGCGAACAAATGCCGAGGCTTCGCTTCGCCCGTCAAGGGACCGCCGAGGGGCGGCGGATCGGATGGGCCGCCCCCCATCGACCTGAACCGGTCAACCGCATATCGTCCGGGGGGCTTTCGGACCTTGGCCATGCCGCTCGCACAACTTCACCCTCAAGGCGTTTGCACGCCTGCCGGCCGGAAAGAAGGCTCCCGCTCGTGAGCCCGCGCGGCCAAAACGAAGCGTGCGACGGAGGGCTGCGCAACGCCGCGCCGCTCCTGGCCGCCTATCTCGGCAAGCGCGCCGACCTGATCCGGTTCTTCGCGGCCCGGCTCAATTCCACGGCCGCGGCTGAAGACCTGATCCAGGAACTCTACCTCAAGGTCGGCGCCATCGACCCGGCGATGGAGGTCCGCAACCCGTCGGCCTTCCTGCATCGACTGGCGACCAACCTGATGCTCGACCGCCTGCGCCAGGAACGGCGCAGCACTGCGCGGGACCGGGCCTGGGAGGACGGGCGCAAGGTCATGCTCGGCGGACAGGCGGTGGTCGACGAGCCCTCGCCCCACGATGCGGTGGTCGCCCGCCAGCGCCTGGAACGGGTGGCCGCCGCGATCGAGGCCCTGCCGCCGGCGATGCGGCGCTCCTTCGAACTGCACAAGCTGGAAGGTCTGAGCCAGGCGGAGACCGCCAAGCGGCTCGGTCTGTCGCAGAGCGCGGTGGAAAAGCAGATCAGCGGCGCCCTGGCGCGCCTGTCGGGAAGTCTCGAATGACCTCGTGCGGAGGTTGCACGCTTTCCGCGGCGTCATTGCAATATGGGAGCGATTGACGATGAGTCGGAGCGGCAGGGCATGACGCCACGGCGGCCAAATATCGACGAGGCTCTCCGCGAGGCTGCGGCGCAGTGGGTCGTCGCCCTCCGTGCGCCGGACGCCGGCGAGGCCGAGTGGCTGGCGTTCGAGGCCTGGCTCGAGGATGGCCCCGATCGCCGCATGGCCTATGACCGCGCCACCGCCCTTTGGGAAGACATCGACGCGCACCAGGCCGCCCTCAGGCAGCGCCTGCAGCGCGCGAGCGCGAGCCCGGTCGTCAGCCTGGAAAGCCGCAGGGCCCGCCGGTCCTGGACGGCGCCGGCCGCGGCCGTCGGCGCCCTGGCCGCCGCAGCGGTGCTGGCCGTCGTCGTCTTCATCCCGGCCCCCCCGTCGGCGCCGCCCCCGTCCGTGGCCGCCCCGACGGTCTATGTCACCGCCAAGGGCGAGCATCGCTCCCTGACCCTGGAGGACGGCAGCCGCATCGACCTGAACGGCGCCTCCCGCATCTCGGTCCGTTTCCTGGCTGACCGGCGCGAGGTCACGCTCGACGACGCCGAGGCCGCCTTCTCCGTCGCGCACGACACCGCGCGGCCCTTCATCATCAGCGCCGGCCGCCGGTCTGTCCGGGTGGTCGGCACCGAGTTCGACGTCATGCGCCACGAGGGCCGGATCGCCGTCACCGTGCGCCGTGGGATCGTCGAGGTGGCCCAGGGCGCCGACGCCCCCGTCCGCCTGACGGCGGGCCGCCGCCTGCGGGCCGAAGACGATTCCACGCCCGCCGTGATCGAACCGGTGGCCGAGGCCGAAGCCCAGGGCTGGCGCACGGGGCGCCTGATCTATCGCCAGCAGCCGTTCGGCGATGTGGTCTCCGATCTCGGCCGCTATTTCGACGAACCCCTGAGGATCGAGGGCGACAGGACCGCCGCCCTTCGGTTCTCCGGCGTGCTCGTCGTGGGGCAGGAGGATGAGATCATCCGCCGCATCGAAGCCCTGCTTGCCGTCTCGGCTACGCGCGACGGAGGCGCCATAGTGTTCCGGTCTAACGACGCTAGTCGCTGAGCCGTAGAACCCCGGGGGGGCCGGAAAGTCTAAATGGCGCGCGCCGCCTGTTGGCTGGCGAGCTGCGTGTTCGCGCAGGCCGCCTTATCATGCGCCCCCGCCCAGGCGGCGGAGGCGCGGCGCTTCGCCATACCCGCAAAGCCGGTCGCCGAAGCCCTGATCGACTTCGCCGTTCAGGCCGGGATCTCGGTCGGCGGGACCGTGCGCTGCCGGGGCGCCAGCCCGGCCCTGGTCGGCAATTTCACCACCGGCGACGGCCTGACCCGCCTGCTCTCGGCGTCCGACTGCCGTTTCGAGATGGTGGACGCCAATACGGTCAGGATCAGCGCCGCCCCGCGTCAGGTCGAGGCCCGGCCCCGTCCCACGCCCAGCCCGCCCCGCCTGCGCGTGGAGGAACAGCCGCAGGCGGCGCCGGAGGTGATTGTCACGGCGACCCGCCGTCCAGCCGCCATGGACCGGCTGCCGGACGCCGTCGACTCCATCGGGCGCGACCAGCTCTGGGCGACGGGAGCGACCAGCGCGGGCGACGTGGCCCAGCAGCTGGCCAGCATCACCGTCACCAACCTGGGCCCCGGGCGGAACAAAATCCTGTTCCGGGGGCTCTCCGACGGGACCTTCACCGGCCGCACCAAGTCCACCGTCGGGACCTACCTCGACCAGGTGCCCATCACCTACAACGCGCCGGACCCGGACCTGCGCCTGGCGGACGTGGACCGGATCGAGATCGTCCGGGGACCGCAAGGCGCCCTCTACGGCGGGGGCTCCCTGGCCGGGGTCTATCGCATCGTCACCCGCAAGCCGCAGGCGGGCCGGACCTTCGGGCGGCTGACGGGGCTGGCCGGGTTCACCGAGGGAGGCTCGCCGAGCTGGGAGACCGAAGGGGTGTTCAACACGCCCCTGGGCTCGGACCGGGTCCTGTTCCGCGGGGTCGCCTATGGCGAGGCGGCGGGCGGCTATCTGGACGACCTCAACCTGCGGATATCCAACGTCGACCGCACCACGCGCATCGGCGGACGGGCGGCGTTGCGGCTGGAGGTCGCCCCGCAATGGACGGTGAATCTCACCGGCGCGGTCCAGCAGATCCAGTCCGCCGACACCCAGTACGTGATGCTGGTCGAGGGCCAGAGGATGCGCGCCAACCAGGTGCGCGAGACCCACCGCAACAACTTCGCCGAGGCCATGCTGGACATCGAAGGGGAGGGGAACTGGGGCCGCTTCGAATCCTCGACCGCCTTCGTCCGGCATTCCTTCGCCAGCCGCTACGACGCCTCGGCCGCGCTCTCGCGGTTCGGCGACGACGATTCCCAGCTCGGCGTCTATGACGAGCCGGTCCAGGTGGAGAAGCTGGTGCAGGACGTGATCCTGCTGTCGCCGGCGGACCGCAGGCTGACCTGGCTGGCCGGCGCCTTCGCCTCCACCAGCCTGGAGAGGAGCCAGCCGTTCCTCTCCTCGCGCGGCTTCTACCCGGAGCCCCGGCCCCTCTACCAGGAGCATCGGACCGACCGTCTACAGGAGCTGGCGGGCTATGGAGAGCTTTCCTACGCGCTCTTTCCCCGGCTGACCCTGGCGGGGGGCCTGCGCGCGTTCCTGACCACCGTCCATACCCGCTCGCAGGTCGTGACGCCTCCGCCGGCGCTGCCTCGCCTATTCGACGACGACGCCTCCTTCCGGGGTCTCTCGCCCAAGGTCTCCCTCAGCTACGAGGCGTCCTCGAACCTCCTGCTCTACGGGCTGGCGTCACAGGGATACCGTCCTGGCGGCTTCAACACCGGCGGGCTGATCACGCCCGCGCGGCTGTTTCGTTCGGACAGCCTTTGGAACTTCGAGACCGGGGCAAAGGCGAGCTTCTGGAACGGCCGGCTGAAGCTCGAGACAGCCCTGTTCTATGTGGTCTGGCGGGACATCCAGACCGACCAGTATCTGCGCTCGGGACTGTCCTATACCGACAACGTCGGCGACGCCCGCAACCTGGGCTGGGAGAGCGAACTGACCTGGCGGCCGACGGCGCGGCTGATGCTGCAGGCCAGCAGCATCGTCAACCGGCCCGAGCTGACCCGCTCCAACCCGGCCTCCCCCGCCCAGCCCCACCTCGGCCTGCCAGGGGTGCCTGACCTGTCGTTCAGCGTCCTGGGCATCTACGAGCGGCCCTTGCGGGGGGACTATTCCCTGCTCCTGAGCGCTGAGGCGTCCTATGTCGGCCACTCGCGCCTGACCTTCGACCCGGCCCTGTCGCCCACCATGGGCGGCTACGGTTCGGCCAAGATATCGGCCCAGCTGAAGACCTCGCGCTGGCGGCTGGGCCTATTCCTGAGCAATCCGGCCAATGTCTCCGGCGACACCTTCGCCTACGGCAACCCCTTCAGCTTCGGCCCCGTTCGCCAGGTCACGCCCCAGCGGCCGCGGACCGTGAGCGTGCTGCTCTCCGCCGACTTTTAGAAGCCTGCGACAATCTATCCGGCGGGGTGCGTGAGGATCGGCTCCGGCGGCGCCGTCTCTCCATCGAGGCCGCGGACAACCGGCCTCGCCGGGGGACCATGGCCAAGCCGCCTATCCAGCATCTTATCCAGGGTTCCCCGATCCGGATTCCCCTGCCGGCGCTCGCCCTCGGCGCCGACGGACAGGCCGCGCGCCCCGCGGCCTCCCCCAGTGAGACGAGGGCATACTGATGAACGACCGCGCCCAGAACATCCTCCTGGTCCTACACGACCTGGGTCTGGGCGGTTCCGAACGGATCGCCATACGACTGGCGAACCGTTGGGCCGAGCAGGGGCGCCTAGTAACCCTGCTTTGCGGTACGCGTGACGGGCCCCTGGCCCCGCTCATATCGAGCGCGGTCAAGGTCGTGGAATGCGAGCCTGTGATCCCGCGAGGTGCGGGATCGCGGCGACGGCTGGGCGAGGCGACGGTTGCCTACGTCGAGGGCCACCCCGCGGATGTGCTTTTCATCCCGGGGAACTACCATTGGCCCATCCTCCCCAGTTTCGCCCGCTCGCCGGAGGCTGGCCGCCCGGCGGTGGTCGCCCAGATCGGCACCCCGCTCTACCGGCACGGGCGCGGCCCGATCCGGCAGCTGGAATACAATTTCAAGACCCGGCGGCGGCTGCGCTGCATCGATGCGGCGATCTCGCTCTCGCCGGCCATGACCGCCGAGGCCGATCACATCCTCGGGCGTCGGATAACCCAGTGCCTGCGCCTGCCCGCCCTCGAGGACGAAAAGGGCCGCCGGTCGATCCTGTCCCCGGCGGGCGGCAAGCTGATCGTGGCGGCCGGTCGGCTGGTCCCCGAGAAGGGGTTCGACGTCGCCCTTCGCGCCTTCGCCCGCCTGGGCGATCCCGAAGCGCGCCTGGCCATTCTTGGAGAGGGGCCTTCCTTAAGCGAGCTCACCGCCTTGGCCGCGAGCCTGGGGATCGCGGACCGGGTGCAGTTCCCCGGCTATGTCGAGGACATCGGTCCCTGGCTGCATAGGGCGCGGGCCTTCCTGCTCTCCTCCTACTACGAGGGTTACGCCGCCGTGGTGGTCGAGGCCCTGGCGGCCGGCCGGCCGGTGGTGGCCACCGACTGCACGCCCGCGGCCTACGAGCTGCTCGACCGCCCCGAGCGCGGCGTGGTCACGCCCATCGGAGATGTCGAAGCCATGGCCGAGGGCATGGGCCGCCTCCTGAGTGCGGAAGCCGCCGATCCCTATCGCCTCGCCGCGGCCGTCGCCGCCTACCGCATAGGCCCCATCGCCCGGGCCTATCTGGGTCTCTTCGACGAGGTCCATGCCCGCCGCACCGGCGTGCCGGAGCCCTTCGTCAGGGCCGCCTAATTCTGGCATTTGGAGCGCGTTCGAGCGGCGAAACCGCTCACACTTTCGCCTGACGCGCTCCTCGGGCTTTTTCCAGTCGACGACGGATATCCAGCGCCAGGGTTGCGGGCGAGACGTGCTGGCGCTTGGCGTCGATCAGGGTCACGCCTCCGGCGGAGGCCAGGGTGTGCAGCCCCTTCACATAGGGCGCGAAGCTTTCGGGCGGCCGGATCGGCTCGTCCGCCGTGGCCTCGAACCGTTCCGGAGAAAGCACATGGATGCGCAAGGCCCGGATCGCGCCGCCGTAGGTGCGCCGGCAGTCCTGCACTGGCAGGACCAGGGCGCCGTCCACCGCCACGGGCGTGCCGCCGGGCCGCGAACTCGAGGGGTCCAGCCGCACCGGATTGCCGGGGTGGGGCGTCCAGGGGCCGGTGAGGCGTTCGGCGAAGGCGGCGTGGAGGGCCCCGACCTTGGCCGCCTTGGTGGTCGCGGGGGTGTAGAACAGCCACCACAGGCCGTCGTGGAAGACCGGCGTCGCGTCGATCGGGACCACGTCGAGGTCGATCGTCTGCACGGCTTCCCAGCGGTCGGGGAAGGCGGCCGCCCGGTAGAGGGTCAGGCGGCCCGACTTGTGGGCTTCGGGCAGCATCCAGGTCTCGCCGTCGGCTTCGATGATGAAGGGGTAGGAGAGGTGCCACGGCTCCTCCAGCACCTGTCGCCGCTCGACCACCCGCAGGGCGGCGTCGAGGATCACCACCTCGATCACGCCTTTGCGGTCGCGATAGTCGTAGGCCTCCACGAAGACGTGCAGCCGGCCGCCCCGCCATAGCCCGAACGGGTCGGCCAGGAACCGGAGCGCGCCCTCCTGCGGCAGCCAGACGATCTCCTGCGTTTCGAGGGCGTCGGGCGCCAGCAGGGTCTCGATCGGCGCCCGCACCACCCCGACCCGCCAGATATCCTTCAGGAGCGGCATCTAGGCGACGCCCTCCCGGCGGATGAGCAGGTCGTAGACGTGGGTGACGCCGGGGACCTCCACCCGCGCGGGCAGGTCGCCCAGCGGCTCGGGGGCAAACTCGGGGGCCGCGAGGCCGAGCGGATCGGCGATGCGATCCGTGTTCCAGCCCAGCAGCAGGCGTCCACCCGGCGCCGTGATCTTCCAGAGCGCCCTCAGGGTCATCCGCTGGTCCTCGGGGCGGTCCACGCCGAAGCCGAGGATGCCGTTGCAGAGGACGGCGTCGAAGGCGAGGTCGGCGAAAAGGGTGTCGGCCTCGCTGATGTCCCCGGTCCGGTGGCGTCCTGCGCGCCCATAACCCTCGACGCGGGCGTCGATGTCCGTGGTCCAGACCTCCGCTCCTTGGGTCTCCAGCAATGCGGGATAGTCGGCGGTGTAGAGCTTGCAGCCGACCCACAGGATGCGCCCGCCGCCCGCGGCGAAGGCCGGCAGGTAGTCCTCCAGCATCAGCTTGCGGTCGGGGGAGCGGGCGACCCGCGCGGCGGTGATCGCCTCGGCCTTGTCGCGGCCGAGCACCAGCTTGGTCAGGGCGTTGCGGACGCTCATTCGTCGTCTCCCGTCGGCGGAGCGACGGGGGTCGTCCTGCGCCGCTTGCGGAAGATGGCCAGCATCCAGCCCGCGGCCAGGCCCGCCTCCGCGGCGACCAGGGCCGCCCCCGCCCCCGTCAGGCCGAAGCCGTGCAGGATGGCGGGGAGGGCGGCGAGATAGATCGCGCTGACCACGAGCTGCACCCGCACCACTGCCCCCGCCCGGCCCTGGGTGATCAGCATGGGCTCCAACGGCAGGGCGAAGGCGCCGATCACCGTCGCGCCCACCTGCCAGTTCATGGTGACGGCGGCCGAGGGCATGTCGCTGCCGATGATCAGCCGCAGCAGCCAGGGCCCCAGGAAGATGCTCACCCCCAAGAGCAGCGCCACCACCGAGCCCGCGGTCAGGCCGGTGGAGCGGGCCAGCCGCCAGGCCGCCGCTTCGCTGCCGGTGGCGCGCAGGCGCGCCAGCTCGGGATAGAGGGCCACCGCCAGCAGCCGCGCGGGCTTGGCGATGGCGTCGGCCACCTGCCGGCCGATCCGCCAGAAGGCGGCCGGCGCCGGTCCCATCACGCCGCCGACCAGAAGGGTGGTCGCGTGGGTCATGGCCACGTCCAGGCCCGCGCTGAGGTTGGTGTTCCAGGCGAACTTCCAGGCCTTGGGCATGCCCTCGGTCAGCCCGCCGCCCCAGGCGAACCCCACCAGCAATCCCCGCCTCTTCAGCTCGCGGACGCCGACCACCGCCAGGTAGAGGAAGCCGCCGGTCTGGCCCGCCGCCCAGGCTGCCAGGAAGCCCTCCAGCGGCGCGTGGAGGAGGAACGCCACACCGCAGGCCAGGAGGCGGAAGAGACCCACCAGGGCGGTCTGTCGGGCCAGGATCTCGAACCGGTCCAGCATCCGCATCAGGCCCATCGGCGTCGCCGAGACCATGACCAGGATGGTCAGCATGTAGAGGGCCGCCGCCGTCCTGTGGGCCCCCCCCCAGCCCAGTTTGTCGGCGAACAGCAGAGAGCCGGCGATCCCGACCACGAGGCCGACGACGGTGCTGGAAAGGTCGAGGAAGATGCTGAAACGCAGGACGCGCTGGAAGTCCCGGATCCGATTCTCGGCGAGGGGGCGGGTGCCGAAGTGCAGCAGGGTCTGCCACGACTGGAACTTCATCACGTCGCCGACGAACTGGGCGAAGGCGTGGATCAGGATCAGGACGCCGAGGGTGGCGGGGCCTAGCGCCCGGGCCGTGACGGCCATGTAGGCCAGGCCCAGGACCGCGTTGACGCTGCGGCCGCTCAGCAGCAGGCCAGCGTTTCCCAGCACGCGTCGGAGAGGCGGGATGGCCTTCAAAATGCTGGTCTCCGCCTCGTCCCCGATCCTCCCGGCGCTGGCCCGAAAGGATAGGCGAAGACCTTTAGCGTTACGGCGTGCGGACTGCACGTCCTGTCGGTCGGGCCGGGGCGATCGCGCCGCGGCCGGATCGGCTCAAGCTAGAACGCGGCGACTTCCACATAACCCTGGCGCCGGCTCTCCAGCACGCGGCCCAGCTGCACCAGGGCGTCGGAGTTGGCCTGGGTGATGCAGCCCTGCAGGGCGTTCACGCCGATGTCCGTATGGTTGCCGGTCGAGGGCGCGCGCTGGCAGGCGGTGTTGGCGGCGTCGGAGATCTCACGGCGGATGGTGGCCTCGTCCTTGCCGTAGGTGTCGACGCGGATGATGTAGGCGTCGCGGGGCTGGCCCTGGACGATCACGTCGTTGCTGTCGCTGTACGCCGGCTGGGCGAAGGCGGCGGGGGCGATGGCGGCGACGGCCGCCGCGATCAGAAGAGTGCGGATCATCGATCTTCTCACTGTTTACTGCTGGTCGGCCGATCCGGCCCTGTCGCCCTAAACCCCTCCCGCCGCGCAGCTGTTCCGCCGAAAAGCGCCCGCTGCGCGTGCAATCAAGCGGGGCCGCGACCCCGGAAGCAGTTGGCTTGGGGCCGCTGGCGAGCTAGTTTCCCGCCCCATGGGAGGATTCAATAACAAAGATAACCTGAGGCCCCTCGCGGCCGCGCCGGATCGGCGCGCCCTGCTGGCCGCAGGTCTCGGCGGCGCCCTGACGTTCGGCCTCGGGGCCGGGCGCGCACTGGCGGCCTCCGCGTCGAATCTCACGGCTGTCGATATCGCCGACGGGGTGACCCTGATCGGCGGCGCGGGCGCCAATGTGGTGGCGGTGCGCGGCCCCGACGGGGCGGTGCTGGTGGACGGGGGCGTGGCCGAGAATGCGGCGGCGGTGCTCGACCTCGCCCTGACCCGCACCAAGGCCCGCAAGGTCGACACGCTCTTCAACACCAGCTGGCGGCCGGAGCACACTGGCGCCAACGACCTGATCGGCGGGCAGGGCGGACGGATCGTCGCCCATGAAAACACGAAGCTGTGGATGGGCACGGAGATATGGGTGCGCTGGGAGGACAGGACCTACGCCCCCCGCGCCAAGGCGGCCCGGCCGGCCAAGACCTTCTATGCCAGCGGCAGCCTGCCGCTGGATAAGGAGACCGCCGAGTACGGCTATCTGATGCAGGCCCACACCGACGGGGACGCCTATGTCTTCTTCCGCAAGGCCAATGTCCTGGTCTGCGGCGGGGCGGTGTCGAACCAGGGCTGGCCGACCATCGACTGGTCCACGGGGGGCTGGATCGGCTCCACGGGCCGCGCCCAGACCCTGAACGTCATCGAGATCCCGACCTACGGCGGCATGAACGGGGCGCTGCAGACCCTGATCGGCCTCGCCGACGACAAGACCATTATCGTGCCGGGCTGGGGTCCGGTCATGACCCGCGCCGACCTCAAGGCGCAGTCGGCCATGTACACCACCATCGCCGATCGCCTCCGCGACGAACTCTACAAGGGCAAGGGCACGAGCGAAGTCGTCGCCGCCGGCCTGACACGTGAGTTCGACGCCAGGATGGGTGATCCCAAGCAGTTCACGACCTTGGCCTTCCAGAGCCTTTGGGGGCACCTGACGCCCGATGCGTAAAGTCCTGCGTTCCTCATCCGCCCTCGTGTCCGCCTGCGTCGTCGCCCTGGTCGGCGGCGCCGTCCTCCTGGCGGGCTCCGCCAAGGGCGATGCGCCCGTACATCCCGGCCTCTATCCGCGCCTGGCCGAAGCTCCGCAGCAGAAGGAGCTGATCGACCGCTACTGCGTGGCCTGCCACAACCCGGGGTTCGTCAACGGCGGGGTGATCCTGGAGGACATGGACCTCGCCCGCGTCCCGGCCAACGCCGAGCTGTGGGAGAAGGTGGTCAAGAAGCTGCGCGGGCGGATGATGCCGCCGCCGGGCATGCCCCACCCCGACGAGAGCACCACCAACGGCCTCGTCGGCTGGCTGGAGGGCTACCTCGACTACGCCGCGGGCTCGGCCGGCCGCGACCCCGGTCATGTGACCCTGCACCGGCTGAACCGGCGCGAATACGCCAACGCCGTGCGCCAGCTCCTGGCCCTCGACGTCTCGCCGACCTCCCTGCTGCCCCAGGACGACGTGGCCGACGGCTTCGACAACGTGGCCGACGCCCTGAACGTCTCGCCGACCTTCCTCGACCAGTACATCGCCGCCGCCCGCACCGTGGCGGTCCAGGCCGTTGGGCAGAAAGAGCCCCGCGCCGCGGCGTCCGTCTATTCGCCCAATGCAGACGTGGACGCCAAGCAGACCGACCACGTCGAGGGCCTGCCCATGGGCACTCGGGGCGGGCTGGTGGTGGAGCACAACTTCCCGGCCGACGGGGAGTACGAGCTCAACGTCTCGGGCATGGTCGGGGGGCTCTACTCCCTGAACCAGGAGTTCGAGCACAAGGTCCTGGCCGTCCTCGACGGCCGGAAGATCTACGAGACCACCATTGGCGGCGACGCGGACGCCCGCGCGGTCGACCAGCAGCAGGCGCCGGCCATCGACGCCATCAACGCCCGGCTGAAGAAGATCCGCTTCAAGGCCACCGCCGGCCCGCACAAGCTGGGCGTCACCTTCCAGGCCCGCAGCTATTCGGAATCCGATTCCCGCCTGCAGCAGTTCGTCCCCGGGGGTGGCCTGGAACGCGTGCCGACGGTGTCGAGCATGGAGGTGCGCGGCCCCTTCAACCCGACCGGCCTGTCGCAGACCCCCAGCCGGCGCCAGATCTTCTCCTGCTACCCGAAAGCCAAGAGCGAAGAGGCCGCCTGCGCCGACAAGATCATCACCCGTATCGCCCGGGGCGCCTATCGCCGACCGGTGACCGGCGCCGACATGACCGAGCTGCGCAAGTTCTACCAGGCCGGGGCGCAGCGGGCCGGGTTCGAGGAGGGCGTCCGTAGCGCCATCACCCGCATCCTGGCCAGCCCCGAGTTCCTCTACCGCATCGAGCAGGACCCGGAGCGCCTCGCTCCCGGCGCCGTACACAAGATCAGCGACCTGGAGCTGGCGTCCCGCCTGTCGTTCTTCCTCTGGAGCAACGTCCCCGACGACGAGCTCTTGACGGCGGCCGCTTCGGGCAAGCTCTCCAGGCCCGCCGTGCTGGAAGCCCAGGTCAAGCGCATGCTGGCCGACCCCCGCGCCGAGACATTGGTGTCCAGCTTCGCCTTCCAGTGGCTGCAGGTCTCGAAGCTCGACGACGTGGCCGCCGACGCCAAGGTCTTCCCCAATGCGCTGCCGGGCGCCGCCAATGGCGACATCCGCGGCTCGATGAAGGAGGAGCTGCGCCTGTTTGTCGGCGACGTGTTCGGCAACAACCGCCCGATCATGGACCTGCTGACGGCCGACGACACCTACCTGAACGAGCGGCTGGCGCTGCATTACGGCATCAAGGACATCAAGGGCGGCCGCTTCCGCCACGTGACCCTGCCCATGCCCGAGCGCCGGGGCCTCTTGGGCAAGGGGGCGATCCTGATGGAGACCTCCTACCCGAACCGCACCTCGCCGGTGCTGCGCGGGGCCTGGATCCTGGAGAACATCGTCGGCACCCCGCCCAACCCGCCCCCGCCGAACGTGGAGGCGCTGAAGGAGCCGGCCGCCGGCCAGACCACCCGCACCATGCGCGAGCGGATGGCCGAGCACCGGGCCAACCCGACCTGCAACGTCTGCCACGGGGTCATGGACCCCCTCGGTCTCAGCCTCGAGAACTTCGACGGGGTCGGGGTGTGGCGCGCCCGCGACCGCTTCGCCGCCAGCGACATCGACGCCTCGGGCGTGCTGCCCACCGGCGCCAAGATCAACGGCCCGAACGACCTGCGCAACGCCCTGGCCTCGCGGCCCGAGCAGTTCGCCCAGACCTTCATCCACAAGCTCACCACCTACGCCGTGGGCCGCAAGCTCACCTACCGCGACATGCCCCGCATCCGGGCGCTGACCGTCGCGGCGGCCAAGGACGATTATCGCTTCGTGCCCATCGTCATGCAGATCGTCAACAGCGACCTGTTCCAGATGCGGACCAAGCCCGCGGCCAAGCCCGAACCCAAGATGCAGCAAGTCGCCAGCACCGCGCCTTCACCCGCGCGGCCCTGAGGAGACAGTCATGGCTTATCTCTCCAAGAAGCATCTCTCCCGCCGCCTCGTGCTCCGAGGCGCGGGCGCGGCTGTAGCCCTGCCTCTGCTCGACGCCATGGTCCCGGCGGCGACCGCCATGGCCCAGACCGCGGCGGCGCCCAAGACCCGGCTGGGGTTCATCTACTTCCCGCATGGGGCGATCTATGACCGCTGGACGCCCGCGGCCACCGGCAAGACCTTCGAGCTGCCGCAGATCCTGGCGCCCCTGAAGGCCCACCAGGCCTCGATGACCATCGTCAGCGGCCTGCGCAACAAGGCCGGCGAGAGCCCGGCCCCGCACGCCATCACCGCCGGCACCTGGCTCGGCTGCGTCGCCCCGAGCCTCGGCGCCGACAGCCATGCCGGGATCAGCGCCGACCAGATCGCCGCCATGAAGATCGGCCAGGAAACCACCTTCCCGTCGATCGAGCTTTCCACCGAGGGCGGGGTTGTCTGCGATCCGAACTTCGGCTGCTCCTACGGCCACACCACCGCCTTCCGGACCCCGAACCAGCCCCTGCCGATGGAGTACAACCCTCGGAAAGTGTTCTATAAACTGTTCGGTCAGGGCGACACGGCCCAGGACCGCCAGCTGATCGTCGCCGAGACCGCCAGCCTGCTGGATTCCATCACCGGCCGCGCCAAGCAGCTCAAGCTCGACCTCGGGGCGGGCGACCGGGTGAAGGTCGACGACTACCTGGAATCGGTCCGCGAGATCGAGCGCCGCATCGAGAAGATGAAGGCCAACGACCTCTCGGCCCTGGACGTGCCGGACGCCCCCGTCGGCGTGCCCGCCAGCTTCGAGGAGCACCTCAAGCTGATGTTCGACTTCATGGCCCTGGCTTACCAGGCCAACCTGACCCGCGTGGCCAGCTTCATGATGGCCCGCGAGGCCAGCATGCGCTCCTACCCGAACCTGCAGGTGTCGGAGGCTTTCCACCCCCTGTCTCACCACCAGAACGACCCGGCCAAGCTCGACAAGCTGGCCAAGGTGCAGACCTATCACACCCAGATCTTCGCCAAGTTCGTCGACCGGCTGGCCAAGACCCCGGACGGGGACGGCTCGCTGCTGGATCACTCGATGATCCTCTACGGGTCGAACATGTCGAACTCCGACAAGCACGACCACGACCTGCTTCCGAGCGTCGTGATCGGGCGCGGCTACGGCAAGCTGAAAGGCGGCCAGCACCTGCACTTCCCCAAGGACACCCCGCACGCCAACCTGCTCCTGACCATGCTCGACCGGGCAGGCGCCGGGGTGGAGAAGCACGCGGACTCCACCGGCGCCTTGTCGGAGGCTTAGGTGAAGCTGGTTCTCGCCGCCGCTATCGTCTGGCTCGCGGGCGCGAGCCTCGCGCTCGCCGACGCGCCCCTGGCGGACGCCGTCCGCCTGCGCGACGCCAAGACCGCCGAGGCCCTGCTCGCGAAGGGCGCCGACGTGAAGGCGCGCGACAACGAAGGCGCGAGCCCCCTGATGTGGGCCGTCCACAACGAGGACGTGGCGCTGGTGCGCCGCCTGATCGCCGCCGGGGCCGACGCCAAGGCCGGCAACGACTATGGCGCCACCCCCATGTCGGAGGGGGCCGTTACCGGGAACGCCGAGATCCTTAGGCTTCTGCTCGCCGCCGGGGCGGACGTGGAATCCCCCGGCGCGGACCGCCAGACCGCCCTGATGATCGTCGCCCGCTCGGGCAAGATCGACGCCGCGCGCCTGCTGATCGACAAGGGCGCCAACGTCAACGCCGTCGAGAGCTGGAACGGCCAGACCGCCCTGATCTGGGCGACCGCCCAGGCCCATCCGGAGATGATGTCCCTACTGATCGCCAAGGGTGCGAAGCTCGACGCCCGGGGCTTGAGCCACGACTGGGAGCGCCGCGTCACCTCCGAGCCTCGGCCCAAGGACATGTACCGGGGCGGCTTCACCTCGCTGCTCTACGCCGCCCGGGACGGGTGCCTGGCCTGCGCCAAGGTGCTGGTGGCCGCGGGGGCCAACCCGAACCTGCCCGATCCCGATGGGACGACCCCGCTGGTGACGGCCCTGCTGAACCTGCATTTCGAGGTGGCCAAGTACCTGGTCGAGGCCGGGGCCGACGTGGACCGCTGGGACCTCTACGGCCGCTCGCCGCTCTATGCCGCCTTCGACATGAACGTGATCCCCGACGGGGGCCGGTCCGAGCTGCCCTCGGACGAGGTCGTCACGGCCCTCGATGTCGCCAAGCTGCTGCTCGACAAGGGCGCCAACCCGAACCTGCAGCTGAAGCTGCGCCCGCCTTACCGCAACGTGGTGTTCGACCGGGGCGGGGACACCGTGCTCTCCACCGGCGCCACGCCGCTGCTGCACGCGGCCAAGACCGGCGACGTGGCCGCCGCCGCCCTGATCCTGAAGTACAAGCCCCTGGTCGATCTGCCGACCGCCACCGGCGTGACTCCGCTGATGGCCGCAGCCTTCATGGGCCAGGGCTCCAACCCCAGCCGGGGCCGCTACAAGACCGAGGAGCAGGGCGCCGAGATAGCGAAGATGCTGCTCGCGGCCGGAGCCGATCCCAACGCCAAGGGACCACAGGGCCAGACCGCCCTGCACATCGCGGCCCAGCGCGGCTTCAACGCGATCATCAAGGTCCTGGCCGACGGCGGCGCGGACGTGGCCATCAAGGACTCCGAGGGCCGCACCCCGGCCGCCTACGCCGGGGGCGCGCCGCTCCCCGGCCTTCCGCCGGGCGGACCTGGCTTCCCGGCCTCCGAGGCGCGCAAGGAAACCGTGGCCTTGCTCGAACAGCTGGCGACCAGCCGACCGGCGAGGGGACGCTAGACCTACGCCTGCAGGTCGAAGGTCGCGCGCATGGCGGTCTCGCCGGCGTCCTCGATCCCGGCGCCAAGGGCCCGGGCCAGTTCCAGCATGGCGGCGTTGCCCCTCAGAACCTCGCCCCGCAGCCGGCGCAATCCCCGCGAACGGGCGTAGGCGATCAGGGCCGACAGCAGGCCGTAGCCGAGCCCCTGGCCCTTAAGGTCCGAGCGGACCATGACCGCGAACTCCGCGTTCTCGTTGTTGGGATCGCCGATCAGCCGGGCCAGGCCCGCCATGGCTCCGGAATTCGGCTCGAAGGCCACGAAAGCCATCTCGCGGTCGTAGTCGATCTGGGTCAGGCGGGCGGCGGCTTCCTCGGCCAGTTCGGTCACCGGCCCCAGGAAGCGCAGGCGCAGGTCCTCGGGGCTGGAGCGCGCCGTCATCTGCGCCAACAGGAACGCGTCGGTCGGGCGGATCGGCCGCGTCGGAAAGGCCCGGCCGTCCCGGGTCGCGATCGTCCTCTCCAGGCCGGAGGGGTAGGGGCGGATGGCCAGCCGGCGGGGCTCGGCGTCCGCCGGCCGCAGGGTCACCCGCGCGTCCAGGGCCAGCACCCCGGTCTCGTCGGCCAGCAGGGGGTTGATGTCGAGTTCGCCGATCTCCGGCAGGTCTGCGGCGAGCTGGGCGAGTTTGACCAGGGTCAGGGCGACGGCGTCGAGGTCCGCGGGGGGGGCGATCCCGGTAGCCCTTCAGGAGGCGGATGACGCGGGTCCGCTCCATCATCTCCCGGGCCAGCACCATGTTGAGCGGCGGCAGGCCCATGACCCGGTCGCCGATCACCTCCACCGCCGTTCCGCCGTGGCCGAACAGGAGGGCGGGGCCGAAGGTCCGGTCGTCGATCACCCCCAGGATCAGCTCCTGGGCCCGGGGCCGCACCGCCATGGCCTGGACGGTGAAGCCCGTGCTGCGGGCGGCGGGGGCGGCGGCGCGGACATCCGTGAGCATGGTCTCGGCCGCGGTGCGGACCGCCTCGGGGGTGGCCAGGTCCAGCCGCACCCCGCCCACGTCCGACTTGTGGGAGATGTCGGGCGACAGGATCTTCAGGGCGACGGGGCCGGCCATCGCCTCGGCGAGCCGGGCGGCGTCCTCAGGGGTCGCGGCCACCTCGGTGGCGAGGGTGGGAATGGCGTAGGCGTCCAGCAGGGCCCGGGCCTCCGGGGCGGTCAGGACCGAGCGGCCGTCGCCCCGCACCAAGCCGATCAGGGCCCGGGCCTTGTCCGCCGCATCCGTCGGCACGGCTTCGGCCAGGGGGGGCGTCTCCATCAGGAGGGCCTGGTTCCGGCCGTAGGTGACCAGCTGCATGAAGGCCCGCACCGCCTCGTCCGGCGTTTCGTAGGCCGGGACCTTGCCGGCCCGCAGCCGGGCGCGGTTCGCCGCGGCGGTGGCCTCTCCCAGCCAGCAGGCGAGGACAGGCGTGGTCCCTGCGTGCGCGGTCTCGATCACCGAACCTGAGACCTCCGCGCCGTCCACCACCCCGGTCGGGCAGTTCATCACCAGAACGGCGTCCTGGCTTTCCGCCTCTCCTCCCACGATCTCGAGGGCCTTGCGGTAGCGCTCCCCGGAGGCGTCGCCGATGATGTCGATGGGATTGGCGCGGGACCAGTTCTTCGGCAGCACGGCGTCGAGGGCGGTCCGGGCGCCGTCCGACAGGGCCGCGAGCCGACCGCCGGCCGTTTCGAGGGCGTCGACCGCCATCACGCCGGCGCCGCCTCCGTTGGTGACGATGGTCAGCCGGTCGCCCCTGACCTCGATACCCGCCGCCAGAGTCTCGGCGGCCTCGAACAGTTCGCGCAGCTCCCGCACCCGCAGCATCCCCGCCCGCCGGAAGGCGGCGTCGTAGACGAGATCGGAGCCGGCCAATGCCCCGGTGTGGGAGAAGGCCGCCTTGGCGCCGCCCTGGCTGCGTCCCGCCTTGACCACGATCACCGGCTTGATCCGGGCCGCGATGCGGGCCGCGGACATGAACTTGCGGGGGCTGGTGACGGTCTCGACGTAGAGCAGGATCGAGCGCACCGCCGGGTCGAGGGCCAGGTGGTCCAAGAGGTCTCCGAAGTCGACGTCGCTCATGTCGCCGAGGGAGATGATGTGGGAGAAGCCGAGGCCGCGCCCCGCCGCCCAGTCCAGCACGGTGGTGGCGATGGCCCCGGACTGGGTCACGAAGGCGATGTCCCCGGGGACCGGCGCCAGGTGGGCGAAGCTGGCGTTCAGCCCCATCCCCGGAACCATCAGCCCCAGGCAATTGGGCCCGACGATCCGCATCAGGTGGGGCTTGGCGGCGTCCAGCATGGCCTGGCGAAGGTCGCCGCCGTCGCCGCCCTCGCCGAAGCCCGCGGTGACCACGACGGCGGCGCGGCAGCCGAGGGCCCCGAGCTGGGCCACGATGGCGGGAACGGTGGCGGGCGGGGTGGCGATGACCGCGAGGTCGGGGACCACCGGCAACTTGTCCACCGAGGGGTAGCAGAGGCTCCCGCCGATGGCGGTCTCGTGCGGATTGACCGGCAGGATGGGGCCGTCGAAGCCCCCGGCGATCAGGTTGTGCGCCAGGACGTGGCCCACGGAGCCGGGCCGGTTGCTCGCTCCGATCAGGGCGACCGCCTTGGGAGCGAACAGGGCGTCGAAGTTACGCGTGGTCATGGCCGGTCGTTTGACGCTTCTTTTCGGTCCGGGCCAAGCCGTAAGAGGCCGGAAGCGCCTATCCCCGGCCGCTGTCCACCGAACAGCTCGACCGGGCGTTCAGGCCGCCCTGGCGGAATTGCCGCCTTGGTCCAATCTGGAATTTTGTGAGAAATGACTACGCCGCAAGGCAAGAAGATTTCGAACAGGGCTCGGTAAGCGATCATGGCGGCAAATCTCGTGATCATCGCAGGCGGCGGCATCGGCGGCCTTGCGACGGCCCTCACCCTGCATCAGATCGGCGTGCCTTGCCTTGTCTTGGAAGCGGTCAGGGAAATGCGGCCCCTCGGCGTGGGCATCAACATCCAGCCCAACGCGGTGCGCGAGCTCTACGATCTCGGCATCACCGCCGCCGACCTGGACTCCGTGGGGATGCCGGCGGAGGAGTGGGCGCTCGTCGGGTTGAACGGCAAGGACATCTATTCGGAGCCCCGCGGCCGCCTCGCCGGCTACAACTGGCCCCAATACGCCGTCCACCGGGGCGAATTGCACCTGTTGCTTTACCGGAAGGTGATCGAGCGGCTGGGCGCTGACGCGGTGCGGCTCGGGAGCCGCGTCACCGGCTACCGGAAGACCTCCGATGGCGTGGTGGCCCAGGTCGAGCATGCCGACGGCTCGAGCTCGGAGATAAGCGCCGACCTCCTGATCGGCGCCGACGGCATCCATTCGGCCGTGCGCGCGCAGATGCATCCGGACCAACCGCCCATCCACTGGGGCGGGGCGCTGATGTGGCGCGGCGTGACACGGGCCAAGCCCATCCGCACCGGCGCTTCCTTCGTGGGCCTTGGCACCCATCGCCACCGCGTCGTCTTCTACCCGATCTCCAAGCCTGACCCTCGGACGGGGCTGGCGCTGATCAACTGGATCGCGGAGATCACCTTGGACAACGCCGAGGGCTGGAAGCAGTACGGATGGTTCCGCGAGGCGGCGGCCGAGGACCTGCTGCACCATTTCGAAGGCTGGTCCTGGGACTGGCTCGACGTGCCGGCCCTGATCCAGGGAGCCGAGGCCATCTTCGAAAACCCGATGATCGATCGCGATCCGGTCCCGACCTGGCAGGATGGACCTGTCGTCCTTCTCGGCGACGCGGCGCACGCCATGTATCCGACCGGCTCGAACGGAGCCAGTCAGGCGATCGTCGACGCGCGCGTTCTCGGCGCCGCCTTCACCCAGCATGGCCCCACGCCGGCTGCTCTGGCCGCCTACAACGCCAAGCTTTGCGAGCCCATCTCGAAGCTGATCCTGCGCAACCGAGGCGCCGGGCCGTTCGGGCTCTTGAACATCGTCGACGAGCGATGCGGCGGGGTCTTCGACGATATCGACGATGTGATCGCTCCCGCGGAGCGGACCGAGTTCATGGCCGGATACAAGGCGGCGGCGGGCTTCGCCGTTCAGGAGCTCAACGCCGCCCCGCCGATCCTGCCGCGAAGCGCAGGCGCCTCGCCGGCGAAGGCGAACTTGGCGATCTAGGCGCGGGCCGAGCCTTTTAGGGTCAGGTGGAAGCACCTGACCCGTGAAAAAAGGCTCTAATTCTAAGCATTTAGAGCGCGTTCGAGCGGCGAAACCGCTCGCACTTTCGCCTAACGCGCTCTGGGGAGGGCCGAGCCCTCGACCGCTCGTCAGGGCTGGACGGTGACGGTCACCCGGCGGCGCTTGAAGTCGTCCACGCCGTTTGAAGCCTCCGGCTCGGTCTTCCAGCGGATTTCCAGATTGGTCGCGGGCACGCCCGTGTCCTTGAGCGCCAGGGCCACTTTCTTGGCCCGCCGTTCGGCGATGTCCGGCTTCTCGGTGAAGGCCGTGCCGTCCGACAGCAAGGTCTGGCCCCGGTAGCCGACGACCAGCACCTTCTTGGCCTTGATCGTATCGGCGTAGCGCGTCGCCTGTCCGACGATCGCGGTGGTGCGGATGAACATATATTCGCCGTCGAAGTCGAACGGCACGTCGAAGGTCCGCGCCTGGTAGGGCGCCTGCAGGGCCGCGGCCGGGGGCGGCGGCGCCCCGCGCGCCGGCGGAGCCGTGGGCTTGCTGGGATCGGCCGGCTTCACGCCCGAGGGGCCCGTGCCGCGCTCGCCCTCCACCTTGTAGCCACCCGCCGGGAGGATGGTGTTGCAGCTCTTGTCCACCTCGGGCAGCACCGAGACCTTGTTCGGCTTCAGCACCAGCCCGCCGCAGATGCGCGGCTCCTTGGAGACCTGACCCTCGACCAGCATCTTGTGATTGAGCTGGGGCGGGTACCAGTCCGCGCCGATGTCCTCCTGGATGCCGATGAAATAGGTCTCGCCCTTATAGCGCCCCGTCCAGCAAGGGACCTTGGCGGTGTCACGCACCACGGGGCAGGCGACGAAGTTGACATAGCCCGCCGGGGGCGTGGCGGCGGACGCCGTCATCGCCACGGCGGTGAACAGGGCGGCGGTCGCAAAGAGCTGCTTCATGGCTTAGGACCTTGACGTAACCGCTAGAGAACGCTGAGGAAGTTGGTCAGGTCGCGCTTTTCCTGCTCGGTGTATTTGATGGCGAAGCGCTTGTCGTAATAGTCGACGATCTCGCGGATGGTCTTGGCCGATCCGTTGGAGAAATAGGGCGCGCGCGCCGCCAGCCCCCGCATCTGCTGCATGGTGATGGAGCCCACGTCGATGCACTGGCCCGAGATCAGGGCCCGGCCCGGATCGTGGGTGTAGATGACCCGCCCGAGGTAGGGGTGCGGGACCGCGTCCTTGTTGCAGGTGACCTTGAACAGGGGCAAGTCCGGCCGCGGATCGGCGGTGGGCAGGTTGGCGACCCCGATGTCCATCCAGCCGGGGGCCACGTCCATGCCGGTCATGATGGCGTTGTGGCAGGTGGCGCAGGTCCGCTTGATGGGATTGCCGAGGCCGATCGAGGTAAGGTGGGTGGCGTCCCGGATCCAGAACGCCCGCTCCATATAGATGTCGCGGCCCCGCGCCACGGAGGCGCGGAACGTGGCCTGCCCGGCGGCGGCGGTCTTGCCCTTGGGCGCCTTCCACTGCTCGAAGTAGGGGAAGACCGGGGTGTAGAAGTTGTCCCCCAGCCCCGGCGAGGTCGAGGCCATGTTGCGCGGTCCCAGCGCCTTGGGGCCGCCCGCTTCGGTCAGGCTGCCGGCGCGGCGGTCGAAGCCCTGGGCCACGAAGACCTGGGATTCGAAGTCGACGATCTGGCGGAGCTGCTCCTCGGTGGGGCGGCTCTTGGCCTGCTCGTGGTTCAGCGCCGCGTCGACGGCCTGGGACCTCAGGGTCGGGTTCCGGGCGTCGGACATCAGGTTCATCGAGACACGCTTGCCGGTCTCGGGATCGACTGCGGTGGGCATGCCGGTCTTGATGTTGAACAGGCCGCCGCCGTTGACGACGTACTTCAGGTTCGCCGGCAGGCGCGGGCGCCGGAACACCGAGATGGTCGGGTTGGCGCTCTTCAGGCCGTAGACCGCGTCGGTGTTGCACCCCGTGGGGTCCTTCACGACCTCGATGGTGAACTCCGGCGCCATTGCGCTGCCGTCTGCGGCCTTGGGCGGCCAGGGCAGGAAGATGCGGAACAGGCCCCGCTCCAGCAGCAGGGAGTGGGAGGCCTTGCGGTCCTGCGGCAGGCTCGGGCAGTTGGAGCCGTCGACGCCGGCGAACACCGGGTCCTTGCCGCCGGTCTTCTCCCAGCGGGTCTGCAGGGTGGCGGCCGAGACGCTCATGGCGTCGGCGGGTTGGTGGCAGGTGACGCAGGCCCGGCCGTTGGCGCCCAGGGGCTCGAAGAAGGGATGGCCCTTGGTCTCGATGGGACCCGAGGTGTTCAGGAGCGCGATCTTGCCGGTCGGATCGTCGTAGGTCGGCTCGGCGGGAAGGCGCAGCCCGGAGCCGGCCTCCCACCAGGCGTCGAGAGACTTCAGGATGGCCGCGCCTTTGTCGGGCAGGGGGGGGCTTCTGCGCCTGCCTGGCCTGGGCAGGGACCTGGCCGGAGACAAC
>CANJID010000032.1 GCA_947474395.1 Caulobacterales bacterium
GATCGACCTCCAGGGCGCGCTCCTCGGCGCTGTGGCCGCACAGTTCGCATCGGAAGGCGGCGCGCTTCAGCACGTCGTACTTCAGGGTGCCGGGGATGTAGCCGCTCGAAACGCGTCGGTGGGCCCACGGGTCGGCGCGGCGCCCCAGGTAGTCGTCGATCTTGGCCAGACAGAGGGCGATAGCGGCATGGCGCTCAGAGGCTGACAGCTGATCAAAGCCCGCGAGCGCATAGGCGCCCTTTTCCGCCTCAACGATGCCGCGTCGCCGCAGGACATCTCCCGGCATCCGCTTGGTGATGGCCTCATAGTAGGAGAGCTGGGCCTCGTCCTTGGCCAGCAGCGCCGCCGCGATCTGTTCGACGGTGGCGCGGCCCCCGTGCTCCAAGAGGGTCTGGATCATCACTGGCTGGTAGATGTGCGACATGCGCATCTCTGAGGAGATGAACTGCCGCAGGCGCTCAAAAGCTGCGCTCACATCGCCTCCCCGTGGATCGCCCGCCATTGATTATACTCGTTTGCAAAGCATAGTGCGCGCAGGTCGGCGGCGATAAACTCGGCTAAGCGATGGCCCAGACGAGGCCCCGCTTCCCCTTCAGCCGAAGCCGAACGCAGAGCCGCTTAGCCCCGTCCACTTATTTGGGGGAGGATCACCTGGTCAAATCACAGGCTCCTTGGTAGCAGGGGTTCCATGAAACTCCGGACGGTCGACCTCTTCTGCGGTGGTGGTGGCAGCAGCTGGGGTGCGCTCGCCGCTGGCGCGGAAATTGTTTGCGGCGTGGATGCCTGGGAACTGGCTACCCAGGTTTACGAGCACAATTTCGGGCTGGGGTCGTCACGCAACCTACGCATGACCGACGATACCAGGGCAGACGCTTTGGGTGTCATAGGCGAAATCGACCTACTGCTGGCTTCACCAGAGTGCACGAACCATACCTGCGCACGAGGAAGTCGGCCTCGGGATGAGGCCAGCAAACAGACCGCAAACTACGTACTGAACTTTGCAAGGGACCTAGCCCCGCGGTGGATTGTCGTCGAAAATGTCGTCCAGATGAAGCGCTGGTCCGGCTATTCGGAACTCTACTCCGGACTTGAAACCCTTGGATACAATCTCACCCCACAGGATTTGAATGCCGCCGATTTCGGCGTTCCACAGAGTCGCCGCCGACACTTCATACTTTGTGACAGGGTCAGGAAGCCATTGACTGTCAGGGCCACGCACACAGCACACCGCTCAGCAGGTTCAATACTTGATCCGGCGGGAACGTGGAGGTCGCGCCCGCTTCATCGGCATGGAAGAGCCATTGGAACCATCGCGCGAGCTGAGCGCGGTATCGAAGCCCTTGGCCGAGGCCAGCCATTCCTCATCGTATACTATGGGTCTGACGGCTCAGGCGGCTGGCAGAGGCTGGACAAGCCGCTGCGCACATTGACTACGCTTGATCGTTTCGGGCTCGTGACATGGGAGGGCGATATCCCGATGCTGCGGATGCTACAGCCTCCAGAGCTGTTGCGCGCCATGGGATTTACTGACGAGTACGAGCTTCTTGGCTGTCGCCGCGAGCGGATCAAGCTGCTTGGCAACGGAGTCACGCCTCCAGTGATGGCCAGCATCGTCAGGACGCTCACCGGCGCTTGCGAGGCCGCTGAAGCGGCGTGATGCCGAATGCAATAGGGGTCGGTCTCCGCAGCTTCATCTGGCTAATGTGCGGCTATGGCAGATACCGTGACACCGGAACGGCGCTCCCGGATGATGGCGTCCATCAAAGGACGCAACACCCGCCCGGAGCTGGTGATCCGCCGCGGCCTACATGCGAAGGGCTTCAGATACCGCCTTGACGGTGCCGGACTGCTAGGTCGTCCTGATCTCGTCCTCCCAATGCGCCGCGCAGTAATTTTCGTCCACGGCTGCTTTTGGCACCGACACGAAGGGTGCCGGCTCGCGAGCTTTCCGGCGACTAGGCCCGAATTCTGGCAACGCAAGTTCAGCGGTAACGTCGAACGGGACATCCGAGCCCAGGAAGCCCTCCGCGCTTCTGATTGGCGTGTCGCCACGGTTTGGGAGTGTTCGACTCGCCGCGACAGTGAACAAGTGTTGGCGCGTCTCGCGGACTGGCTGAGCAGAGAAGCACCCTTGATCGTTATTCCTTGAAAATCAATAACAACGTTCCGACTATTGTGACTGCAACCACAATTGGGGTTGACCGCTGCCTTGGCCCCACCTCTCCTGACAACTGTTGGGAGACTTCCGGTGCGGAAGTTGGGGGATGCGTTCTAGATGCCGGAGGGCGTGACATCTGGGCCAGCTCCGGCGGGTCTTTGCATTGGCTTGATCGGCGGGCGGACGGTCCCGATTCCGGCTTGGATCGACCTACTCAAAGACGCCGCAATCGCAGCGGCGGGAACACCGGTCGCAATTGTACTGCCTGACACGGCCCTCGCTGCAGAAGCGACCGCACTATTGTGTGCCCGTGACATGGCGGCTCGATATGCTCGTGCGCCGACCGAAGTGCTGGCGGGCCTTCCAACGGGGCACCGCGTCAGGGTGCTTCCCGACGAGGGCGTCTACGAGTTCTGCGGTCCCGGCGACGGCGGCTACTGGCTGCAACTCCTCGACGTAAGGAACGTCCGCACAGATGGTCGTCTGTGGCTTCCGCCGCGAGACGCAAAGCGTCTTGAACCCACACGGCGGAAACGCCCACTTGGGCGTGCCGACCGGCAACATTGGTCGCCGCTCACGCCAACCATCTGGGATCACTTCGCCAGCTCCGCACTTAACGGCAACGCCGCGCTCACGCGTCTTTCCGTTGTGCTCATTGGGGCCCGAAATGACTTCGAAGCCGCGCTCGACACTCTGGGATTTGGGGGCACGCGTGGAGAACCCGGCATGGGGGTGTCGGACGGCCTTCCTTGGGGCCGGGTCGATGAGGATGGGGAGGTGGAGCTCCTGCATCCTGCGGGGGCCGCAGGGGAGCCCTTGATCGCCGTGGCAAGGGACCACATCAGCGCTCGCCGCCTTGCCGCCCGGTATCCCCAAGGCTCGCTACTCTTCATCTCGACACGAGCGGACGATGCACTGAACGACCGGACCAGCGTTGAACATCTGGCGGATCGCCATGCCTGCCTCGTTCTCGCGCCGGGGCGGCTTCGCGAGGGCTTTGCGCGTCGCAGGGAACATGGCTGGTCAGTCACCGATCTCGGCGGTTCGGATATCCTCGATGCGGAGCCGACGGGGGTCCGTGCCCTCGATCGCATCCCCGCCGCCTCAGCATGGATGCGCCGATCCCATTCGACGCTCTCTCAGCCGAGTAGTGACCTTGCCGAGGCGTTCCGGCTGCTGGACCTCTTCGGCCGGCACGCCGGAGAGCACATCGAGGAAGACGACGATGTGGACGAGACCGCGCGGCTTCTGAGGCAGGCATTCTTCGAAGCTTCCGATTGGCTTGCAGCCCCGGACGCCGAAGACCTCGACGAACTGACTGGGGCGCATCGGGAAATCCATTCCCTGGCTCCTCGTGTGAAATCCGTCGCAGGCGAAAAGGCGGCGGACGCTGCCATGAGCATGATGGCGGCGCTTGAGAGGTTCGCCGGAGCAGCGAGCGACAAGGCAATGACCCCGAAGGGCGAATGCGTCCTGCGGCTTGCCGACAAGGCGCAGGCCGGTCCCACGTTCAGGCAGGTGATTGTCACAGGCCATCGGCGGACTTCCAGCGACGTGAGCGCATTCCTGGATGCGGTCGGCGCGCCAATGCGTTGCGTGACCCCGACCGAGCTTGCTGGCATTCCGGACGTCCAGCGCATCAATGTGCTCTCGGTGATGCGCCGGGATGCATTCATGCGGCTGGTCGATCCCTGGGCCGCACCTGATGTGATGTTCCTGGGATACCAGCACGAAGTGGATATCTATCTGCAGAGGCTGGCCGGGCGTCAGCGGCTCATCGATCGACTTAGGCCGGATGAAGCGATGGTCTGGCGTATCCCGGGGCTCGCGGGCCTGAAGATGGCGGCCGGCGAACAGCAGAACGCACCCGAACCGCCCGTGAACGAGCCCACGGCCCCTCTGCCCCGACGCCGTCCACAGCCCGCCAGTACTGGAGAACTGACCAAACCGGCGCGCTACTGCCGGTTCGCCGGCCGCTCCTGGATGGCAATCACGGACGACCACACGATCGCTCGCCTGCAGCTAAACCGCGAACAGAAGACGCAGGTTGTCACAGCGCCCGCTCGCGATCTTCTGGTCGGAGACCTGATCCTGGTGCGTGAAGGCGGGGAACAGGACATCGTGCGTGAGATGGCCGAGCAGCTTGCCGGCCCTGCGGACTACGCCCGACTGCGGCACGATTCGAGCTTCTGGAGGCGCCGCCTGCGGGCTTCAGGAAAGTCACCAGCGCAACTGCGTGATCTCCTCGCAGAAGAGGGACTCGATCGCGGACTTCAGACCCTCCGCTACTGGATGGCGGACGTCGGACCGATAGGCCCCCATGAACCTGAAGCCTCCCTGCCGCTGATTGCCGCTGCACTCTGTGAAAATCCGGAAAGCGCCGAATGGAAGTCGTGCCTTTCAGCCATTCACGAAGTGCGGAAACATCACGTGACTGCAGGCTTCAGGCTCACCGAAGTCCTGATGAAAGAATGCGGCGAGACGATACTCGAACATTCCGAAAATGAGACGCCCTTCGAACTCGCCATGGGAACCGTTTGGCTACTAGAAATTGAGCAGGTCAATAGCGAGCAGCGCCCCTGGCCTAGTTCACAAGTGAACAGGATACACTGGGAATCCGACTCCTGGCGGCGTCGCCTGCTCCGGGCCGCCATGCCGAAGGACTACAGGGATGCATCGGCGTTGCTGAAAGAGCTGATGCCCGGGCTCACCAGCGAGGAAGAACGCTGATGGCGCGAATGATCCCAGATCGAGTCGATCCTGCCTCGCCTTCATCGGAGGCAAGGGTATTCGAGCTCCTGCGGGATGACCCCGCGACCCGCAGCTGGACCGTCTACCATTCCCTGGGCCTGTCGAGCGCCTACACCGGAGCATATGGTGAGATCGACTTCGTCGCCATGATCCCCGGTCAGGGACTGCTCTGCATTGAGGTAAAAGGGGGGCGGGTCGAGTGCCGTCAGGGCGTCTGGACCACTACGAACCGCTCTGGCGGGACGAGTGCTTACCGAAGAAGTCCTTTCCTCCAAGCCCGCGAGGGGATGTTCAAACTGGTCGCGGCAATTCGTGACCGTTTTCGTGCTCATTCACCTGAGGCCCTGTGTCCGACGGGATGGGCAGTGATTTTCACCGACGCCTTAGCGCCGCCGTCGTCGCCTGAATTTCGGCGCGAAGAACTGATTGACGTCAACGATCTGCAACGAGGCCCTTGCGCCCTCCTGCAGGCCTCTCCGTCACTTGCGGCGGCCGTGAAAAGCTTCGGCGAGCCGAGCGCCTCCACGCTCGCGACCCTGGCAGGATTCCTTCGCCCGGACTTCGACCGCGTTGCGACATTGGCCACAACAATGTGGGACGCCGAACGTCGCTTCATCGGGCTCACAGAGGACCAGTACGACGTCCTCGACCACGTGGCGGGCAATGACGCCGTGCTAGTTACGGGAGGCGCCGGGACCGGCAAGACAATGCTTGCACTGGAGCTGGCACGCAGGCTTGCTTCGGAAGGACGTCGCGTGTTGCTCGCCTGCTTCAACCGCGAACTTGGACTTTGGCTTGAGACGCGCGCAAAGGAGACACCTTCGGGAAACATCACGGCGGGCCCCCTCCACCGCCTGCTTCGGCCGAGGATAGAAACTGCGGGCCTTTTGGCGGAGGCGCAGGTGCCGATCTTCGACACGGCTTGGTACGAGGCAGGCGCTCTCGCCGTATCCGCGTCGGATGAGCGCTTCGACAGCATCATCATCGACGAGGTGCAGGACTTCCCAGCAGGGCCACTGCTCGATCTCCTGGAAACTTGGCAACGCCAGCCTGTTGCACCCCCCGGCATCTGCCTCTTCGGGGATTTCTCCCGTCAGGCGCTTTATGGCCCAGCGGAGGAAGCCCGTGCGCTGCTCCGCCAGCGACTCCACCCGGCCCTGTTCCAGCTTCGCCGCAATTGCCGGAACACACGGAGGATCGCGGCCGAGACGGCCGCACTCACAGGCACCTTCGACGTAAAGGTCTCCGACGAGCAGCCAGGAGGCCCGTCAGTGGAGCGGATCTTCTTCGACATACCCGCGCATCAACAGCGGGCCCTCGACCGGGCGCTTCAGACGCTGCGCGCCGAGGGATTCAACGGAACCGACATCGTAATCCTTGGTCCGCGCCGAACGGAGGGCTCGGTAGTGGCCGGGCTCAGCTCATGCGGCGGCTATCGCATCGTCGAACGCGACGAGCGCCATCGCACCGCCGGTGTGATCTATTCGACCATCCAGGCCTTCAAAGGCCTGGAGAGCCCGGCAGTCGTCCTCGTCGACCTTGAGCCGCGGCCTGATCATGACACTGATGCCCTGCTCTACGTGGGGATGACACGAGCAAGGACGCGACTGATCATGATCCTTCCAGAAAATTGCAGGGCAGAGATCGCTCGTCGCGAACGCGAAAACCTAACCGCGGCCCTGTCGTGAGTGGCATGCCCGACGCCCTCGCTGTCCGCGAGCACATGATCGATAGCCTCCGGCGCGAACTCGTGGGGCCCGACCCAGGCCGGCCAGCCGTTCAGTGGGGTGGGCCCCATTCTCTCCTGAATGGCGAGGAAATCCTGCGACCGCAGGACCGGCCGAAGATGCGCTATGGCGCAGGCATCCTTTTCCCGAACGGCATGACCTACTCCGGCCTCATCGACGAGACCGCTGACCGGCCGGAGTCGGAGACTGAAGAAGAGCCGGATGCCGACGATAGCGGTCGGGACGAGGGCAGCGACGACAAGGAGGGCGAAGCTGATGAAGAGGTCCCTGTCCTTAACTCGTTCGTTCCCAGCAGCATGGGCATCAGCTTCCTGGCCGACCTGAATGAGAGGCTCACCGTTGAGGCGAGCTGGGCCACCTATGCGGCCGGTCCGCTCGATGGGTGGATTGGCGCCCGTGAGGTCCAGGACGACCTGTGGTTCAGAACGCCTCACAGCCAGCCCTTACCCATCGACAGGGGGCCGACCGCGGCTTTGCGGCAATGGACGGAGGAGCTACTGGACGGTGCCGGGCCAGCACTCTCCATCGTGGATCGTCCGTGGAATGACGGTCTTCGGCTGATAACCGTGACGCTTGTGAATCGCCGCGCCGCACGCGGCGCTGACGACAGCAACTGCTTCTTCCAGTGCGGCCTGAGGATCCGGCCCGAGGGCGCCAGCAGAATCTGTCCCTATCCGTCGCGGCCCGACAACGACCTCGACGAAGAGGAGCGCTCTCTCAAGCTGCTCTATCGCCATTGTCCGACCTACGCCGTAGGCCATGGCTGCGCCGCCGACTGGACCACTGATGACGATGGCGCGGTCGCCAATGTGAGGACCGAGTCGCTACCAGTCTTTACTCAGCATCCGATCCTTCCGCGAAATACCCTTGAGGGCGTGAACCTATCGATGCTCGGCCTTTCGCAGGCTGATGACGAAGCGATCCTCAACTCATGCCGCCGCCTAGCAGAACGCTATGGCGACTGGATACGCGACCAGCGCGAGGCCGCGATTCAAGCGCACCTGTCCGTCGAGCTACGGGCAACCGCCGACATCCACCTTCGTCGTTGCGAAGAGAGCCTCAAGAGAATGCTCGCGGGCGTCGACGTGCTCGACACCGACCCGGATGCCATGACCGCATTCCGCTGGATGAACCTCGCAATGGTTCAGCAGCGGAGCCACTACGGTCTGTCCGCTGACAAGGAGAAGCGACGCGCCTGGGTACAGACACCGGATGGCCAGGCTCCTGAGCGGCCGTTTGTCAGCCCTGAGTACCCGGCGAGCGTCGCCTGGCGCCCCTTCCAGCTCGCTTTCATTCTGATGAATCTGCGCGGAATGGCCGACGACGGTCCTGAAGGACGCCGGGAGCGGGACCTGGTGGACGTCATCTGGTTTCCCACCGGCGGCGGCAAGACCGAAGCCTATCTCGGACTTGCCAGCTGGCTCATGCTGTTCCGCAGGCTGAGCAACCCCCTGAACGGCGGCGTCAGCGTCCTCATGCGCTACACGCTGCGCCTCCTGACGGCACAGCAGTTCCAGCGAGCGGCTTCGCTCATTTGCGCACTTGAGCTGATGCGCCGCGAGCGCCCCAAACGCCTGGGTGAGGAACCCTTCACCATCGGTCTGTGGCTCGGGTCGAGCGTGACGCCCAACACCGACGAGGACGCCGTCCAGAAGCTTTCGGAACTCGACAACGGCGACGGCCAGAATCCTTTCGTGGTGCTGTCCTGTCCCTGGTGCGGGGTGGAAATGGGACGCCGGGAAGTCGGGCACTCATCGCGGGTGATCGGATACCACCGGGTGCGCGATCCTCGTGCGTCGGTGGCCCTGGTCTGCGAGGATCCCAACTGTCCCTTCCATGGCGGCGAACTGCCACTTGAAGTCGTCGATGCCCGAATCTATCGCCGGCCGCCCACAATGGTGATCGGCACGGTCGACAAGTTCGCGATGCTTGCGTGGACGCCAGAGGCGCGGAAGCTTTTCGGAATCGATGCGGGTAACTCCGGTCCACCCGATCTGATCATCCAGGACGAGCTGCACCTCATTTCCGGGCCGCTGGGGTCGATGGTCGGTCACTACGAGACCTTGATCGACGAGCTCTGTAGCCGTGAGACGCCCAACGGTCGGATAGGGCCCAAGATCGTCGCTTCCACGGCCACGATCGCGAGGGCGGACGAGCAGGTCCATGCGCTCTATGGGCGTGAAGCTCGGCTCTTTCCTGCGCAGGCGCTCCGGGCCGGTGATTCATTCTTCGCTGAGGAACGGCCGGACATTCCTGGCAGGACATATGTCGGCGTCCTGGCCTCCGGCCTTTCATCCCATGTCGTGGCCCAGATCCGGACCACAGCCGCCCTGCTTCAGGCACCAGCTACGCTCAAGGGGGAAGCGAGACCGTCGGCACTGGACCCCTACTGGTCTCTGGTCGCCTATTTCAACAGTCTGCGGGAGCTTGGCCGTGCATCGACTCTCATCCAGGCTGACATCCGGGAATACCTGAACTGGATATGGCAGCGGTCCGGGATCAGTGAGACGCGCACGGAGACGATCGACCGTCGACGTTTTATCAATCAGCCCGTGGAACTCACCAGCCGGGTGCCCAGTGGTGAAATCCCGGAGGTCCTGGAGCGCCTGTTCACCGGGCTGCCAGACGCCGGAACGGTGGACGTGTGCTTCGCCACCAACATGATCCAGGTGGGCCTCGACGTCCCTAGACTGAGCTTGATGATGATCGTCGGTCAGCCGAAGGGGGCATCGGAATACATCCAGGCTTCGAGTCGCGTGGGACGTGACATCAGCAAGCCGGGCCTGGTCGTCACCAACTACAACCCCTTCAAGCCACGTGACCGTTCGCACTTCGAGACCTTCCGGCAGTACCATGAGGCGATCTATCGCTATGTCGAGCCGACCAGCGTCACACCGTTCTCCCTTCCCGTGTCGGAACGCGCGATCCACGCCCTGGCCATCGCCCTGATCCGTTGCTTCGAACCTAGTTTGCGTGACCGGCCCGGCGTCGGGCCGTCGGCCGAATTGCAGCGGAAGATTGGTGAAATCATCAGCCGCCGAGTCGTGCGCGTGGCGGAAGAGGAGCTCGGCCGCACAACCGCTGTCCTTGAACGGTTCTTCGCGGACTGGGCCCGAAAACAGCCAGAGCGATACGGCGACTTCGCACCGATACCCCAGGAGACCCGCCCCCTCATGATCCCGGCCGGACGCATATGGAGTGATGGGGAGGATCCGATCCCCCGTCCGACTCCGTCATCGATGCGCAGCGTTGATGCCGAGAGCGAGGCGCGCCTCGTCAATGCCATCACAAACGAAGGATCTTGAGCATGGCCCGCCCTAGCCGCGGCCGCAGAACCGGTCCCGCCCTGAGAACGGCGAAGCCACGGCCCCTGCGCCGTTCGCAGCTCATCAGCCCCTTCGGCGTCGGCGCGATCAGCGACTTTCGCGGCGATGAGGCGCTGATGTGCGCCGGCCTCGACGACTGGTTCGCGCGTGAAAGCGACATTCCGCCCCATCTCCGCCTAGAAGAGGCGCGGCTTCAAAGACGCCTGGGCAAGGCATTCTTCGTGCGCCCTCCTGAACATGAAGGCCAGGATCAGCGCCGCAGGAAGATACCGTTCGTCCGCTTCCCCCGGTGGCACTACTGTCCGCAGTGCTTCCGGATGAAGCAGGCGACCTATTTCCAGGATCAACCGTACTGCGATCCCTGTAAGACCGGACGGCGGCGACGGATGATCCCGGTTAGAATCGTCGCCGTCTGCAAGCACGGCCATATCGAGGACTTTCCCTACCGCCTATGGATCGGCTGCACCTGTGCGGACGACGACAGCGCGCGGCTTCTCTTCAAGGCCGGCCGCAGCTCGGCGGGCCTCGCCGGGATCCACATCTCTTGCGAGTCGTGCGGCAGAAGCAGGTCCCTGGCGGGCGCAATGAGCCCGCAGACACTCTCCACCGCCGGGGCGACCTGCGCTGGTGGTCGCCCCTGGTTCGGCGAAGAACAGACCAGTTGTGGGCGCATGCTTCAGGGCGTCCAGCGAGGTGGCTCCAACGTCTACTTCCCAGTCGTCGTGAGTTCGATCTTCGTACCTGACGAGCAGACCGGCCGCGACGACCGCATCATGGCGCTCCTTGAGGACCCGCTGATCTGGGACCAGCTGGTGTCGTCTGCAGAGGCGGGTCTAATCGACCGCGGTCGGTGTGAGCTGATCGCGTTGCTGAAGGTTGTTGATGCAGACCGCCTTTACGAACTGGCGCAGGCGAAATTCTCGGACTCCACACCGCCGGATACGGCGCCGGCTTCGGAAGAGGATTTCCGACGCCAGGAGTACACCCTGCTATGCCAGTCTCTTACGGACCCACAAGCCGAACTCGTCAGCGACTGGGTCCCAGGGGACCTGTACGGCCAGCTGGGCGCCTTCATTAGCGGGGTGGGGCTGGTCAGGAAACTGAGGGAGACCCGTGTCCTCTGCGGCTTCTCGAGGCTTGAGCCTCTTTCGGATCCCGAAGATGACGATGTCCAGCCGATCGCACGTTCGCAGGACGTCCGCTGGCTACCAGGGATCGATGTCCATGGAGAAGGCGTCTTCATCGACTTTGATCATGATCGCCTGTCCGCCTGGGCAGACAGCAGCGCGGTGCGCCGCAGACTGGAACCGGCGCTCGCTCGTTTCGAGTCAATTCGCGAAGGGCGCGACCAGCCACCTTCAGGGGCACATCCGCGCCTTCTCTTCCTCCACTCCTTTGCCCACGCGCTAATCAAGGAGCTCACGTTCAGCTGCGGATATGGCTCCTCCTCACTGCGTGAGCGGCTTTATGTCGATATCGCCAATCCGGCCGCGCCCATGTCCGGCGTTCTCGTCTACACGGCGTCGGGCGATGCCGACGGCACCCTGGGCGGGCTGGTAGCGCAGGGAACACCGGATAGGCTGCCCCGCATCATCGCCGAGGCACTGCGTCGCGCCACCTGGTGCTCGAACGATCCTGTTTGCATGGAGAGCGGGGGACGTCCGGCCGACGCAGGCAACCTCGCAGCATGCCACAGCTGCGCGCTCGTTCCGGAGACCAGCTGTGAGCAGGGAAACCGATTACTCGATCGAGCGACGCTCGTTGGAACGGTCACGAACCCGGGGTTAGGGTTCCTCTCTGACCTTATCCCGGGGCGCGGAACAGCCGTTCAGGATGAGGAGCTAGTCCTTTGAGCGACGCCCAGCTCGAATTCCTCCGCGGACTGCACGAGGATGCCGCGGATGCGCCTGAAGACGGTGGCGGCGCTGCGGAAGCATTCACCCGCCAGGTGCTGGAGCGCCTTGCGGATGCCGGCTACGTCGAGAACCCGATACCGCTATGGGCTCAGGGCAACTTCGGGCCAGCCCGCTTCCGGATCAGCGGCTACGCGATGGACGAGGAGCAGGAGCGGCTGATCCTCTTCACGACGCTCTATGGTGGAGAGCCGGGCCTGCGGACACTGGGACTCGATGAGGTCAGGACCGCCGTCGAACGGGCGGTCCGGCTGTTCCTCGAGTGCGCCCGCGGACGCGCAGATCGTATCGAGCCGGCCGACAGCGAAGCTGCCGATCTCGCCCGCACCCTTGGAGAAATCCATCACCGGATCAGTTTCCTTCGGGTGATCGTGCTGTCCGACTACCAGATGCAGCAGCGCCGGATCGACGCCGCCGAACTTGAGGGCACGAGGGTCTCGGCCGACCTCCTAGGTCTTGAGCGGCTGCAGCGAATCCTGGGTGACGGCCTGACCCGAGAGGATATCGTGGTCGACCTCGTGGCCATCTCTGGTGAACCGCTGGCAGCCCTTTCGGTTGAGGCGGAAGGAGCCGGGTATGAGACTTGGCTTGCGGCGATCCCGGGTGAAGTGCTCGCGCGGGCCTATGAGGACTACGGCGGCCGCCTTCTGGAACTGAACGTTCGCGCCTTCCTGGGGGTCCGCGGCCGGAAATCCGTCAACGCGGGACTACTGGCTACACTCGAGTCCCGGCCTGCCGACTTCCTGGCCTTCAACAACGGCATCGTTGCAACGGTCGACGACATCGAGTGGGAAGACCGGAGCGGGGTCGCAATGATCCGTAAGCTGACGGGTCTGCAGATCGTCAACGGCGGTCAGACCACTGCATCGATACACCGGGCCTCACGCGCCCTTCACATTGACCTCGGCCCGGTTCGGGTGCCGGCCAAGATCATCCGGGTACCGCGTGATGACCTCTCCCGAATGGTCACCGACATCTCCCGCTCCGCCAACATCCAGAACACGGTGCAGCCAGCCGACTTCTCGGCCAACGATCCGTTCCATGTCCGCGTCGAGGAGCTGGCCAACAACGAGTGGCGGCCCGACGGTGTCACGCGGTGGTTCTATGAACGCGCGCGCGGCAGCTATGGAGCGCTCGAAGCGAAGGCCGGTCTAAAGGCCGCCGACCGGAAACGGATCGCGTGGGAGACCCCCAAGGAACTCCGGTTCTCGAAGACCGACTTGGCGAAATACCTGAACGCCTGGGAAGGCTTCCCCCACCAAGTCAGCGGCGGCGCTCAGAAGAACTTCCAGCTGTTCATGCAACGGCTGAAGGACAATCGTCGCGATCCGCCTGACGAAGCCTGGTACCACCGGTTCATCGCGCTCGCGCTCCTCTTCCGGAGCACCCAGAAGATCGTGCGCGAGGAGAAATTCAGCGCCTATCAGGCCAACATCGTCGCCTACACCGTTGCGGGACTGTCCTGGATCACCGCCGGCCGCATCGACTTCGAGCTGATCTGGCGCAATCAGTCGATAAGTCCCGAACTCGTGACCCTGATCCGGACCTGGTCCCACGAGATTGATAAGTTGCTGCGCGAGACCGCCGGCACAAAAATGCCAACGGAGTGGGCCAAGCGCACGGAAGCGTGGGAACAGATACGCGAGCGGCTTCCCGCGCTATCCGATCCCCTGCCGCCGGAGCTTGCCGGCACGACTGGCAGCGATACCGCACGCCCGACAGCCTCGGCGGATGGGCTGAACGCCGCCGACCTTCAGATGATCAACCAGTGCCGCGCCATCAGCGCCGAAGGATACATCGAGATCATCGGGTGGGGCCGTCGCAGCGGCTTGCAGAAGTGGCAGACGGACATCCTTACCACCGTCATGGGCTACGCCGCATCGGACTGGGAGCGGAGCCCCTCAGCTAAACAGGCGCGTTGGGTCATGGATGCGAAGGTACGGTTCAGCGAGGCGGCCGGGTCGCCAGAAATGGCGGACGCCGATGACTAACGACGTTCCGTCCGACACTCCCCTCCAGCTCGGAAAAGCTAGCATGGGTGTCCACTGAAACGAGGGAGGATCAGGGGAAAATAATGCGCGTTAGACCTTCGGAGAGTTGAAGCCGACCGAGTGAGCTTAGCGGGCTTGCGCAAAACGCTCAGGCGTATCGCCATCATGGCATCCGCCCTTAGGATTGTTACTCCCGCATGCTCGCGTTATGGGGTCGGGGCCCGGCAACCCAATAAATTGCCGACACCACAGGCGGCCATAGCCGGCGGCGGATAGGGCATTACGACCTATTATTTATGTCCGACTTCGTGAGTTTCCGTGCAGCCCAGTAGGCGGCGTTCGCTGCACGTGTCCGCGCCCAGCCTTCGGTTGTCTTAGGTCCAGTGGACATACCGCCGTGGTTCCGGCACCTGCCATTAGCCAGCCCCAGCGCCTTGCAGGGGGTGCCCTTTCGCGTCTGGGCCCCGCAGGTGCGGCGGACCGGCTCTGACCGCTGCTGGAGCTTCAGGCGGGCGAGAAGGCCCTCCAAGGACGTAGCAGGCGGCTTGGCCTTAGGGCGGCCGGCACGGCGGGCTTCTGCGGCCAGCATGGTGACCTTGCGGCGGTGTAGAGGGCGGTCGGGGTCCTTACCATCCATGTTTGATAGCCCCAGTAATCAAGGGCTTTTGGTCGAACAACATGTCGGTGACGCAGGTGACGGACATTCCGTAAACTCCTCTCACGCGCACGCGTTGGAGCGATAAAGTGAAACCTGCGTCACCTGCGTCACCCGAAGTCATCATCGCCACCTGCGGATGACCGTTTGGCGGGGAGGCGAAGCTGAATTCCGGACCAGAACCGACCAGTTTTGTTGCGTTCAGACCGAAAGCCGGAACGCTTCAAACGTTCACCAAAGGCGTTCTGATGGCCGGGTTGTTCACCTGCCCTTGCGGTGTAATCGCGCCAGCTTCCGTACAGCTTGGTAGCGAAAGCCCACTTGTGTGAGTTAGCGGGCTCGGCGTCACACTCGTCGTCAAGCCACTGCTGGAAGAGGTCCTGATCGTCGAAATAGGTGGTGGTTGCCTGCGTCACTACCGACGGCCTAACCAACCCATTAGCCTGCCAGTCTAAACCACCGTCGATCATCCAGCGCAGTATGCCCGGTCCCTCCAATCGAAGTTGCCGTTCCAAATCTGGGTCAGGCTTAGCGGGCTTATTATTGAACGGGACGATGTTAATCCGGCGGCGAAGGGCTTCGTCCGCCGTCGTGATGCGGGGCTGGTGGTTTCCGACGGCAAACAGCTTGAAGGTCGGGTCAAACTCGAAGAAATCCTGCCGCATAAACCGTGCACGGATACGGTCGCCGCCAGTTAGGGCCTTGATCCGCGCCTCTGCCCATGCGCGGCCCGCTTCTGTCTCCGAAGCCGTTACAAATCTAGCACCCTTGAGCATGGCCAGTTCGGTAGGGTGCCGGTCAAATTGCGATGCGGCCAAGGTCTCCATCGGTATTGTGATGGCGTAGTCGCCCATTATCCAAGAGACGACATTCACTAGAACTGACTTACCATTCCCGCCGCCGCCGATACCATACAGCAGGGCGTGTTCGGAAACGTCGCCGGTCAGGCTGTAGCCAAGGAACTGCTGAACGAAGCGGATGAGTTCCACGTCGCCGCCGAAGGTTTCGGATAGGAACAAATGCCACCGCGGGCAATCTGCGGTATCTGCGGGGGCGACGCCGAAGGACTTGGTCAGGCGGTGGTCGGGATCAGGAGCCATAAGCTGTCCCGTATGCAGATCGATGGCGCATCCCGCTGCCCCCGCAAGGTAATGGTCTGTGTCCCAGTACTCCGCCGTCACCGCTAGCCTTGGGTCACTGCGGGCGGCCCGTTCTATGCCGGTGACGGTTGCCATCTTGCCCAGCACCTTTTGAGCACCTACGGGCGCTGCTGCTGAGGCCTCCCGACAAAGCTCCCGACACGCATAAACGACTTGGCCAGTCTCATCCTTGCGCCAAATACCGCCGTCGTACCGGAACCATGCGGCGGCGTGGTGGTCGTATCGCACAAGGTCAGCATTCCGGTCGGCCAAGACGCTTGCGAGCCCATCCTCCGTGGTCGGCAACAGCCCAGCCGCATCATCATTCGCCGCGACCGCGCCGCTCGCAGGCCGTGGCTTTTGCAGGCCAGCGCTTAGGCCGGATTCGATAGTTTTAAGGACAGCAGTCTTATCGTCTTCGGCGGCCAGTCCGCAGGCAAGAGCCGCCCCTAGCAGGCCCTGCCGGGCGGCGGCATCCGTTAGCTGTTTGATGGCAATCAGTTGCGCCATCCGGAAGGCTGCGCGATTCAGGGTGTCGTTGCGTGTACCCGGCACCGCTGCCGCCAGCCGTGAGCACTCGTCCCTCAGGGCCCTGAGCCCATAGGCCGTTGAACCGTCACCGGCTCGGTCCTTGGGGATTTCGTTGAAGGGCTTGGGAACAAGCCCACAAGCCCCCAGCGCCGCCGCCAGAACGTCCGGTGGCGCATCTACGACAGGAAATAGGCCGGGCGGGTTTTCCCACGTGTAGCGACGGCCATCTGCCAGCCGTGAGCCGCGCATAATCAGGTAACCGCCTTCGCCGCGAACGTCGATGTCGGGGCCGATTTTGCCCGCCGAGTTTCGGACCAGCGTGTCGGGGCTGTATTTGTAGAGGATGTGATAACCGCCGGTAGCGGTGCGCGTAATGGCCGTCTTGCCAATCTCATCGAGTTTCCAGCCGCGCTCTCCAAGTGTCTGCAAACCTTGTTTGCCGTCGGCTACGTCGACGTCTACCGCCCAGATGCCAGACGGTTCGCCGGTCGGCATGCCCACCATCGCGTTAGGGTGCTGAGCCCACCAGCGGTCAATCTGGGCCGGGTCGCGGGATGCGTCCTTGAATCCGTGTGTTGTTAGCGGTCGTTTGTCAGGTCCGCATGGGAATACGGGGCCAAGATCGCGGGCGATCTGGTGGGCCGCTTCGCGGGGAGTTGGCTCATCGTCCCTTGCTAGCGACGCGTGAAAATTAGGGTCCATTGTGGTCTCCTTGGTGGGGAGAACTGCCCTTGCGAAAAACGACAAAAATGCTTAAAGTTCAATTGCTTGCACGCCATCTAACCGCTGCATCGGGCCGTCCCTGCGGGGGCGGCTCGATTATTTTGCGGGTTGCGCCTGATTGGCTGCGTGCATGCCTTCGTTGGCGCACCGCGTCAGGAAAGACTGCAGTTCTTCGGTGAAGATCAGGCGGCGGCCGCCGACCTTGAAGGCCTTAAGCCGACCGGTCTGGATTTCTTCGTAGATCGTGCTGCGCGACAGGCCAGTCGCGACCACCGCTTCGGGGATTTGATAGGAAAGTTTACTCATCGGGATTTCTCCAGTCCGCTGCGTTGGTGCAGCTTTCCGTGAATATCCGCGTGGACACTCTGGGTATCTGACAGCAGGCGATGCGATTGCGCGACCTGATGTCCGAGACTTTATGTGGGAATTGGGAACAGCCCCCTGCGGCCAGATTTTATCATTGTAACATACTGTCTTATTGCTCTTTCGGAGCCCCCGCGTTCTGTACCGTGTGAAACCTCAAGGGCTAATTCGCATATCTGAGCGAAAAGCGTGGATTGATCGTAACTTACATGATGTAAATAATCGTGCCGGTGTTCTTCGAATATTACGAATCCGCCTTTGGAAGAGATCAATATATTCTTATCGTTCGACTTATCTAAAATGAAACCTTGTTTTAGGGCTGAATCGATGGCTCGAACCCAGTGTGGAGTGGTTACAAAGCGCGCCTGTTGCTCCTTCGCGAATTCGGCCGTGATCATCTCAGCCTTCTCCCGCGCTGTACTGAGCAGCGCCCGCAGCGCTTTTAAATCCACGCCCTGTTCTAATCCGGTGGCGTTGGGATCGGGTTCGTCAAAAGAACTTTGTGACGCCTCCATCTGCATAGCCACCATCAGTCGGGGAGAGTCGTGAATCGGGGAGTTGTGATAATCGAAAATTGCCTTTTGAGTGCTCGCCGACAGTTCCGTGTCATCGTCTGGACCTAGGTCTTTAGGAAAGGACTCTTCAATCGTTTCTAGGTTGTCTTGGGCATCAATCAGGCGACCCAATTGGCGTTCCGCGGCCCTCAGCGCTGTCACCAAGGCCTTGGCTTCGGAAACTTTGTCCGATTTTTTAGGTGGCCTACGCCCCTGCATCGGCAAGCCGACCGCCTGTTCTAGTTCGATAAGTTGTTTATCGCTGACCCCTAGGCTTCGTTGCAGATAATCAATTCTTGCTTTCGTCCAGCCCGGCCCTGCGTTGTCGACAAGTTCGCCCTTAGACTTTTGCGGCATCTTCTGCCCCCATTTTCGGCTCAATAAACGCCGCCCACGCTTCCATCAACGGACGCCGCTTGGCTAGGCTATCCCCCCGGCGATATGCTCGTTCAGTGGCATCCCCGACCAAGTGTGCCAATGCCATCTCGGCTAAATTGCTCGGGAACGGCGACACTTCCCCGGCCCAATCTCGGAAGCTCGACCTGAACCCGTGGATAGTTCCGTCAACTTCCATGCGCCTCAGCAGCATTGCGAGTGCCATTGATGACAGCGGTCCGCCCTGCTGGCCTGGAAAAACGGGGAGCTTCGCAATTGCGACATTCCCCGCGTCTGAGCCGTGAAGCGTTCTGACAAATTTCAGGATTTCAACGGCTCGTGGAACCAACGGCACGCGATGTTGTTCTGCTGCCTTCATGCGCTCAGCGGGCAAGGTCCAAACCGCTGCCGTCATGTCGATCTCTTGCCAAGTGGCCCCCAGAACCTCTCCAGAGCGCGCAGCGGTCAGGATCAGGAACTCCAGTGCCAAGGCGGCGATAGCTTCGCGCTGATGCAACGCGGCAACGAACTTGGCGACCTCATCAAACGGCAGTGCCTTATGGTGGCCGCGCTGCAGCTTCTGGCGCTGAGGCAGGAGGTGTTTCAGATGGCCGTGCCAGCGCGCCGGATTTTCACCTTGTCTGTGTCCGGCGGCCTTAGCGGCGTCTAGCACGCGCTCGATACGCCCCCTTAGTCGGGCGGCCGTCTCTGGCCGCTTTAGCCAAATGCGATCAAGAACCGCCTTAACATCGGCGGTGGTAATCTGGTCAACTGGCAGACTGCGCAAGGGTTCAGCGTAGACGTTTAGGGTCATCCTCCATTGATTTCGGTGCTTTTCATTGCGCCACTGGGGGGAAAGGGATGTGACGTATTCATCTGCTATCTTGCCAAATGTCTGCAGCGGCACCGGTTCTGCTGGCACGGGCTCCACCGGCACGGCGTTCCGAACCGAGATGGGGTCGCCCCCAGCCTTTATGACTTCGCGAGCCTTATCGGCCTTGCCGCGTGCGTCTGCGAGCGACACGCCACCCTTGGCGGCTGAGCCCAGCCCCATCTCGCGTCGCCTGCCGTCCCGCTTCCACAGAAAGAGCCACCGCGAACGCCCTTGCTCGTCGCGGTCGAGATAAAGGCCACCGCCGTCAGAGTGACGGCCCACGCCGAGCGCTTCCACCTGCTTGGCTTTCAATTTGTGCAGTGTCCGCGCCATCTTGCCCCCTCCCGGCCCCACCTTTGGCCCCACCTAATGAACCGGATATTAGTGGACGCGTGCGGACAGTGGAAGACATTCTGTCTATTATTTCCTGTAATTTATGGGGTATTTAGAGTTTGTAGGTATCCGCTCGGACTGTAGTTTGGCGGACACCCCGTCCGCCAACCACCCCCGTAACTGCGCTCCAGAATCCCCGAAATCAGCCAATTAGCGGAGATTCCGAAGAAATTCGGGCCCGAACCGCCGTGCGCGCGACTGGTTTCTCGCCCCAAATCCCTCAAATGCGTGCAATTCGCCGCCCTGTCTCCAGCGCAACGCGCCGCAGTCGAGTTTCCCTGTTATCGCGAAATTATTGCGTCGCCGGCTGATCCAAGTCGGCCCGCCGATCGCCAATACCCGAGGCGCGCCAGGGATTTAGATGCGCGCAGATCCGCGGCGCCCCGTTTCAAAACAGGGAATTCAGCGGCGGAAGAACAGGGAATTTTTCGTCCCGGAACAGGGACCGTTTCAATCCGAAACAGCGATCAATTTGAGACGTAACAGGGGACCGAGGTCCCCGTCAGGCGATCTCAGCGAAACCGAACGCCACCCTCTGAGCTGGCCAGGTCGTCGGTATTTGGGCGTTGATCAAGCGCTGAAGGGTGAGGTCGCGCGGCTGCCGACCCTGCAGAATTTGTTTCTGGATATCGGGGGCAAGAAAGGCGAGGCGGCAGAGCTTTCGTTCATAGGCGCTGGTCGGTGAACTCGCCTCGTGTCCATCTTCCAGCCTCCCGTCCGGCCGCCAACCCATTTCCGCGACGATCCGGTGTGCTTGTTGAAGCCCCTTGATGAGAGTGGGATCGCGCCGTGCACGCAGCGCCGCGGCAGATCCACCGGGGCCTTCGATCAGGGTTCGGCCGCCCCTCAGTTTGCAGCGGATCGGGAGCGTCGCCCAGGCGAGGCCTGACTCGCGATCGTCGATTTCCGTGTCGGCGAGCGCCCGGCGCGGGGTCTTGGCCCGAATGAACGCGATCCTGATTGCGTCCGACTCAAGGTGAACCCGCTGCACGTATCCGATCAGATCACCTAGCCGCGCGCCGTCGGCGCCGATCCGGCGATTGAGTTCCTGTTCAAGTATCTCCTCGACCTCGGCCGCTGCGACCCGGCGGATGGCGTTCGGGTCCGGACGCACCGCCCTGCCCTGCATCAGTGGCGCCGAGACGTAGTAGCGGTAAATCTTGTCCTCACCCTTGTGGGTGAAGCTCGGGGACATCGGATCGCCGTCGGCGTCGAACAGCCTACCCTTCAGCGGCATGGTCGCCGACCGGAGCGGCCGCTCGCGATGGACGCGGGCGCTTCGGACTAGCCCCGCCTGCACCGCGTCGAACAGGGCGCGATCGACGATCGGTGGGTGATTTCCGGGATGGGCGGTTCCCTTATGGACGATCTCGCCGAGATAAATACGGTTTCGCAGGAGGTGGTAGAGCGCCCCCCGTGAGAACCGGCAGCCGCCCCGGACAGAACCACGCCGGCTCTCGACCCGCTTCGAACGGACCCCTTCCGCATCCAGCACGGCGACGAGACGATGCACCGACCCAAGCTCGAGATAGGTCCGGAATATCCGCTCAACGACGTCGGCCTCGACGCGATTGACGACGAGGGCGCGCGTCAGAGGGTCGGTCGGGACGTCGTAGCCGAGGGGCAGGTTCCCGCCCATCCACATCCCGCGCGCCTTGGAGGCGGCGATCTTGTCCCGGATGCGCTCGCCGGTGACCTCCCGCTCGAACTGGGCGAACGAGAGCAGGACGTTCAGGGTCAGACGTCCCATCGACGTCGTGGTGTTGAACGCCTGAGTGACCGAGACGAACGAGGCGCCCGCCGCGTCCAACCGCTCAACGATCTTGGCGAAGTCGGCAAGGGAACGGGTCAGACGGTCGACCTTGTAGACCACCACGATGTCGATGCGCCCGGCGTCCACCTCTTCCAGGAGCTTGGCGAGACCCGGCCGGTTTATGTTTCCGCCTGAGAAACCGCCATCGTCATAGATCGTCGGAAGTATGCGCCAGCCTTCGCCGACCTGGCTCTTCACGTAAGCCTCGCAGGCTTCGCGCTGGGCATGCAGGCTGTTGAACGCCTGATCGAGCCCCTCCTCCGAGCTCTTGCGCGTGTAGATCGCGCACCGGACCACTTTGCGCTCGCTCATGCCGCAACCTTCTGGGATCGGAGACCAAAGAAGCGGGGACCGTTCCAGCGCACGCCGGTGATCTTGCGCGCGATCTCGGACAGACTTCCGTAGCGGTCGCCCCGGTGCAGGAACCCGCCGTCCGGCAGGACGACCACCTCATACGGAGCGCCCTGCCACTCACGCACCAGGCGCGCGCCCGGAACGGGCTCGAGGCCGCTGCGGGCTCCGAGGGGCCGCCGAAGCGCGAGGCGCGCATCACGGTCCAGCCCGCCTTCGACCTCGATTTGCATTCGCCAAGCCAGCATCAGGCTTAGAAGCTCAGGCGAGCGCAGGACCGGCGGCGCACCATAGCGCTCGCGCCAGATCGCGCGGAGCGCCTCAAGGCCCAGGCCATCAAGATTGGCAGGCGCGGCCATCAGGCGTCAGCCGTTGCGGCCGCTTCACCTGTACCCGCGCGCAAAGGTCCGCGCGCTGGCGCCAGCTTGGGTGAGGTTCGATCTTTGCGGGTCATGCCCAATCCCTCAGATCAGGGCCCTGAAAAATCTGCCCCTGCACTGAGGAAAGCCCGGACCGGCCGGGCGCTCTGAACCTGGACCTCGCTCCAACCGCAGCGTTCGTCCAGTCCAAAATCAAAAAAATCGGCGTCCATCGCCTAAGCCGATGCCCTATCGCGGCCCAAGGGCGGGGCTGCGTTCCTACCGACGCCCGAAATCACTCGTCGAAGCCGAGAGCGGCCAGAGGAATTTTTCGGATTGCCGCACAACCTGTTGCTTGTATTATGTTTTCTTGATATTTTTGACCGACTCACGCAGCCTCCATGTATGGAACGAGCCGCCCCCCACATCATAGAGATGCGTCCGACGCGGTCGTTGCGGCCGTCTTCGGCCAACGCGCGCCGTCATCCGCGCAAACAGCTGAAACAGATCGCCCAGAGCATTGAACGGTTTGGGTTCACCAACCCCGTGCTGATTGACGACGACGATCGGATTCTGGCCGGCCATGGCCGGGTCGAGGCGGCCAAGCTGCTCGGTATGAAGACGGTCCCCACCCTCAAGCTTTCGCACCTCAGCGAGGTCGAGCGGCGCGCCTATATGCTCGCCGACAACAAGCTCGCCCTGAACGCCGATTGGGACCAAGAGGTCCTGGCCAATGAGCTGCAGGGGCTCATCGATGTCGATTTCGACGTCCCTCTGACGGGCTTTTCCCTGGCTGAGATTGACTTCAGCCTGGACTCGGCCAGGGAGGCTGATCCGAAACGGCCGTCTGTAGGCGCCGATCAAATCCCTGAAATGCGCAAGGAAGCGGTCAGCCGAAAGGGCGACCTCTGGCTCCTCGGCCCCCACCGACTTCTTTGCGGCGACTCGCGGGACCCCGGCTGCTTCGAGCGCCTTCTCGACGGGGAGCGGGCCGATCTCATCTTCACCGATCCGCCCTACAACGTCCGCATCGACCGCTATGCGACAGGCAAGGGCCAGTATCGCCACCGCGAGTTCTCCATGGGCGTTGGCGAGATGTCGTCGGTGGCCTTCACCCAGTTCCTGACTCAGAGCCTTTCCAACCACGCCGCCTGCGCCCGTGACGGCGCGATCGCCTTTGTCGCCATGGACTGGCGGCACATGGGCGAGCTCCTGGCGGCCGGCCGGGCGGCGTTCAGTGAGTTCAAGAACCTCTGCGTCTGGAACAAGACCAACGCCGGGATGGGGAGCTTCTATCGGTCGAAGCACGAGCTGATGTTCGTGTTCAAGGTCGGGACCGCCCCCCACACCAACAACTTTGGCCTCGGCGCCGACGGGCGTCACCGCGCCAATGTCTGGGACTACGCCGGCGTCTCCGGCGGCGGCGCGGCCCGGGACGAAGCCTTGGCCATGCACCCAACGGTCAAGCCGGTCGCTCTGGTCGCCGACGCAATCCGGGACTGTTCGAAACGCGGAGACATCATCCTCGATGGCTTCGGCGGATCGGGCGCCACCTTGATCGCCGCTGAGCTTTGCGGTCGGGTCGCCAGGGTGATCGAGATCGACCCGCTCTACGTCGACACCATCGTGCGCCGGTTCGAACAGTTCACGGGCAAGGCGGCGACCCTCGCCAAGACCGGCGAGACGTTCGAGGCCGTCGAGGACGATCGGCAGTGGGATGACATTGCGTGAGCCAGCCCGATGAAGACGGCGACGAGAACGAGCGTGTCGGCTATGGGCGGCCGCCCAAAAAGAACCAGTTCCAGAAGGGGATATCGGGTAATCCGCGGGGCCGGCCTCGCACGCGCATGAAACCGCGGCCGGTCCTGACTCTGGGGCGCATCGGCCCTGAGATCATCCTCAACGAATCCACACGCACGGTGCAGGTACGCGAGAATGGCAAGGTCGAGGAGATGCCGCTCCTCCAGGCGATCATACGCGGAGTGCACATCAGCGCCCTCAAAGGCAACCTGCGGGCCGCTACCGTCGCGGTTCAATTAGCCAAGGTCGCCGAGGAGACCATGGATCGGCAATGGTCGGAAAAGATCGACGAAGTCATCGAGAACCAGCACCGGTGGGACCAGTCGCTCCGGCTCGCCCAGGCTGCGGGCCAATCCCTTCCAGAGCCGGTCCCGCATCCCTACGATTTCGGCCTCGACCACAGTACCATGAGCATCGTCTGCAATGGGCCGGGCAGTGACGCCGAGAAAGCGCACTGGGATAAGATGGTCGAGCGGCGCAACGATTTCGTGGGGGAGATCGAGGACATCCTCGCTTACCCGGGCTCGGCGGGCCTGGGCCCCCTAGAGAACGCTCTGTGTTCGATGGTGGCGCAAATCGATCGGATCGACGGTCTATTCCCGGACGAGCGCACCCGCCGGCAACCAGATTTCAACCTCGCACGCTGGCGCGCCGAGGGCGGCATGCGGACGAAGTCTTTGAACGAAATCAAAAGGCCTTGGGATCCGAAATACTGGGCTCAGGTCAAAGCGCGTCGGTCACCCAAAGGTGAAGGTGAACGGCGCGCCATCCAGCGTGCCGTCGCCTAACCCTCGCTGGCCGGTCGAAACAAAAGTGAACTTGCCCGTCCTGCCATCGGTGCAGATGAGCGTGCCCGATCCTTGCCGGCCCGTGATGTAGACGAACCGCCCAGTGCACCGTGCGCCAGTGGCCAACGTCAAATCGAGCTCACCGGCGCCATCCATGTGGCCGGTCGCCGTACCGACGAGGGCTTCGTTAGTGCTCTGAAGCTGGCCCGTGACCGGCAGGGTCAGAGTGCAGGCCGAAAGGGCGACGGCGACCGCGGCGAGCGCCCAGGTGCGGAGGGACATTAGGTTTTTTCCCATTTGGAGCGGCGCGCCGTACCGCCCTACCTCGGCGCCTCGACGACGGAGGCCGGAGCGCGGCCGGGCAGCTGACGGATGGTCTTGCCGTCGGGCATGGTCGCGCTGACCATGAAGCCGCCCTTGCGGCCGTCCTTGAGGGGGTAGTAGCCCACCTTGACCTTGTCGCCGGGCTTGAGGCTGTGCTTGTCCCAGCCCGAGCGGCCCAGGTAGTTGGGGCTCATCCCCTCCAGCCCGTAGCGGTCCGTGCCGCCCTTGCCGTTTGGCACCTGGAACCAGGTCCAGACATGAGGGTTCGTCCACTCGAACTGCTCGACCGTGCCCGTCAGGGTCGACTCCTCGCCCCACTTGAACATGGCGGTCGAGTGGTGAGCTGCGGCCGAGCCCGCGGCGGCGAGCACCGCGGCAGCGGCGGCGAAGGCGATCGTCCTCAAGGCGTTCGTTTTCATGTCACTTACCCTTGGCTTTGCTGGTGCTGCTGCGCTTAGCCGGCGCGGCCTTAGCCTTCGGCGCCGGCGTGGCGGGCTCGTCGAGCTTCATGAACGGGCGGCCGAACTCGTCCGCGCCGTCGTGGTTGTTCTCGTGGCACTCGTATTCCTTGAGGTCCCATTCGCGGTGCCGGACGTAGTTCGTGGTCTGGGTCCAGGGCTTGGCCAGCACCTCCGGGTCGGTGATGATGGTCTGGATCTGCAGGTTTTCCGGTCCGGCCAGACGGATGCGCTCCTCGATCTTCAGCTTGTCGGAGTGGCCGATCCCCTGGGCGATGGTGGCTTCCTTCACCAGGCCGATCGTGGTGGCGACCAGGGTGTCGCCCTCCCAGTGGGCCACGCTGTAGCCCTGGAAGGTGAGGTCCGGGTCTTCCGGCAGCGGGCGGCCGTCAAGGAAGAACCGGCGCATCATGTGGTCGGTCTCGATCGCCACCGTCACCTTGCCGGGGGTGAACAGGAACTCGATCGGATAGGGCAGGCGCATGCTTCCCGGCGGCGAGACCTGGACGCAGTTGGCGGCCGCCGTCTGGGTGTTCTCGCCCTTGGCCTGGGCCGCCTTGAAGGCCTCCAGCTTGGCCGCGTAGGGCGGGGTAAGCACCGCCTCCTCGGGCCGGGCGCGCCCGCCGCCCCCGCCGGGCATCCACACCCCGCCCCAATCGGGCAGCTTGGCGATGGATTCCCAGCTGTTGCCGGGGGCGTCGGATTTGTAGGGCGCCGGCATCGGCGCCGCAGGCGCCGCCGCCTGGGCGGCCGGGGACAGGGCGGCAGTCGCGAGGACCGCGGCGCTCAACAGTACGGAAAGACGAAGGCGTTCGGTCATGAGCGGTTCCTAGCGGGCCTCTGCGGGCGTAGCCGGACGGGCGGCCACGCCGATCCCCGACTGGGTGACCGTGCGGCCGTCGGCAAGCACCATGCTTGAGAACATCCCCCCGGGAGAGCCATCCTTCAAGGGTGAGATGATCAGGGTGATCTTGTCGCCCGGCTGGACCGTCCGTTTGCTCCAACCGCGCCGCCCCAGGAAGTTGGGGCTCTGCCCCTCCGCCGCCCAGACCACCGGCTTGCCGTCCTTGTCGGGGACCGCGACCCAGATGAACGAATGAGGGTTCGTCCAATCAAATTTAGTCACTGTTCCGACCAGGGTGGTCTTCTTGGTCAGATCGAACATGGCGAAGGAGTGGTGCGCCAATGCCGAGCCGGCGCTGACGAGCAACGCCACGATAGCGATCCCTGCCAGCCTGGTCCTTGTGGTCCGAAGTCTCATCGCTTTCACTCCAATGCTTTGCAGCGCGGACGGACGGCCTAGTTCTTGAGGGAAATGCCGGCCTTGCCGTCGGTGACGGAGTTCCGGTTGTTCTGCTCGCAGATGTATTCGGACGTGGTCCAGTCGCGGTGGCGCAGATAGGTCCGGGTGGTCACGAAGGGCGCGGTGAGCGCTTCCGGATCGGTGACCGTGGTCTGGATCTCCAGCACGTCCGGGGCCGCCAAGCGCATTCGCTCGACCACATGCATCTTGTCGCTGTGGCGGACGCCGGCGGCGAGGGTGGTGTCGGGGCTGAAGCCCACCGAATCGACCACCAGCACCCCGTTGTCCCACTTGCCGGTCGAATAGCCGTGCCAGGTGAGGTCCGGGTCGGCCGGGGCCGTGCGCCCGTCAGTGTAGATGTGGCGCACCTGGGTGTAGGCCTCGATGACGATGGTCACCTTGCCCGGGGTCAGCATGAACTCGATCGGATAGGGCTGGGTCATGATGCCGGGCGTGCCGGGGGGCACGCAATTGGCGGTCTCGTCGTCCTGGATGTCTCCCCTGGCCTGAGCCGCGCGGTAAGCGGCGAGCTGGGCCGCATAGGGCGCCGTCAGTTGCGGCTGGGGGGCCGGGGGGCGGCGCGGCGCCGCTCCGGCGGCGGCGGGGGGCGCCCCCGGAGCAGCGCCGCCCGCCGGCGTCCCGGCGGGTCGGGCGGCCAGGGTTCCGGGAGGGCCCGGACTGACCGTGCCCACCTCCCACACCCCGTTGAAATCCGGAAGTTGGGCCAGGGCCGCCCAGTCGGCGGTCTTGTAGGGGCCCATGACGCGTCCGATCTGCTGCGCCGTCGCCGGCGCCGCCGATGCGCATACGAGCAGGGCGGCGGCCAGGCGCGCCCTGGATCGGAAAACCACTAAACTCATGATCGTCTCCACCTGTGTTCTTGGGCGGCGCGCCGGGAACATCCCCGGCGCGCCTGAGCGCTAGTGCTCGAACCGGACCCCGACCCGGAAGGATCGCCCGATCACATCGAACAGGGTGGCGTTGGTCACGAACGAGAAGGTCGGCGAGAACGGCGGGTCGCTGGCGAACACGTTGTTGACCTGCCCGAACACCTCGACCTTGTTGCCGAGGAAGTTCTTGAACTTGTAGCGGGCCCCCATGTTCACATAGGTCGCTGAATCCACTCCATTCCTGGCGATGGTCGAGGTGTAGAGCGGGCTCGACGGGTTGGCGACGATCGAGGCGTACCGGCTGTCGTCAGGCCCGATGTAGGTGACGTTGTACTCGCCCTTGGGGATGTGCCGGATCTGGGCGGTCAGGCTGAGCGGCCCGTTGACCCAGTTGAAGGTGGTGTTGAGCTGGTAGCGGGGGACGTCGCCGGTGCCTCCGGCCGTCTGGCCCTGCCCTCCGGTCTGGCCGGACCGGTTGATCGTGCCGGTGGTCGTCGTCGTGGAAAGCTTGTCCGCGTAGTTGGCGATCACCCGGACGCTGAGATCGCCCGGGACCGGCGCGTACCAGTCCGACAGGCGCTTGCGGTAGGACACCTCGAGGTCGACGCCCGCCTGCTCGATCAGGGCGACATTGGCGGAGCCGGTGAAGATGTAGGTGATCGGCCCGCTCTTGCCGCCGTTCAGACGGTTGCAGAACACCTGGTCGCCAGCATAGCAGAAATCGATCACGTCCTGGGCGGCGATGCTCCGGATCGCGTCCTTCAGCTTGATGTCATAGTAGTCGATCGAGGCCCTGAAGCCCCGCGCGAACTCCCACTTGGGCTGGAAGACGAGACCGAAGGTGATCGACTTGGCCCGTTCCGGCGTGAGCGGCACCGGAACGCGGGCGTTGATGGCGCCGCCGCCCTGGGTGGTGATGTTGGTGTCCTGCTGGCCCGAGAAGCGGTTGATGAAGCCGGCGGCGTTGACCGCCGTGGCGCCGGGCAGGAACAACTCGGAGGTGTTGGGCGCGCGGATGTCCTGCGACCGGGTTCCGCGGAAGCGCAGCCAGTCGACGATGTTCCAGTCGACCCCGACCTTCCAGCTGGTGGTCCAGCCGCTGAAGTTGTCGTGGGTCTTGCGCACCGCCCCGTCGAAATCGAACGATTTGGCGAGGAAGACGTCCTTCAGGAGCGGGATGTTGGCCTCGAAATAGCCCTCGCCCACCTTCTGCTTGCCGATGAACGGCAGGCCATACTGCTGGGTCCAGTAGTTCCCCGCGATCGAGAAGGGATCGGCGTCATGGTCGATCTTGAGCATCCGGCCTTCGAAGCCTGCGGCGATGGCGATCGGCCCCGCCCAGGTGTGGAAAAGATTGCGGCGGATGTTCAGATTGACCGACGTCAGGGTGCTGATGTTGCGCGAGCGGGCGGTGCCAAAGATGTAGTTCTTCGCCGCCGGGTCGAAGTTGTTGGTCCCGAACAGGTTCAGCGGCACGCAACCCGCCGCCGCCGCGCGCGTGGCGGCGTTGGCGCTGAGGGTGTCGCGGCAGACGATCCCGCCGGCGCCCGGGGTGATCACCGTCTCGTTGTCGATCACCGCGTCCACCGCCCGGGTCCAGTTGGGCTGGATGCGGTTCTGGGAGAGCTGATCGTTGCTGCGGTTGCGGCTGTAGCTGAGCCCGGAGTCCCAGTTCCAGCCGAAGAAGTCCTGGCCCTTGAGCGCGAAGGCTATGCGCCCCGTGCGGCTGAGGGTGTGGCCGGTCTCGTAGCCGAAGTCCTTGGAGAAGCGGTTCAGGTTGAACACCACCGCGGAGCTGGCGGGGTTGTAGAGGGACGAGGCGCCGCTCCGCTGCAGGTAGGGGTTGTCGGCCCGGATCTGCATCGAGCCGAAGGCGCCGGTGGTGGAGGTCGAGGCCCCGCCGGTGTTCTGCGGCGGAATGGTGGTGGTCGAGCCTTCGGTGTGGCCGAGGCTGAAGTCGACGCCGAAGTTGATCTTGTCAGTGATGTCGTAGTCGAAGTGGGTGTAGACGGTCGCCCGCCGCGACGGCACCCGGATCAGGGCGTACTGGTTGCCGTAGTAGCCGTCGCCGCCGATCGCCGCCGAGCTGTTGCGCGGCGAGCCGTAATTGTGCTGTCGCAGCGACCCGTCCGGCTGGAACTCGAAGCCGCGCAGCGCCCCCGTGGTGATCAGGCCCCCGTAGCTGGCGACGTCCGAATAGACGTGCTGAGCCTGGTTCATATAGGGCAGGCCCGGAACGTAGGTTCCGCTGACGGTCGAGGGCGGATTGTAGAGCCCCGGCACGACCGAGTTGACGGTGGTGGCGTAGGCGTTGGTGAACAGGGCGCCTTCGGAGTTGGCGCAATAGGCGCGGGTGTAGCAGTTGCCCACGCCCTTGGAGTCCGAGATCTCGGTCCCGATGACGAAGTGGCCCTTGTCATTCAGGAGTTTGGTGCCGGCGGCGAAGGAGAAGGTCCACTCCTGGCCGTCGCCCCGCTCGGTCCGGCCGTAGTTGAGCGATCCGCGGTAGCCCTGCAGCCGCTTGGCCAGGATGATGTTGACCACCCCGCCGACGGCGTCCGAGCCGTACTGGGCCGACGCGCCGCCCGAGGCGACCTCGGTGCGGTCGATCATGATCGAAGGGATCATGTTCAGGTCGACCGCCTGGGTCTGGTAGAAGGTGTTGGGATTGCCGACGAAGCGCTGGCCGTCGACCAGCACCAGGGTGCGGCTCGCGCCAAGACCGCGCAGGTCCGCCTCGGTCGCGCCGATGTTGAAGTTGGACGGGCCCTGGGTGGCCGCGGTGGTGGTGCCCCGAAACTGCGGCAGGTCGTTCAGGAGGTCGCCGACGTTGGTGATCGACAGCTCCTGTAGCCGATCCTGACCCAGGACCGTCACCGGCGTCGGCGCGGTAAAGGTCGACCGGCCAACCCGAGAGCCGGTGACGACCACCTCGTCGGCCGCCGCTTCGCCGGCAGGCGGAGGCGCCGCCTGGGCGTGGACCTGTTGCGCGGCGAACACCGCCGCAAGGGACGTCGAGACGCACAAAAGCTGTCGTGAATTTCGCATGTAGACACCCTCCCCTAGATCTTTTTTTGGATTTCGCCGGCTCGCCTTTGCGGCGGGCCTTACGCATCGATTTTCGACCGACTTGGCCTTCTCCCTCGCAGTCTTGGGTTCCCAGCGAACCGATCGGCGCAGGCCTCCCGTCGGGCGACGCGAAGCCGCGCGCCCCTGCACGCCCAACCCCAGCGGGACTGATCATGAAATTGATCAGATTAAGAAGCTATTCAGACATGTTCAATGCGGTCAAGATAGTTGGTAGTCGACTCTCTAACATACTGTTTCTACTACTTTTTTCGCATATACAAACGGAGAGGCCCGCACACCCTCCGGTTATTATTGCTCGCATCAATCTTGCGCCGCCCCTCGCGACTGCGCCGCGTCGGAAACGTGCGTCCGCGAGCCCTGCTTGAGCGGACGCGTCGGCGCTCAGCGATTAGGGAACGTGCATGGCCGACGACGGACAGGATCGCCTGCAGCGGCGCGGATTCCTGAAGGGCGCCGCCCTCGGCGGATTGGCGGCGGCGGCGGCGCCGCTCGCTTCCCAGGCGCAGGAGACCGCCAGGCCGGCGGCGGAGGGGCCCCGCAATCCCGGACCGACCCCCAGGAACGTCGAATCCACCGCGCGCAACGAGGCCGCCGGCTACGGCAGCTGCGGCGGCGACTACATGGTCGATGTGATGCGTAGCCTGGGGATCGAATACTTCGCGGCCACGCCGGGCAACACCTTCATGGGCCTGCACGAGTCGGTCGTGAACTACGGCATGACGACGTCGCCGAACCTGCGGTTCGTGACCACCATGCATGAGGAAGCCTCGGTGGCGATGGCCGACGGCTACGCCAAGATCGAGGGCAAGCCGATGGCCTGCGCCTTCCACGCCACCGTGGGCCTGCAGCACGCCTCCATGGCCATCTACAACGCCTACTGCGACCGCGTGCCCGTATTCATGCTGACGGGCGCCGGCCTGGAGGCGGACAAGCGCTCGAGCTCGGTGGAATGGATTCACACCGCCACCTCTGCTCGGGCTTCGTCCAGTGGGTCATCCGGCACGACGGTGAGGGCCGGTTCCGGTTCACATCCGCCCAGGGTCCCCTCGGTCAGGCGCTCTATCGGGACCTGGGCCTCGATCCGGTCCGGTTCGAGACCAACCTGCTGGTGGTCGGCGACGTGGCCTACGGCAAGCTCGCGGCGATCCTGGAGGTCGCCGTGCGACTGGGCGGGATCTGGCGCGCGGCGGCCTTGCTCCGGTGGCTGCCCGCAGCCCTCGGCGACTGGGCCTACGACCGGATCGCCCGCAACAGGTACGCCCTGTTCGGCAGGCGCGAGACCTGCTGGCTGCCGGCGCCGGACGTGGCCGACCGGGTGATCTAGAACAGCCGCCCCTGCAGCCAGAGGATGGCGGGATACACGGCCAGCCATGTCCAGAAGAACCTGTTGAGGCCGAACAGGAACGCGTTCGCGAGGTGGAACGCCGCGGCCACCGTCAATCCCACCACGAGGGAAGGTTGCGAGACCAGCGTCAGCGGGAAGGCGATCTCGAACAGCATGACCGCCCAGGACATCGCCAGCATGACCGCGGGCCGCTCGGCCCAGCTGCGCAGGCGTTCGCTCACGGGATAGGCGGAAAAGGCGAACACCTGGCGGAGCGCCCTCCCGCTGCGCCAGTCCGGGTTCCGGATCTTCACCCACCCCGAGATGACGTAGGACAGCATCAGCTGCATCCCGAGGTATCCGAAGGCGATCTCGCGCCCCTTCCCCGCCGGCAGGCAGTGGGAGATCGTCAGGCACCAGAGGGCCAGGAGGCCCATGCGGTCGCTGCCGCCGTTGTAGGGGCCCTGGAACCGCCGGAGCGTCACCAGTGAAAGCAAGGCCATGCCCACCAGGGGCCAGGGCGAGCCGGCGCCCAGGATGAGCAGCAGGCACAGGGCCGTCCGCGCCAGGAACAGCGCCCGTTCGTCCCTGAAGCGGCGCAGGTGCTCGGCGCCCTGCTGGATGAAGGCCAGGGCCAGCAGCACCTCCGTCAGGCGTATGGCGGCTTCCAGCGTCATCGGAGGGGAATGGCAGCGAGGCTGCGCGGCTCGGCGAGGAAGGCGACGTCCCTGTTGATCGCCCCCTCGTCCTCGCTGACGAGGACGATCCGGAAGCTCAGCCAGTCCCCGCCCGCCCCCCGGCGTTCGGCGAGGTCGGCGGCGATCCGTCGGAAGATCTCGTCCTGGCTATGGGCCGTCGGCTCGGCCAGCAGCCGCTCCGCGCAACTGACGACGAACAGCGCCTCGTTCCACCGCGCGTTCCAGAGCAGCCGCCCAAGCATGGCGGGCAAGGACACGCGCTCGGGGCGGGGCCGGAACTCTCGCCAATCGCGGGCGGTCTCGCCAGGCGAGCGCAGCTGCGCGTATTCGATGCGCGGCGAGTCCGCGATGACCTCGAAGAAGTTCCAGGACGGGATCAGCGCCGGGGCCAGCAGCTTGAGCGTTTGAAGCATGAGCGCGAATCCCAGGGGCTGGAGTCGCGGACTATGTGGCGATTTTCTCTAGTGCGCCCCCGGCTTTGGAGACAAGTTCGCGCGCCATGTCCGACGACGCCCCGCAGTGCACGCCCGATTACCTTTACCGCTTGAGCCTATGCGGCTGCAGGACCCATGCGCCTTTGGCCGACCAGTGGACTACGGGCTATTCGCAAGGAGAGCTCGATGACGCCCAGGCCCGCTACGACCTCGTCTTCCCCCCGGATCTGATCGCGCTCTACCGCGAGCGGCGGCCGGTCCGGGGAATCCACTGGACCCTGGACGACGCCGCCATCGGCCGGGCGCTCAAATGGCCGCTGGAAGGCCTGTGGTTCGACGTCCAGCACAACTTCCTCTGGCGCAGCGAATGGGGCGCAAAGCCCGCCGCGCCGGCCGACCAGCTCGCCATCCTGCAAGATGTCGTCGCCGCGGCGCCGAAGCTGATCCCTATCCTGGGCCATCGCTACATCCCGCAGGAGCCGGGGGAAGCCGGAAACCCCGTCTTCTCGGTCTATGGCTCGGAGGTCACCCACTATGGATCCGACCTGGTGAACTACTTCGACCGGGAGTTCATCGGCGCGACTGCGATACCCCTCGGCGGACCGATCAAAAACATCCGATTCTGGTCAGGCTTCACCTAGGCGCCCCCCCTGCCCTAGGGTTGCTGAGCACTGTTAAAGTGGGTCGTCAAACGGCGCGCGGACCGCTATCCTCGCGTCCAATCCCCGGCGAGCGTAAATCAGCCAGGATGGCGTAGGGAATCGATTTTGAGCCGCAAACTGACCATTGCCCTGGCGATGCTGCCGGCGCTGCTCACCACCACGGCCTGGGGCCTGGCCGCGGCCGCATCCGACAAGCCGCCAATCGACAGGCCGCCGGTCGTCAAGACCCAGGCGCAGCTTGCACCCACTCCCGCCCTCGCGGGCTGGGACGTGATCGATAAGTACTGCGTGGCCTGCCACAACGACGGCGCGAAGATCGGCAACATCGCCTTCGACACCATGGACAGGGCGGCGCCTGGCGAGCACGCCAAGGTGCTGGAGGAGGCGATCCGCCGGCTGCGCGGCCACTTCATGCCGCCCTCGGGCATGCCCCAGCCGAGCGAGACGGACCGCCAGGCGCTGATCGCCTGGCTGGAAAAGCAGCTCGACCTCGCGGCCGCCGCCAAGACCGACGCCGGCTCGACGCCGCTGCACCGGCTGAACCGCCGCGAATACGCCAATTCGGTTCACGACCTGATCGGTCTGGATGTCGATCCCGCCGTCTGGCTGCCACAGGATCCACTGAAGGACGGCTTCGACACCGACGCCGCCTCCCTCCAGGTCACGCCGAACTTCCTCGACCAGGCCGTGGGCGCCGCGCGCTCGCTGGCGGTCCAGGCCGTGGGCGACCCCAAGGCGCCGCCGATCGACACGACCTACGGCAACGTCGCCAACATGATCATCTCGCTGCCCCCGCGCGCTGCGGCCGGCGCCGGCAACCAGCAGAAATACAAGGACGGCATGCCGTTCGGCACGCGCGGCGGCATGATCGTCGAGCACGTGTTCCCCGCCGATGGCGAGTATGTGCTGACCATCGGCGACATGGCCCTCGCCCGCGAGGTCCCGCGACTGGAATTCGAGAACACCGTGGTCGCGCTGCTCGACGGCAAGGAGTTCTACCGGACCGTCGTCGGCGGCGAGGAGGACCACAAGGCCATCGACCAGAAGCTCGACGACGCCGTTTTCCAGGTCAACAAGCGCCTGCGCGACATCCACTTCCAGGCCACGGCCGGCCAGCACAAGGTCGCCGTGACCTTCCTGCGCCGCAGCTACGCGGAGAGCGATGAGCGGGTGCGCCCGAACACCATCGACGGCGGCCAGGCGCGGGTGAACGCCGTACACGCCCTGCAGATCAAGGGCCCGGTGAAGGTGACCGGCCTCAGCGCCTCGCAGAGCCGCCAGAAGATCTTCATCTGCACGCCCGCGAGCGCCGGCGAGGAAGCGCCCTGCGCCCGGAAGATCGTCGAGAACCTGGCCGAACGCGCCTTCCGCCGGCCGGTGACGGACGCCGACCTTCGCCCGGTGATGGCCTTCTACGACCGCCAACGCCGCACGGGAGGCTCCTTCGACGAGGGCGTGCGCGATGCGCTGTCGGCGATCCTCGCCAGCCCGCACTTCCTCTATCGCGCCGAGGCGGCGACCAACCGCGTCCGCGAACTGACCGATCTCGAACTCGCCTCGCGCCTGTCCTTCTTCCTGTGGAGCAGCATACCGGACGAGGAACTGCTCAGGCTGGCGGAGAAGAACGAGCTCAGCAAACCGGGCGCGGTCGAGGCCCAGGTGCACAGGATGCTCCGCGACCCGCGGGCGAAGTCGCTCACGACGGGCTTCGCCTTCCAGTGGCTGAACGTCGCCAAGATGGACACCATCGTTCCCGCGCAGGCGCTCTTCAGCTACGCGAGCGGCGTCTATGACCCCCGTCCGGCCTTCCGCACCGAGCTGGAGCTGTTCGTGGACAGCATCCTGCGTTCGGACCGCAGCGTTGTGGACCTGCTGACCGCGGACCACACCTACATCAACGAGCAGCTCGCGCTCCTCTACGGCATGGAGGACGTCAAGGGCGGCGGCTTCCGCAAGGTCATCCTGAAGGACCCCAAGCGCCATGGCCTCCTGGGCAAGGGCGCGGTGCTGACGCTGACCGCGAACCCCAACCGCACGGCTCCGGTGCTGCGCGGCGCATGGATCCTGGAGCGCATTCTCGGCACGCCCCCGGCCAATCCGCCGCTGAACATTCCGGCCCTCAGCGACACCGTGGCGGCCAAGCCCACGACGGTCCGCGAGCGTGTGGAGATGCACCGCGCCAATCCGTCCTGCTCGATGTGCCATGCGGTGATGGAGCCGATCGGCTTCGCCCTCGAGAATTTCGACACCGTCGGCCAGTTCCGCACCATCGACCCGCAGTCGCACGTGCCGATCGACACCGCGGCCGTGATGCCGGACGGCACCAAGCTCAGCGGCCCCGAGGACCTGGTGAAGGTGCTCGCCAGCCACGGCCAGCAGTTCGCTCAGACGATCACCGAGAAGCTGATGGCCTACGCGGTCGGCCGGTCCATCGATTACCAGGACATGCCGACCGTGCGCCGCATCGCCCGCGACGCCGCGGCCAGCAACTACACCTTTGAATCCCTCGTGCTGGGCGTGGTGAAGAGCGACGCCTTCCGCAAACAGGCGCCGCCGCCGGCGCCCTCGCAACCGCCGCCTGTCACCACGCAGGCCCGTAACGACGTAAAGACGGGAGGCTGAAGCTCCATGTTCCTGACCAGGAAGCACTTGTCGCGGCGGATGGTCCTGAGAGGCGCCGGCGTCTCGGTCGCGCTGCCCTTGCTCGACGCCATGATCCCCGCGGCCACCGCGCACGCCCAGACCGCCGCCGCGATCAAGCCGCGGCTGGCCTACGTCTATTTCCCGCACGGCGCGGTGCAGAAGTTCTGGACCCCCGAAGGGACGGGACGGGACTTCAAGTTCTCGCGCATCCTGAAGCCCCTCGAAGAGGTGCGCGACTACGTGACGGTGGTCACCAACCTGCGCAACAAGCCGGGCGAAAGTTCGGACCCGCACGGCATCATCGAGGCCACCTGGCTCACCTGCCAGAATCCGCAGGTTCCAAGGGTAGGCGCCGACGCCGGCGTCTCGATCGACCAGCTCGCGGCGCGCCAGATGGGCAAGGACACGCCCCTGTCCTCCATCGAGCTTTGCGGCGAGCCCGGCGGCGCCATTTCATACAACACGCCCGGCGTTGGCCTGCCGCTCGAGGGCAACCCGCGCAAGGTGTTCACGACCATGTTCGGCCCGGGCGATTCCAACGCCGAGCGCAAGGGGCTGCTGGAATCGACGGGCAGCCTGCTCGACTACGTGCGCGACGCCAGCCAGAGCCTGTCGAGCACCCTCGGAGCGTCCGACCGCGTGCTCGTCAGCGACTTCCTCGACTCGGTGCGCGAGGTCGAGAGCCGTACGCAGAAGCTGATGGCCAAGGCCGATTCACTCGGCCAACTGCCGAACACGCCCCTGGGCGCCCCGGACGACTTCACCGAAATGCTCGACATCCAGTTCGAGATGATCGCGCTCGCCTTCCAGACCAATCAGACGCGGGTCGCGACCATGCGCATGATCAAGGAAGCGAGCATGCGCACCTTCCCGAACGTCAATGTCGACGAGGCCTTCCACCCGCTCTCGCACCACGGCGAGGATCCGGACAAGCAGGAACGACTGGCGCGCGTGCAGGCCTACCAGGTCGAACGGTTCGCCCACTTCGGCAAGCGCCTCGCATCCATGAAGGAAGCGGGCGGAAGCGTGCTCGACAACGCCATCATCCTGTACGGAAGCAACATGGCGAACAGCGACCTGCACAACAACAACCCGCTGCCGCAGCTCCTGATCGGCAAGGGCGGCGGCATCAAGGGCGGCCAGCACCTGGCGATGCCGAAGGATACGCCGCACGCCAACCTTCTCCTGACCATGGCGCAGCGCGCGGGCGTCAAGATTGAGAAGTTCGGCGATTCCAGCGGACCGATCTCGGAGGCCTGACATGCGCTGGAAGGCGACGCACATCGCGCTCGCGGCAGCGGCGCTTGTCTGCTGCGGCGCCATCGGCGGCGTTGCGAGCGCGGCCGCGACGGCGGCGGCGACGACCCCGGACACCACGCCTGATGGGGGCACGCCCCTCATGCAGGCGGCGTTCGAAGGCGACGTCGCCGGGGCGCAGCGACTGCTGAAGGCAGGCGCGGACGTCAACGCCATGAACCTCTATGGCGTCGACGCGATGCTGCTCGCCGCGGAGGCGTCGAACACGCCGCTGATCCAGGTGCTTCTGAAGGCCGGCGCGAAGGCGACTTCCGCCAACCTGGACGGCGAAACGGCGCTGCACCTCGTCGCCCGTGCGGGCAATGTCGAGGCCGCGAAGCTGCTGCTGCGGGCCGGCGCCAAGGTCGACGCGCGCGAGAAGTTCGGCGGCCAGACGCCCTTGATGTGGGCCGCCGCGCGGCGCCACGGGCCCATGGTCGACCTGCTCGTCTCGAAGGGCGCAGACGTCAACGCCCGCTCCCTCGTCCGCGACTACCAGCGCGTCGCGACGGCCGAGAGCCGCGCCAAGTTTCTCGATCGCGGCGGCCTGACCCCGCTGATGTACGCCGCCCGCGAGAACTGCCGCGCCTGCGTCGATATCCTGCTGAAGCACAAGGCCGACATCGCCCTGCCCGATCCGGCCGACGTCCCGCCGCTGTCGATCGCGCTGATGAACGGCAACTGGGACGTCGCGAAACGGCTCATCGAAGCCGGCGCCGACGTCAATCAATGGGACATCTTCGGCCAGTCCCCGCTGCACGTCGCGGTGGGCAATATGAACAGCCGCGGCAACAACAATCCGCTCGACATGGATGCGCAGAACCAGGCGACCGGCCGCGACATCGTGAAGATGCTGGTCGAGCTCGGGGCCAATCCCAATCAGCAGCTGGTCTACCGGGCTCCCGGCCGCGACGCCGGCGTCGGCCGCGGGCTCACCCCGTTCCTGGAGGCCTGCGCCAACGGCGACATCGAGATCGTGAAGCTCCTCCTGGCGCACGGCGCGAACCCGAAGCTGGCGACTGCCGACGGCCAGAGCCCGATCATCCTGGCGGTCGGATCGCGCGCGGGGGGCACCGCCAACCCGGGCGCGCGGAGCGCCACGGCCGATGCGGTCCCGGCCGAGCGCGCGGGCGCAGGCGCCGGTGAAGCCGCCGCACCGCGCGAGAACCCGACCGTCACCTTGATCAAGCTGCTGGCTGACGCCGGGGCGGATGTTCAGGTCGTCGCCAAGCGGCACTTCCTGCAGCGCACGCGCGGCGGCTCGGCGCTGCACTATGCCGTCCGCACCGGGAGCAAGGACGTGATGGCCGCGCTCGTGGCGCTGCACATCGACATCAACGCGAAGGACGAGGACGGCCTGACCGCGCTCGACTACGCCATGGGCCGCGGCTACGTGCCGTTCCTGCAGCTGGCCCAGGCCCCGCGCAAGGATCTCGCCGATCCGCTGCGCCAGTGGGGCGCCAACGTGGAGCTTGCGAAAATACCGGATTGGGCCCCGCAGGGCCCTCCCCTCGGCACGGCCGTCTACGACGCCGTCCTCTGGCCGGTGGAACCGGTAGGATCGTAATGCTCATCAATCGCCGTTTCCTCCTGCGCACCGGTGCGCCGGCGCTTGCCGCCGCTTCGCTGCTTCCCGCCCCCGTCTTCGCGGCTGAGCAGAAGAAGGCCGGCGCCCGCGACATCACGGTCAGGGATGTCAACGGCCTGGCGGTTTTCGGCGGCGCGGGGTGCAATGTCGTCGCCCTGCCGGGGCCCGAGGGCGCGCTGCTCGTCGATGGTGGGCGCGCCGTCAACGCCGCCGTGCTGCTCAAGGCCGTGTCCGGCGCCCTGAAGACCAAACGCGTCCACACCCTGATCAACACCCACTGGCATCCCGAGCAGGTCGGCTGCAACGAAGCGGTGGGCAAGGACGGCGGCGTGATCGTCGCCCACGAGGTCACGCGCCTGTATCTCGGCCGCGACAGTCATTCGGCGCTCTACGAAGGCGTCATCAAGGCCGTGCCGCCCAAGGCGCGTCCGACGAAGACCACCTTCAATACCGGCTCGCTCGAGTTCGCGGGCGAGACGGTCGAGTATCGCTACCTGCCGGCGGCGCATACCAATGGCGATCTCTTCGTCCACTTCCCGAAGCACAATGTCATCGCCGCCGGCGGGCCGGTGTCCGCGGTGCGCTGGCCGGTGATGGACTATCTCAACGGCGCCTTCATGCACGGCTTCGTGCGCAGTTACGAAATCCTCGCCGCGGTCGTGAAACCCGACACCATCGTCGTCCCCGCGGACGGTCCGACGCTGACAGGCGCGGACATCGTCCGGCAAAAGGACATGTACGAGGCGCTGTTCAAGCAACTGTTCGCCCACTTCAACAAGGGCTTCGGCCCGAAGGACGTGGTCGAGGCGCGGCCACTGAAGGACTACGAGGCGCAGTTCGGCGATCCGGCGCAATTCCTCGAAGCCGCCTATCGCAGCATACAGCTCGCCACCATTCCGTACTGACGCCTGCGCCCCCTGGGGCTAACGTCTTGCGCCTCCACCTCGAAATACTTGCGGCGGAACGGATCGCGGGGCTAGCCTGCGAGACCGCCCCAGCGACGGCGATGAGAAAGCCCCAGGGAGGCGAGCCATGACCGGTACGCGTCGCGATGTCCTCAAGACCGGCGTAGCCGCCGGCGTCGGCTGGGCGCTGGCGGGCGGGGCCCACGCCGCGGACCCCGTCATCGGCATGATCTTCCCGCCGGCGAACTACCCGACGCCGCCCGAGGCCAAGCTGCTCTATCCAGCCGGGGTAAGCTTCCTCGCCAAGGGGGTGGGCCTGCCCGGAGGGCTTACCGAAGCCGGCTACGACGAGGCTCAGCCGCGGGTGTACGCCGCCGCCATGGAACTCAAGGCCCAGGGCGCGCAGGGCATATCGGTGATGGGCACCTCCCTGACCTTCTATCGCGGCGCGGCCTTCGAACACGAGATCAAGCAGAAGATCACCCGCGACACCGGGCTGCCCTGCACCACCATGAGCTCAGGGATAATGGCGTTTTCGCCCCCTTTCCGCCGGATATCAGGCTAATTGACGAACACGAGCTTGGCTACGGAGCGTCGGATCGCGGGATCGGCGGCGTTTGAACGTAAGGATTCTTTATGAAGGAGCCGCCGGGCTCGGCCACGTGTCGCCGCCATGGGGTCAAGCCGGTTCTCTTTGCCGCGTTTTCGGTGCAGCTTGCGCGCCGACAAAAGAAAAAAGTTTCCCTGGGGGGAGTGAGAGCACGATGAACTTCCGAACTTCATTGGCCTGCGTCGCCGCGGTTGCGGTGGCCGCCCTATGCCTGTCCGCCCCGACCTGGGCCCAGGCGCCTGCCGCCGGAGCCCAGCAGAACCAGGGCGGCCTGAACCGCGGCCCGCCCCCGCCGCCGACCGGGCCGCCTCCGGGCATGCAGCCCCTGGCCGTCGACATGTTCACCACCAAGAACTTCTACAAGGACCAGAAGCTCTGGTCCGACCCGCGCTACTACCGCTGCAACGCCCCGCGCCAGATGATCGACTTCATGTGGGAAAGCGGGCGCATGGGCGCCAATCCGCCGACGTCGGCCTACTGGGGCGACTGCAGCGTGGACTATGTCCCGCGCTCGGCGATGGTCAGCCCCTACCCCTACAAGACCGCCAAGGAGCACTATGAGGCCCTCATGGCGGCCGCGAAGGCAAAGGGCGGGCCGACCCACTACACCAAGGCGACGACCCCTGACTGGGACGGCTTCTACAACCGGGACGGCCAGGCGGGCGACGCCCCGGGCAAGGCGTCTCCTGATCGGGCGTTCGCCGGACCTCCCCCGGCCAACGGGCAAGCCAGGCCCATCCGCGGCGAGCGCTGGCTGTGGGGCGGGGTCAACCAGATTCCGACCATCCTGTCGCTGCTGACCCCCGAGTACCAGAAGCGCTACATCCAGGTGGCCTACCACGAGCTGGTCAACAACTCGAAGCAGTGGCCCGCCTCCTTCTGCTATCCGGAAGGCTTCATGCGCTGGTGGGCCCAGCCCTCGCGGGGCGACCAGTTCGAGCTGACCATGACGCCCTACAAGGCGCAGTTCATCTCGGGCATCGCCGACAACTTCCTGCGCGAGTTCCTGGACGGCAAGAGCCACGTCCAGAAGGTGCCGCAGTGGTACGGGGAGACGGTGTCCTTCTGGGACGGCGAGACCCTCGTCGGCTGGACCGCCAACGTCCAGGGCTGGACTCAGCACACCGGCTTCGAGTTCTCCAACAAGCTGGAAGCGGTGGAGACCTTCACCCCGGTCAAGGACGCGACGGGCAAGGTGATCGCCCTCGAGAACGACGTGATCTTCTACGATCCCGACGCCTTCGTGCAGCCGATCCACATCCACGACCGCTTCCTGCGGCGGGCCACGCCTGACGATCCGAACGCCCGCTACACCTTCATCGAGTGCCTCTCCAACGTCCGTAACGTCAACGGCCGTCCGATCCAGCTGAAGAAGGGCGATCCTGAGTTCGTCGACTACTACGGCCGCCCCTGGGCCCAGATCTGGGAAGAGTACTTCGAGAAGGGCTGGGACAAGCCTTCGTCCGAAGTGGCGCCGCAGGACGTCCTCGACCTGTTCAAGTAGTTGCGAGACCGGCGCGGCTCCATCCGGGGCCGCGCCGGAGACTCGCTAAGTGAGGGCGCCGATGAGCAACCAGAATTCGGGTTTGGTCGCGGTGTGGGTGGCGGGCGGCCTGCTCGTCGCTGTGGGGGCCTACACGATGATACCGCCGCCGAAGGCTACGGCGCCGGTTCAGACCATCAAGGACATCATGGATTCGACGGTCGATCCGGCCGGCGACTTCCTGTTCGAGTCCATCCAGGACATCGCCGACGACAAGGGCGTGCGCCGCAAGCAGCCGACGACCGACGCCGACTGGGCCGCGGTCCGCAAGCGGTTGATGGACCTCTATGACGCGCCCACGGCGCTGACCGCTCCAGGCCGCAAGGCCGCCGGGCCGGACGACCGCTCGGCCGCCCCGGGGGTCGAGAACGAGCCCTGGGAGACGCAAGTGCTGCTCGACAGCCAGCACCCGATCCTGGTGCAGAAGGCCGAGGCCCTGAAGCAGGCGGCGGCGCTTGGGCTGAAGGCCGCGGACGCCCGCGACGTGGACGGCCTGTTCAAGGCCATCGTCACCATCGATCACGCCTGCGAGAGCTGCCACCTGCACTTCTGGTACCCGCGCGACAAGCGGGCCCAGGCGGCGGCGCGCGAGGAAGGCGTCGAGTAGCCGACGCCTATTTCGCCGGAGCTGCCGGAGCGGCGGGCGGCGCATCCGCCGCGGCGCCGCTGACCAGGGCGTCGAAGTCGATATCCGACGTCGCGGCCGGGGCTTCCTTGGCCTGCTGGCCGGTGGTGGTGAAGCCGATCAGCCGTCCCATGAAGATGATGCTGACCCACAGGCAAAGGGACAGGATCGCCGCGACCTTGCCGATGGGCGGGGCGGTGGGCGCCTCGCTCCACTGGTGGATCGTCTTGCCGGCGGTGAACTGGAACACCAGCATGTTGAGGCCGGCGAGGGCCAGCAGAACCAGCTTGATGCGGAAGAAGGTGTTGACCGAATAGACCTGGGCGTTGGTGGTGAACATCAGCGCGCCCGTCACCGCCGCGATGGCGAAGCCGATCCAGGTCCATTTCAGCAGGTCGGTCGCCATCTTGGCGAAGCCGCGGCCGCGCGAGGCGACGCCGAGGGCCCGAAGGTCGATCACCACTATGGTGCCGAACACCAGGGCCAGGCCAATGACGTGGACGGCCTCCAGCATGGGGAACAGGAACAGCGAGTTGCGGATGCCGGTGGCGAGGCTGGTCGCCTCGAGTGACTTGAACAGGGCTGTCAGGTCCATCCCCTAAGCCTTCGTTGCGGGCGAGAGCGCGCCCCAGATGTGGTCATAGGCGATCAGTCGGCCCAGGAAGATGATGCAGACCAGCATCGCCAGCGCCACGACCGCGATCAGCTTGGTGGATCCGTGATGCACCCGGGTCTGCTCCCAGGTGTCTTCCTTCTTGCGCAGGTCCGCCTGGAACGCGGTGGCGATCACCGCGATTCCCGCCACCAGGGCCATCTTCAGCCAGAACGAGAAGGTCACCAGCTCGCGGACCGGCTCGCCCACCACCAGCAGCCCGCCGGTCGCCAGGAGCAGCCACAGGGCGCCCGTCACCCAGGGACCGAACCGGTCGTGGGTCTGGCGCAGGGTCTGGTCCATCCCGGCCCAGCCGAAGATGCGCAGGGTCAGCATGAAGATCGACCCGACGACCAGGCCGATGCCGACGATGTGCACCGACTGGATGGTGGGGATCGCCCACTTCTCGTTCGTCTGGATGAAGACGCTTGGAGCTGTCGTCGACAGCCACACGGCGAATTTGTTCAAGTCGACCTTCCCCCACACTCGGTTGGGACCAAGGCGCACAGCGATGCGGCGCTACCGCATCGCTATACGTTGTCGGTCCGTCCGATCCCTCTACTTTAGAACGCGTTCCCGCCAAGGAGCTCGCGGCCGGCCACCGTATCGCAGGTCTTGCCGGCGGCGGGCGGGGTCTTCGGGGGGCATTTGGCGATCGCGCCGATGCGCGAGCCGAAATTGGTGCCGTCCCGCAGCGGGTTGACCTTCACGGA
>CANJID010000033.1 GCA_947474395.1 Caulobacterales bacterium
ATGGTGCTGCGCGCCGGCCTGCCCCTGCAGGACATGGAGTTCGTGCAGTTCCACCCCACCGGCATCTACGGCGCGGGCGTGCTGGTCACCGAAGGCGCCCGCGGCGAGGGCGGCTACCTGACCAATTCGGCGGGCGAGCGGTTCATGGAGCGCTACGCCCCCTCGGCCAAGGACCTGGCGTCCCGCGACGTGGTTTCACGCGCCATGACCCTGGAGATCCGCGAGGGCCGCGGGGTGGGTCCGAACAAGGACCACATCTACCTGCACCTCGACCACCTCGACCCCAAGGTGATCCACGAGCGCCTGCCGGGCATCACCGAGAGCGCCCGCATCTTCGCCGGCGTCGACGTGACCCGGGAGCCGATCCCCATGCTGCCCACCGTCCACTACAACATGGGCGGCATCCCCACGAACTATCACGGCGAGGTCCTGACCAAGCGCGACGGCAACCCCGACGCCACGGTCCCCGGCCTTATGGCAGTGGGCGAGGCGGCCTGCGTCTCGGTGCACGGCGCCAACCGCCTGGGCTCGAACTCCCTGACCGACTTGGTGGTGTTCGGCCGCGCGGCGGGCCTGCGCGCCGCCGAGATCGTGACCAAGGGCGCCAACCTGCCCGAGGTGAAGGACGCCTGGACCGACGGCCATCTCGCCCGCTTCGACCGCTTCCGCAACGCCTCGGGCAAGACCCCGACAGCGGCGCTTCGGGGCGAGATGCAGCGGGCCATGCAGGACGACTGCGCCGTGTTCCGCACCGGCGAGACCTTAGCGACCGGGGTCAAGCGCATCGCCGAGGTGCACAGGAAGGCCGCCGACATCGGCGTCTCCGACCGCGGCATGATCTGGAACACCGACCTGGTCGAGACCCTGGAGTTCGACAACCTGATCGGTCAGGCGGCCGTCACGGTGAACTCGGCGGCCAATCGCCAGGAAAGCCGCGGCGCCCACGCCCGCGAGGACTTCCCCGCCCGCGACGACAAAGAATGGATGAAGCACACCCTGGCCTGGTTCGACGACGCCGCCGGCAAGGTCACCATCGACTACCGGCCGGTGCACGACTTCACCATGACCAACGACGTCAGCTACATCGCCCCCAAGGCCCGGGTCTATTGACCCTTAAGCCCCGCTAGGATTCGAGAGTCCCGATGGTCCAGCTCGCCCTGCCCAAGAACTCGAAGGTCGCCAAGGGACGCCATGTTCCGGCGCCGGAGGGGGCGTCCAAGGTAAAGCGCTTCAAGGTCTATAGGTACGACCCGGAGACGGGCCAGAATCCCCGCTGGGACACCTTCGACGTGGATGTGGGCGCCTGCGGGCCGATGGTCCTGGACGTGCTGATCCACATCAAGAACACCATGGACCCGTCCCTGACCTTCCGGCGCTCCTGCCGCGAGGGGGTCTGCGGCTCCTGCGCCATGAACATCGGCGGGCGCAACACGCTCGCCTGCACCCACGGTTGGGCCGAGGTTCCGCAAGGCGAGGTCACCGTCTCCCCCTTGCCGCACCAGCCGGTGCTGAAGGACCTGGTGCCGGACCTGACCATGTTCTTCGCCCAGTACGCCTCGATCGAGCCCTGGCTGCACACCGAGACCCCCACCCCGCAGAAGGAGTGGACCCAGGTCCCGGAGGACCGCGCCAAGCTGGACGGCCTCTACGAGTGCATCCTGTGCGCCTGCTGCACCACCTCGTGCCCGAGCTACTGGTGGAACGGCGACAAGTACCTCGGCCCCGCTGCCCTGCTGCAGGCCTACCGCTGGCTGGCCGACAGCCGCGACGAGGCCGCCGGCGAGCGCCTCGACAACCTGGAAGACCCGTTCAAGCTCTACCGCTGCCACACCATCATGAACTGCGCCCAGGTGTGTCCGAAGGGGCTGAACCCGGCCAAGGCCATCGCCGAGGTCAAGAAGATGCTGGTCGATCGGGTCGTCTGAGCCGCCGATGAGCGAGGATCGCGTCAAGCGCAGGCCCAAGAACCCCCGCGCCTACTACGGGCTGGCGGGGCTGACCGTCCTCTTGTTCGTGATCTCGGCGCTGGGCGCCTGGTGGCAGGCGGACCTGCGCTGGCGGCCCCATACCCTGAAAGCACGCAAGGCCGAGATCGAGGCCCTGCTGGACAAGGCGGGCTGGGTCTCGCCGGGGCTGTCGAGGGACAAGGCCCTCTACATGGTCTCGTTCCGCAGCTGCACCGACTGCATCCGCTTCGAGGGCGAGGAATTCCCCCGCCTCCAGGCCGCCGGCGTCGACACGCGGGTGATCGTTTTCGCCAAGCGGGCCAGTTCGAACGCGCCGGAACGCGCCGGAGTCGCCGAGCTCTGGGCGGCCCGCGACTGGAAGACCTATGAACGCTGGACCGGCATGCCCGTCGCCGCCTGGACCGCGGAGGGCCTGCCGTCGGCCGACACCGATCCGGCCCGCGCCGCCCTCTTGGAAAAGAGCCGCGCCTTCGTGGACGAGATGCGCCCGCTCCTGAAGGCCAACGGCATCAGCATGGCCTTCCCCACCCTGATCTGGCGGGACTCCAAAGGGCGCCTGCGCGGCTGCGCCTGCGAACAGCGCGAAACCTACCGCTTCATCCGCGACGAGCTCGGGGTCTCGTAAAACCCCGAGCTCACCGAAAGGCTAGTCCCTAAGCTTGCGGGCGATGGTGTCGATGTCGGTGGCCAGGATCGGATCGACCGCCTTCAGTTCCTCGATGCGGCGGACCGCATGCAGGACCGTGGTGTGGTCGCGGCCGCCGAAGCGCCGGCCGATGTCCGGCAGGGAGCGGGTGGTGAGCTGCTTGGCCAGATACATGGCCGCCTGACGGGGGCGGGCCACGGCGCGGGTGCGGCGCTCGGACAGCAGATCGTCCTTCTTCAGGCCGAAGTGCTCGGCCACGGCCCGCTGGATGTCGTCCACGGTCACGCGGCGCTCGGATCCGCGCAGGTGCGGGCGCAGGAAGTTCTGGGCCTCGTCCAGGGACAGGGTCGCCAGCCGCTCGCCGGCGCGCACCACCAGGGTGTTGAGGCCCCCCTCCAGCTCGCGGATGGAGTCGGCGAAACGGTCGGCCAGGAACTGCAGCACCTCGGGGCGCACCTTGGCCTCGATGTCGAGCTCCTTGGCGAGCATGGCCAGCTTGCGCTCCAGCACGCCCAGCCGCAGGGCCCGGTCCGCCGGCTCGATGCCGCAGACGAGGCCCGCGCCGAGGTGCGAGCGCAGGCGCGCGTCGATCTCGGTCAGGGCGGCGGGGGGACGGTCAGCGGTCAGCACCACCCGGCGGCCTTCGCCGGTTAGGGCCGCCAGGGTGTGGTAAAGTTCGTCCTGCGAGCCCTTTTTGCCCCCGATGAAGTGGACATCGTCCACCAGCAGCAGGTCGGCGCCTCTGAGGTCGTCCTTGAAGCTCGGACCCGAGCGGTCGAGCACCGCCTTGACGAAGGTCGAGAGGAACCGTTCGGCGGTCAGGTAGACAATCTTGCGGTCGGGGCGGGTGCGGGCCGCTTCCCAGGCGATGGCGTTCAGGAGGTGGGTTTTGCCGAAGCCGTAGGGGCTATGGAACAGAACCGGGTTGAAAGGCCCTTCGGCCCAGGAGGCCACGCTCTTGGCGACGCTGAGGGCGAACTCGTTGGCCGGGCCGGCGACGAAGGTGTCGAAGGTCAGGCGTTCCTGCAGCCCGGTCTGGCGCTGGGAGACCCGCTCGCTGTCGGACGCCATCGGCTGGGTCCGCATGACCGTAGCCATGGGCGTCGCGGACATGGGCGTCGCGGCCAGGGCGGCGACCGGAACCGGGGTTTCGGCAAGGGGCGCCTCGACGGAGAACCCGCCGGCGCCCGCCTCGAACTCGGCGCGGGAGTTCAGTTGCAGGGGACGCAGGTCCGGATCGTTCTGGGTCCACAGCTCGCCGATGCGGCGCCAGGCGTTGCGGCGAATCCAGTCGCGGGCGATGCCGGTGGGGGTCACCAGGACGAACTGGCCTCCCCGGTCCTGGCGCAGCTGGGCCTGAGCGATCCAGGAGCCGTAGGCGCCTTCGCCCAGCTCTCCGCGCAAGGTCGCGCAGGTTTTCGACCACACGCCGGACGGCGTCAGATCCATCACCCGTCCCCCAGTTCCCGCACCCGATACCGTCGCCGAAACCGTCGTATGCGTCGAGGCCCAGCCCGTCATATCCCCCGCCCGTTTCATTGAGGCAGCACTTAGGCCTTGCGCGCAAAGCCCCTTTTTTGCGCGGCCAAATTTCTCTAATAAAAACAGGCCTCAATTCGGCGGTATTACTCGGACCGCCGCCTCATTCACCAGGGAATGAAGTGTCTTGAGGCATTCAGAGTAGCTCGCGGGGAAGGTCGGTCAACGGGGATTTTCTGCGCCGTGCGCGGATAAATCTGTTGACTCCCGCAACCTCCAGACCGGGCCTAGGAAACCCTGGATCGCCACAATGCTGCGACATTTTGGCGTGCCGAATCGCCACGAAAAAGGCCATGGACGCTTCCGCGGCCATGGCCTTGAGATTCCTGAATTTTGGCGAATTGGACGCTTTTAGGCGACCGAAAGCTTCTTCAGTTGCGCAGCCAGGCGCGACACTTTGCGGGACCCGGTGTTCCGGTGGACGATGCCCTTGGACACCGCGCGCATCAGCACCGATTGGGCCTCGACGAAGGCGGCCTTGGCCGCGGTCGCGTCGCCAGCCGACACAGCTTCTTCGAATTTGCGCAGGAAGGTCCGCATGCGCGACCGACGCGCCTTGTTGACCTCGGTGCGGCGAGCGATCTTGCGGATGGCCTTCTTGGCGCCCGGCGTATTGGCCATGGAGTGTTCCTAGTCGTCAAAACGGACGAACGCCGGGAAACCTCCCGGCGCCGACGGAAGCGGGCATATACTGGCCCGGCCCCCCGGCGTCAATGAAGCGGCCGGGGTAGGGCCCACGATCCGTGCGGTTTTTCGCCCTGAAAAGCTGCGGGCCCCGGTCAGGGGGCCCGCAGGGTGGTCCGGCTGTCAGTGCGCGCGGGCTCCGCGCAGCACCTCCATCTCCTCCTTCAGTCTGAGCTTCTGGCGTTTCATCTCATGCAGACGCAGGGAATCCGCAATGGGCCGGCGGAGTTCGTCCTCGATCGCACGTTCGAGGAACTCATGTCGGGAACCGAGTTCGCGAATACGAGCATCAATCGCCATAGGTCGCGCCTCCTCTGTGGGCCTCTGGATTAGGACACAGGCTCGCGCATCCGTCAGGTCACGCCTGCGTGAAACGGCGACTTAAGAGGTCGTTAGGCAAGAGCTTGAGCGGTTTTGCGGCGCCCTGCTTCCTGATATCTAGGGAGCGGGTCGGAACAGGTCGGGACGCCATGGACGAAGACGTTGCGGGCTTGGATGAGGCGGAGGTGCGCTCCCGCCTGGCGAGCCTGCGGGTGGAGCATCAAGACCTCGACGCGGCCATCGGCGCCCTCGAGACCCAGCCCCGGCCGGACCAGATCCAGCTCGCGCGCCTGAAGAAGAAGAAGCTGGCCCTGCGCGACCTGATCACCCGGCTGGAGGACCAGCTGACCCCCGACATCATCGCCTAGCTCGAAAGCTAACGCCGGGCGCCCTTGGCCACGAACATGGCGGCGTCGGCCTCGGCCAGGAACCCGGCCGCATCGACGCCCTTGTGGAAGGGCCGCACCCCGTAGGAGACACGCAAGGGGATTTCCCGGCCCTCATGGACCACGGGGCTCGCCTCCACCTGCTGGGCGAGGTCCGCGGCCTTGGCCTCGCCGGACTCCCTGGAGGCCTGGGCCAGGATCACCGCGAATTCGTCCCCGCCCATCCGGCCCACCACATCGGACTCGCGCACATGGTCGGCCAGGGTCGCGGCGACCCACTGCAGGGCCGCGTCGCCGGCGGCGTGGCCGAAGGCGTCGTTCACCGCCTTGAAGCCGTCCATGTCGAAGAACACCAGGGTCGCCGGGGCGTCGTAGCGTTCGCAATAGGCGATGGTCCGGTGCAGCTCGCGCATGAAGGCCCGCCGGTTCAAGACCGGGGTCAGGGCGTCCCGGTCGGCCAGCAGCTCGACCTCCTCCAGCCGCTGCTGCTGGCGGGCCAGCTCGGCGCGCAGTTCGTCCGCCTCGGCCCGGGCCAGGGCCAGGGCGGCGCGCACCGCCGGCGTCAGCTCGGCCGCCGACAGGCCGAACGGATCGGCCGCCTCCGGCTGGGAGACGTCGGGCGTCAGGGCCTCTGGCTTGACGGTCATGGGCGGAACTCACTGGGCGGCGAGCGAATCGCGAGCCTCGAAGCCGCCGCTGACGGATGCTAACCGCTAGCGCCCTGGTTTGGAATCGACCTTGAGCCGCCCTCCTCATCGCGCTCACCGGCGAGCGCGAGCTCCGGATGGCGCCGAACCAGGTCCGAACGTTCCGTCGCCATCTTCTCCCAGTTGGCGGCCATCTCCAGCAGTTGGTCGCGCTGGTCGCCGGAAGCCATCTTGGCCGCGAGCTGGCGGCACTCCGCAGCATGGGTGCGGTACTCGGATGCCTTCTTCATCAGGCCCTTCGTCGGTCAGCGATAGCGAGCGGAGCCGCTTTTCCTACTGTCGCGAGACGGCGGGCGCAGCAAATCCGAACTCAGGCGGAACGGCCGACGCCGAGTTCGGTTGCGGGCGGGGGCGCTGCGCCTATACTCCGGCGCTTTCCCGGGCCTTGCCCGGCGTGGGGGCTTCGGCGGCGTTGCGCGATTCCAGCACTTCAGGGGCGAAGGACGTCGCCATCATCATGGGCAGCCGGTCGGACTGGCCGACCCTGTCGGCCGCCGCCGAGGTGCTCGACGCCCTGGGCGTGCCCTACGAGGCCAAGGTGGTCTCCGCCCACCGTACCCCTGAGCGCATGTACGCGTTCGCCAAAGGCGCCAAGGCCGCGGGCTTCAAGGTGATCATCGCCGGCGCGGGCGGCGCCGCCCACCTGCCGGGCATGACCGCCTCCATGACCGAGCTACCGGTGCTGGGCGTGCCTGTGCGCTCCGAGACCATGGACGGCCTGGATTCCCTGCTCTCCATCGTGCAGATGCCCGCCGGCATCCCCTGCGGGACCCTGGCGGTCGGCAAGCCTGGGGCCAAGAATGCGGCCCTGCTCGCCGTGCGCATCCTGGCCCTGTCGGACGAAGCCCTGGCGGCGCGGCTGGCCGCCTACACGGCCGCCCAGACCGAGGCGGTGCCCGAGACCGTCGCCGACAGTTGATCCATCCATGAGCGGGACGCGCTTTCCCCTGCCCCCCGGCGCCGTGATCGGCGTCCTCGGCGGCGGCCAGCTCGGCCGCATGACCGCCCTGGCGGCGGCGCGCCTCGGCTTCGATGTCGCCATCCTCACCCCCGGGGCGAACGACCCCGCCAGCCGGGTGGCGGCCCGCACCATCGTGGCGCCCTATGACGATCCGGCCGCCCTGGCCGAGCTCGTCGCGATCGCCGACGTGGTCACCTTCGAATTCGAGAACGTGCCGGCCTCCGTCGTGGAGCGGCTGATCGGCCTCGGCGTCGAGGTCGCGCCCGGCCCCAGGGCCCTCGCCACCGCCCAGGACCGGGTGGTGGAGAAGAGCTTCTTCCGCGACAACGGCGTGCCCACCGTCGACTTCGTCGCCATAGCCGCCGCCGCGGATATCGCCCCCGCCCTCGGGCGCCTCGGCGCTCCCGCCCTTCTGAAGACCCGCCGCGAGGGCTACGACGGCAAGGGCCAGGCCTGGGTGAAGAGCGCGGCCGAGGCCGACGAGGCCTGGGCCCGCATCGGCGCCGCCCCCGCCATACTGGAGGCTAGGGCGCCCTTCGTGCGTGAACTCTCCGTCATCGCCGCCCGCGGGCGCGACGGCTCGATCGCCGCCTACCCGCTGGCCGAGAACCGGCACGAGAACGGGGTCCTGCGCCTCTCCATCGCCCCCGCCGAGGTCTCGACCGCTACCGCGGGCCAGGCCCGGGCCATCGCCGCCACCGTGCTGGAAAAGCTGGATTACGTGGGTGTCCTGGGCGTGGAGCTGTTCGAGCTCGTGGACGGGCGCCTGCTGGTCAACGAGTTCGCCCCCCGGGTGCACAACTCCGGTCACTGGACCCTCGACGCCTGCGAGGTCGACCAGTTCGAGCAGCACGTCCGCGCCGTGGCCGGCTGGCCGCTGGGCCCCACCGAGCCCTTCGCGGCCGTGGAGATGCAGAACCTCTTAGGGGAGGAAGCGAACGACTGGGCCCGGTTCGCCGCCGAGCCGAACGCGCGGATATGGCTCTACGGCAAGGCCGAGGCCGCTCCGGGCCGCAAGATGGGTCACGTCAACCGGCTGAAGCCTTTCAAGCGCTGAAGCTTACTTGCGCGGCGGCTCCCCGTGGGCGGCCCGCAGTTTCTCCCGCGCAGCCACGGCTCGATCCCGCGCCCCGTAGCGCACCTTGCCCAGGGTCTCGGCGAGGCTCTTCAGATTGTCCATCGGCTTGGCGAGCTGGGCCTTCCAGGTCTCGAAGGCCATGACCTGGTCGATGCGGCGGGTCAGGTGCTTGCGCGCCGCCTCAGGCCCTCCGGCGAAGCGCGCCGCCTGGGTGGTGGCCAGGATGTTCGCCAGGAGCGCCCGCTTGGAATAGTGGTTCTCGTCCGTCGAGACGTCGCCTGCCCAGCGCCACAGGCCGTCGGCGCTCTCCCACAACAACATTGCAGCTAGAGGCAGGTTGAACGGCAGGGACAGGAAGCCGGTCGCCTTGCGCACCGCCTTCTCGTCGCCCGCCGCCGCCTCGACCCTGGCCTCGACCGCGCAGCGGATGCGTTCGCGGACCTTCAGGTGGCTGGCCTCGAGCCCGGACAGGGCCTGCATGGCGATGGCGTCGTGGCGCCGCGAGAGCAGGGCCGCGAGGTCACGGGGGCCGTGCGGCAGCAATAGCTCGGCGTCGGCGTCGGTGATGCGGGCGTCGCGCGCGGCGCGCTCCACCAGCTCGCCGGTCCAGCCCAGCTTGTCGGCCAGGGGAATGGCCGCGGCGATGATCCGGGCCTCGGCGGCTTCGGCCCAGCCTTCGGGTCTTGGGGGGCGGGATGCGCTCATAGGATTGAAATAAAGCGTTCCGGCGCTTACCGCCATCGGCCTCGCCCGTGGACAGGCGCCGCTGCCTCTGTTATCTCGCCCGCCGCGGGCCCGGAGGGGAAACCTTCCGGGCGCAATTTGTATTTTGTCCGACATCCGGCCCTGGGCAGGAACGACCGGGCCGGACTTCAGGAGGAACTAGCCATCGTCCAGATTTTCGTGCGCGACAACAACGTCGACCAGGCGTTGAAGGCGCTGAAGAAAAAGATGCAGCGTGAGGGCACGTTCCGCGAAATGAAGCGGCACGTCCATTACGAGAAGCCGTCGGAAAAGCGCGCCCGCCAGAAGGCCGAGGCCGTCCGCCGCGCCCGCAAGCTGGCCCGCAAGCGCGCCCAGCGCGAAGGCCTGCTGGGTCCCGCCAAGCCTCCGGTGAAAAAATAAGATCTACTTCGGGGCCGCCGCGAGCGCGGCCCCCGCGGGTGTGAGGCTGGAGCCCTATTCGGCTCGCCTCACAGCCCCTTGACGATTCCCTCGACCATCTTCTTGGCGTCGCCGAACAGCATCATGGTGTTGTCGCGGAAGAACAGCTCGTTCTCCACGCCCGCGTAGCCGGAGCCGAGGCTGCGCTTCACGAACAGCACCGTGCGGGCCCGCTCCACCTCAAGGATCGGCATGCCGAAGATCGGCGAGGTCGGATCGGTCTTGGCCGCCGGGTTGGTCACGTCGTTGGCGCCGATGACGAAGGCCACGTCCGCGCTGGCGAATTCGGAGTTGATGTCCTCCAGCTCGAACACCTCGTCGTAGGGGACATTGGCCTCGGCCAGCAGCACGTTCATGTGCCCGGGCATCCGCCCCGCCACCGGGTGGATGGCGTACTTCACCTCCACGCCCTCCTTCTTGAGGGTGTCGGCCATTTCCCGCAGCGCATGCTGGGCCTGGGCCACGGCCATGCCGTAGCCGGGGACGATGATCACCTTGGAGGCGTTCTTCATGATGAAGGCCGCGTCGTCGGCCGAGCCCTGCTTGACCGGGCGGCTCTCGCGGACAGCCCCGCCGGCCGCGGCGACGTCGCCGCCGAACCCGCCCAGGATCACCGAGATGAAGCTGCGGTTCATGCCCTTGCACATGATGTAGGACAGGATCGCCCCCGAAGAGCCCACCAGGGCCCCGGTGATGATCAGGGTGATGTTCTCGAGGGTGAAGCCGAGGGCCGCCGCCGCCCAGCCGGAATAGCTGTTCAGCATCGACACCACGACGGGCATGTCGGCCCCGCCGATGGGGATGATCAGGGTGATCCCGAGCACCAGGGCGATGACGAACACGCCCCAGAAGGCCCACTTGGCCTCCCCGCCGCTGGCGACCAGCAGGCCGACCAGCACCACGGCGCCGACCGCCAGGGCGATGTTCAGGAGGTGCCGCGCCGGCAGCATGATCGGCGCGCCGCTCATATTGCCGTTCAGCTTGGCGAAGGCGATCAGGGAGCCGGTGAAGGTCACCGCCCCGATGGCGACGCCGATGGAGAGCTCGATCATCGACTGCAGCTTCACCCCGCCGTCAGCGGTGGCGATCCCGTAGGCCGCGGGCGTGTAGATCGCCGCCACCGCCACCAGGCAGGCGGCGAGGCCGACCAGGGAGTGGAAGGCGGCCACCAGCTGCGGCATGGAGGTCATGGCGACGCGCTTGGCGATCAGCGCCCCGATCCCGCCGCCGATGGCCACGCCGACGGCCAGCAGGCCGAGGGTCACGGTGTCGAGCGCCCCCTGGCCCCAGAGGGTGATCAGGGTGACCGCCACGGCGATGGCCATGCCGATCATGCCCATCCGGTTGCCCCGGCGGCTGGTCTCAGGGCTGGACAGCCCCCTGAGCGCCAGGATGAACAGCACTCCCGAGATCAGGAAGGCGATCGAGGCGATATTGGCGTTCATTCACGCTCCTCGCGCCGGTCGGCGCCTTCCCAGGGGGTCCGGCCTCGCACAGCCAGGATCATCTGGGCGATCGAGGCGCCCAGCAGGCAGACGGCGGCCAACACCGCGTTCATGAAACCTTGGCCGACCGCGCCGTAGCGCATGACCGCCGGCAGCTCGGCGAGCGCCATGGCCGTGAAGATCAGGCCCAGGCCGTTCAGCCCTCGCCTCAGCTTGATCAGCACATAGGCGTAGAGCAGCACCGCGCCGATCGACGCCGCCCAGCAGAGGTAGCTGAGGATATCGAGGGGGCTCACCCACGGTCCTTCTTGCGGTACATGGCCAGCATTCGCTGGGTCACCAGGAAGCCGCCGAAGATGTTGACGGCGGCCAGGCCCGCGGCCACCGCCCCTGCGCCCTTGGAAATCCAGACCGTGGTCCCCGCGACCTCGCCCGCCGCGCCATGCGCGGCCGCGGCCAGGAGGGCGCCGACGATGATCACCGAAGAGATGGCGTTGGTGACGGCCATCAGCGGGGTGTGAAGGGCGGGGGTCACGCTCCAGACCACGTAGTAGCCGACGAAGATCGCCAGGACGAAGATGGCCAGGCGGAAGACGGTGGGATCGACGGCTTCCATGTACGGCCTCCTCAGCCCTTCTTCTTGGTCTTCGGCGCGGCCTTGGCCGCTGTCTTGGGCTTGGGCGCGGCCTTGGCGGGCGCTGCGGCCTTTGCCGGGGCCGCCCTGGCTTTCGCGGGAGCGGGCTTGGCTTTGGCGGCGGGCTTGGTTTTCGTCGAGGGCTTGGCGGGCGAGGCCTTTGGAGCCGGTTTCGCGGCAGCCTTCGGGGCCGGTTTGGCGGCGGCCTTGGCGGGCGCTTTCGCGGGGGCTTTGCCGCCGTCCTTGAGCCGCGCGGCGTTCAGGATCTCGTCGTCGGCGCCGGGGACGAACTTGCCCTCCTTGTCGAACAACAGGCCCGTGAAGGCGAACAGGTTGCGGGCGTAGAGGGCCGAGGTGTCGGCCGGCAGCCGGGCCGGCAGGTTGGCGATGCCGACCACCTTGACCCCATTCGGGGTTGTGAAGATCTGGTCGAGCTTGGAGGCGGCGCAGTTGCCGCCCTGCTCGACGGCGAGATCGACGATCACAGAGCCGGGCTTCATCGAGGCCACATGCTCGGCCGAGACCAGCAGCGGCGCGGGCCGACCGGGGATCAGGGCGGTGGTGACGACGATGTCCTGCTTCTTGATGTGCTCGGCGACCAGGGCCGCCTGTTTGGCACGGTACTCGGCCGACATCTCCTTGGCGTAGCCCGCCGAGGTCTCCGCCTGCTTGAACTCCTCGTCCTCCACCGCCACGAACTTGGCCCCGAGGCTCTCCACCTGCTCCTTGGCGGCGGGACGCACGTCGGTGGCCGTGACCACCGCCCCGAGGCGGCGGGCCGTGGCGATGGCCTGCAGGCCGGCGACGCCCGCCCCCATCACGAAGATCTTGGCGGCGGCGACGGTGCCCGCGGCGGTCATCATCATCGGCAGGGCGCGGCCGTAGGCGGTGGCCGCCTCGATCACCGCCCGGTAGCCGGCGAGGTTGGCCTGGCTGGACAGCACGTCCATGACCTGGGCGCGGGTGATGCGGGGGACCAGCTCCATGGCGTAGCCCACGGCGCCCTTGCCCGCGAGGGCGGTCGCCAGGGCGTTGTCGCCGTAGGGATTGAGCAGGCCGATGACGATCGCCCCCTTCTTCAGGACGGCGATTTCGTCGGCGGCGGGCGCGCGCACCTTCAAGAGGATGTCGGCCTTGGCGATGGCGGCGGCGGCGGTCTTGGCGATCTCCGCCCCGGCCGCCTTATAGTCGGCGTCGGGAATGGAGGCGGTGACGCCGGCGCCGGCCTCGATCACCACGTCCAGGCCCATGGCCTTGAATTTCTTGACGGTATCGGGAGACGCCGCCACGCGGGTCTCGCCCGCGCGCCGTTCGCGTGTGACGGCTATGGTCACGGCCATGCGTCCACCCCCTCGGCCCGCCATCTTTCGGGACGCGGCCTAGGTTTTGTGTGGCGTTATTTGCGGCGGCTGTCCAGACCCCCCTCAGGGGCCCCGGCGAGGCGGCGTCAGTGCGACGAGGAGGGCTTTTCCTTGAGGAGGAGAATCCCCAGCACCAGCACCACGATGGCGGCGATTGCGGCCCGCATGAACCCGGCGTGGGCGCAGAGCCAGACCGTCAGGAACAGCAGCGAGGTCGCCAGGGCCAGGGAGCACCACTTCGTCATGCCGACGAAGCCGTGGAAGGTCGCCGCCTGGTCGGCGATCTCCATTTCGCCCTTGTGGTACTCTTGGGCGGAATTGGCCATGTCGGGCTCCTGAAGCGTCTCGATTGGGCGGGACTAGCATCGGCCGGGGCGAGCCTCAAGACCCCCCGCCCTCCATAAGCCGCGGCAAGCTTAGCCTGCCTGGGCTTTCAGCTCCTGGATCAGACCGTAGGAAAGGTAGCCGTCGGCGGGGAAGCCCCTGGCCTTCTGCCAGGCGCGGGCGGCGGCGCGGGTCTTCAGCCCGATGATTCCGTCCGGCTCTCCGGGATCGAAACCGAGCTTGGCGAGCGCCGACTGGGCGGCCATCCGGTCGGCGTAGCTGATCGGCTGGTCCTGCGGCCAGGACTGCACCAGGGCGGGCGCCCCGCCGATGCGGTCGGCGTACAGCCCCACCGCCAGGGCGTAGGCTGTGGAGTTGTTGTAGGTGCGGATCGCCATGTGGTTGGGGAAGACCAGGAAGGCCGGCGCCGACCAGCCCTGGGGCAGGATCAGCTGGGTCGGCTCCATCAGGTCCGCCGCGCTCCAGGCCAGGCGGTCGGCGGTACGCACGCCGAGGACACCCCACTCGGTAGGGGTCTGGCGCGCGCCCTCGGCCAGGCTGTAGTCGAAGCCCGGGGGCAGGGCGACCTCACGGGCCCAGCTCTTGCCCCGCCGCCAGGCCGCCTTGCGGGCCAGGAAGTTGGCCGCCGAGCCCAGGGCGTCGTAGGCCGAGCGCCAGATATCGCGGCGCCCGTCGTCGTCCTCGTCCACCGCCCAGGCCAGGTAGTCCTGCGGCGTGAACTGGGTCTGGCCCATGGCGCCGGCCCAGGAGCCGGTGAGCTGGTCGCGCCGCGCCTCGCCGGAGGTCAGGATCTTCAGGGCGGAGAGGAGCTGTTCCTCCGCCCACTGCCGCCGCCGGCCATCGGCGGCCAGGGTGGCCAGGGAGCGGATCACATCGCTGGAGCCCTGGTTCTGGCCGAAGTTGGACTCCACCCCCCAGATCGCCACCACGATCTCGGCGGGGACGCCGGTGCGCTCGGTCATCCGGCCGAGCCAGCCGCCCATGTCCTTGCGGCGATTACGCCCCGCGCCGATCCGCGATTCCGAGACGATCCCAGAGAGATAGTCCCCCATGGGCTTGGAGAGTTCGGGCTGGCGATGGTCGGCGGCCACCACGGAGGCGTCGGGCGACAGGCCCGCGAAGATCTCGGCCAGGGCGCTGCGCGACCAGCCCGCCGCCACGGCCCGGTCGGTGAAGTCGCGCAGCCAGCCGTCAAAGGCCGGGTCCCCGGACGAGGCCGGAAACTGCAGCCACGCCGGGTTCGGCGCGACAGCCAAGCCCGCGGTAGACGCCAGGAAAGCCCTACGATGCATGGGTGTCAGGGTACCGGCCAGGACGAACACGTTCAATCGAATGGGTCGAAACACGCGAAAACCATTGTCGGGCGCCTCCAGCCCACCCGCGGTTGACTTGGGAAGGCCCCCCTTCTATACGCACCGCTTCCCGCGTGGGGCCCTTTCCCGCGCGGGTTTGCATTTGCGTTTTCCGACTGGGACCCGAGGGACATGAAGGTCAGAAGCTCTCTGAAGTCGCTCAAGACCCGTCACCGGGATTGCAAGGTCGTGCGCCGCAAGGGCCGCGTCTACGTGATCAACAAGACCAACCCCCGCTTCAAGGCCAAGCAGGGCTGAGCCTTTAGGCTCCCGCGCCCGGCGATCTCAGATCGCTCACAGGCGCAAGGTCGCTATCCACAACTTGAATCGCCGCCGCGCTTGCGCAGGCCCGCGGAATCGCGCGGGTAGCAGGCTGACGCCGGCGCCGCCGGTCCCTTTCCCATTGCCCGGAGTTCCCCCATGGCCGACGACGCCGCCTTCCAAGCCGACGCCGATGTGCTGACCGCAGCCGCGCAAGGAAGGTTGAAAAGCCTGATCGAGCGGATCGAGCGCCTGGAGGAGGACAAGACCGCGGTCATGGCCGACCTCAAGGAGGTCTATTCGGAGGCCAAGGGCGAAGGCTTTGACAGCAAGATCATCCGCAAGGTCGTGCGCCTGCGCAAGCAGGACAAGGCCAAGCGCCAGGAGGAGGAAGCCCTGGTCGACCTCTACCTGTCTGCGATCGGGGGCCTGTGAAGCGAAAGCTTCCCGCAGACCTGAAGGCGGCCGCCAAAGAGGCCGCCAAGCGCGCCGCCCTTCGCGCGCTCTCCAAGGCGCGCCGCACCGCCGCCAAGACCGGTGTCGACCTTTCCGAGTGGGAGGGAGAATTCCTCGGTTCGGTCGAGGACCGGGTGAAGACCTTCGGCCGCGCCTTCGCCGATCCCGAGAAGGGTGCGCCGGGCGCGGTCTTCTCCGCTCTCCAGCACCGCAAGCTCAAGGAGATCGCCGCCAAGGCGGGCGGCGAAACCAAGCCCAGGCTGGGGGCCAGGCCCAGGCGCGGCTTCGGGCGCAAGCGGCCCTCGCCCAAGCAATCCTCCGAATGACCCGGCGCCCCGATGGCTGAGCGCCTCCCGATCCTGCTCAAGATCGCTTTCTGGACCGCGCTCGCGGTCGCCACCTGGGTGCTGGTCGCTCCCTCGGGGCCGGGCCCCGGCCTGATCCCCTGGGACAAGGCCGAGCACTTCCTGGGGCTCTACGGCCTGACCCTCCTCGCCGCGGCGGCCTTTGCCCGCCGGGCGCTCTGGGTCGTCGGCGCCGGGCTGGCGCTCTACGGCGGGGTGATGGAGCTGGTCCAGGCCCTCCCCGCCGTACACCGCGACGCGGACCTCTACGACTGGGCCGCCGACATCGCCGGCGTCCTCGCGGCCACCGCCCCCGCCGCCCTGCCCCGGATCCGGGAGCGCCTTCGCGAGCGCGCCAAGAACGCCGCTTCGGGGTAGACTGGGGCCATGAGCGACCCCGAACCCGAACCGCGCGACAATGTCGTCCCGCTGAACGATCGCTCGGTGATCCACGTCGCCCCCGAAGAGGTGATGCAGCCGGGCCTGAAGCGAGGGCCCTTCCGCGACGTCTCCTTCGAGGCGCGGATGCTGCGGGTGATGCTGTTCTCGGCCCTGCTGGTCGCGGCCGTCATCGGCGTCTTCTACGCCATGTACGCCTTCGGCCTGTTCGACCTGCCACAGGAATAGAGCCCGGCCGAAACCGGGCTCTACGAGGGTTTTCGATCCGGCTTAGCGACCGAAGTTGATGTTGATGGTCGTGCGCCGGTTCAGCGGCTCCTTCACCCCGTCGCCCGTCGCAACGGCCGGCTGGGTCTCGCCCTTCCAGTCCACGGACATGACGCCCTGGTTCACCCCGAGGCCCACCAGGGCGTCGGCGACGGCATTGGCCCGGCGTTCCGACAGGCGGACGTTGTAGGAGAGCGAACCGGACGTGTCGGTGTGGCCGATCACGATCACCTGGGTCGCCCGCCCGCTGGTGGCGTAGGTCGCCCCCTGCTGCACCACGGCCTGGGCGTCCTGGGTCAGGACCGACTGGTCAAAGGGGAAGTAGACGACGAATTCCCGGGCCTCGGGGATGGCCGCGGCCGGCGGCGGCGGCGGCGGGGGAGGAGGAGGAGGAGGAGGAGGAGGAAGCGGAGGAGGAGGCGGCGGCGGTGGGGGCGGCGGAGGCGGGGGTGGCGGGGGTGGCGGAGGCGCCTTCCTGGACCCGAACCTGTAGGTCAGGGTGGCGGTCGCGACCGGATAGTGGCGCAGCAGCTTGTAGTCCCGCGAACCCTCGATCGCCGCGGGCAGGCCGCTCGCCAGGGAGACGATCTGCGGATTTGTGGAGAAGGTCCCGCCGACGAGGGTGAGGGAGGTCTTGGTCTTGCCGAATCCGACGCCCGCGAACAGGTGCAGGCCCCAGCGGCTGTCGGTGGTGAAGGTGTTGTCCCAGCCCACGCCGACCACGGGTATGACCGAGGTGACCTTGGTCCCGCCCACCGGCCGCCCGATCTGAGCGGCGCCGATGGGCACGTTGACGGTCACGGGCGTGCCGCTGACGATCACCGTTTGCGTGACGTTGACGGTCGGGCCGATGTAGCGGCCCTTGATGCTGACGTCGCGGTCGCCCCCGAATGCGCCGGCGCCGACGAAGATGGACCTGGTCCAGTCATCGCTGTCGAAGGGGTGGTACTCGCCGAAGGCGCTGAAGCCGTGAATCTTGGTCTTGCCGGAGAGGTGGAAGTCAGTTCCGACATTGCCGCCGTCACGGAACTTCGGTGCGATGGAGGCTCGGGCCCGGAGGACGAAGCGCGCCGCGGGGTTGTAGAGCAGCTCCACCCCGACCCCGTCGCTCCCCGTCCCGACCCCGACCGCCCACTGCTCGGGCGCCGCCGATGCCGTTCCGGCCCACCCGGCCACGCACAGAACCGCCGCCGAAGACACGAGAATTGCCCGCATGAGAACCCCCTCGAAAGTCGCCGCCAACCACCTTGACCCGGCCCGCGCGGTCGCTGACCCGAGCAGATGCAGCCACCCCGTTCATAATGGTTAACGCGCGAAGGCCCCATCCGCTCGTTGGAGAAAAACGTAACTATTCAAAGCTTAGCCATTCAATCGGGCGGCGCGGGCGCGCGCTGAACAGAATCCGCGCAGGGGTCCGTCCGCCCGCTGATCATCTGTGAATTTCAGCAGCGCCCGAGGGGACTAACGAGCAGCCGGAGCCTGGAAATCGACCACCGCGGCCTCTCCCGTTCTGGACACCCGCGCCCGCATGTCGAAGGTCCGCTCCAGCAGGTCCGCCGTCAGGGTCGCCGCCGTCGGCCCCAGCGCCTCTACCCGACCCGCGCGCAGGGCCAGAAGGTCGGTCGAGAACCGCGCCGCCAGGGTCAGGTCGTGCAGGGCCGCGACCACCAGCCGCCCCTCCCTCGCCAGGGCCTGCAGCCGGACCATGGAGTCCAGGGCGTGGCGCGGATCAAGCCCGGCGGTGGGCTCGTCGGCGATCAGGACTTCCGGGTCCCCCGCCAGGGTCCGGGCCAGCATGGCTCGCGCCAGCTCGCCTCCGGAGAGGGTGGTCGCCGCCTGGCCCTTCAGGGCGGTCAGGTCGCAGGCCTCCAGAGCCCGTTCCACCCGCTCGGCCAGGGCCGCCGGCAGGCCGCCGAAGGCCGGCAACGAGGGGGTCAGCCCCAGGGCCACCAGCCGCTCCACCGAGATCGGCCACTCGCAGCGGGGGTTCTGCGGCAGATAGGCCCGCCGGCGGGCCAGCGCCGCCCGGCCGATCCCCGCCAGGGACCGCCCGTCCATGGTCACTTCGCCGGCGTCCGGGACGATCAACCCCGCCAGAGCCGCCAGCAGGGTCGACTTGCCCGCCCCGTTCGGTCCCACCACCGCGACGAAGGCGCCGGCGGGAAAGGCGGCCGAGACGCCATCGAGCAGGGTCCTCCCGCCGCGCCGCACGGTCAGCCTCGAGACGGCCAGCCGGCTCATGGGGCGAGCCTCCTCAAGCGGATCACCAGCCAGAAGAAGAACGGCGCCCCGACCAGGGCTGTGAAGACCCCGAGCTTGATCTCCTCGCCGTTGTAGCGAAGCAGGCGGCTGCCGATGTCCGCCGCCAGCAGCAGAACCGCCCCGAACAGGGCGGAGGGCAGCAGGGTCCGCCCCGGCTGATGGCCGACGACGGGGCGGACGAGGTGCGGCGCCACCAGCCCCACGAACCCGATCGCTCCCGCCACCGAGGTCGCCGCCCCGACGCACAGCGCCACGCCGACCAGCACCGTCAGCCTCAGCCGGTCGAGGTCCACCCCCAGGCTCGCCGCCTGGGCTTCCCCGAGCGACAGAACGTCCAGGGCCCGCGCCGTGGAGGCGAGGATCGCCGCGCCCACGAGAATGAAGGGCAGGGCCAGGCGCACATGCTCCCAGCTCCGGTCGGTCAGGGCGCCCATCAGCCAGGTCATGATCTCGTAGGCGCCCGAGGCGGTGGGGGCGAAGTTCAGGGCCAGGGACACCCCGGCGCCCGCCAGGCTGGAGACCGCCGCCCCCGCCAGGATCATAGACAGGGTCCCGCCCCGCCCGACAGCGAAGGTCAGGGCGCTCGCCGCCAAGGCGCCGACGAGGCCCAGCACCGGCGCCGCCAGGGCGACCTGGGCGGCGAGGCCGAAGTAGATGGCCAGGACCGACCCCAGGGCCGCCCCTGACGACACCCCCAGCAGGCCCGGATCGGCCAGGGGATTGCGTAACAGTCCCTGCAGCGCCGCTCCGCAGAGGCCCAGAGCCGCCCCGATGGCGACCGCCAGCACCGCCCTGGGCAGGCGCAGCTCGACGACGATCAGGCTCGCGAGGTCCGGCTTTGGCGAGGTCAGGCCGTGCAGGACGTCCGCCGGGCTCAGCCACACCTGACCGGCCAGCAGCGAGGCCCCGAACAGGACCACGAGGAGCGCGCCCCCCGCCGCCATGGCCGCCCCGGCGCCCTTCATCGGCCCGGCTCCGCCGTGACGGCCGCCAGCATGGCCTGGCGCAAGGCCCGCGCGGCCTGCGCCGCCTGGGGAGCGCCGCACTGGTAGGCCGCTTCCGGATAGGCGATCCGCCGGTCCCCGTAGGCCCGGGCCAGGACCGGATGGCGCGCGGCCTCCCCTTGCGGCCCCGGCGCGGTCACCGCCGCGGCGCCGTAAAGCAGCAGGTCCGGCTGGGGCCGCAACGCCAGGAGCTGCTCCAGGTCGAAGCTGGTCTCGAACCGGGCGTCGCTCGCCGCCAGGTTCACCGCCCCCGCGGCGGTCAGGATGTCGTTGAAGAGGGACCGCCCCCCCGGAACCCGCCCCGACCCGTTCCAGGCGATCACCGCCAGGGGCCGGACCGGGGCAGTGCGCGCCAGTTCGGCCAGCTCGGCGTCCATGGCCGCGATCAGGGCTTCCCCCCGCGTTGGCTCCCCGACGGCGACGGCGACCTGGCGGGTGATGCGGCGGATATCGGCGAAGCTTTCGGCCGCGTCGAGGTCGATCACCGGAACCCCCGCCTTCCGCGCCAGCCGTCTCGCGGCCGGAGTCGTGTAGAGCCCCCCGACGATCAGGTCCGGCGCCTGGGCCGCCACCTCCTCGGCGAGGCCATGGTTGACCGCCACGCCCTTGGCCTTCGCCGCGATCTCAGGACTGACCGCCCCGACCCCCGCTCGATAGGTCACCGAGGCGATCCGCCCGGGCGGCAAGAGACTCAGCACCAGCTGGTCGGCGCACTGGTTCAGGGACATGACCCGCTGCGGCTTCGGGGCGGCGGCGGCAGGCGCGGCGCCGACGAGGGCCGCGAGCGCCAGAATTTGAACCCGTGACCTTCGACTTCGGAGGGCCAAAGACGCGCCTTTTCCCCAATAGCGACTGAATCGACGGAAGTTTCCCTGCCCATGGATGCGGCAAAGCGCACCGAATTGCCATCACGGCGGCGAATAGGTGGTGATTGGGCCCTTCGAGTCACCCCGGAAACGAGGGCGCGGGCGAGGCGTTCGACGTGGTCCCGGTCCGCTCGCTCGCCTCAGGCCGCTCGACCAACCGGGTCGCCCACGCCCCTGCCGCCGCGATGCACGGCGTCGAAGATGTCCAGATAGGCCATGGCGATAGGGCCGATGCGGTGGCCGGCGACCGCCGCGGCCAGGCGCTGGGGCGGGGCCGGTTCGGCGTCGAGGACCCGGCGTAGGCCGGCCGCCATGGCCTCTACGTCCCCGATAGGGGTGACGGCGCCTCGTTCCGGGCGATCCAGAAGCTCGTGGGCGGCGGCGGTGCAATCGGTGGCCACGACGGGGCGGCCGGCGGCCAAGGCCTCCACCACCACCGCGGCGTAGCCCTCGTAGGACGACGCGAGCAGGAAGACCCTCGCCCGGCGCAGCCACGGGCCGATGTCGGCCACATAGCCGGGCAGCTCCACCTGGTCCGCCACGCCCAGGCTTTCGGCCAGGGAGACGAGCTGGGCGCGGCGGGGCCCCTCACCGAGGATCACCAGCCGCGCCTGCGGGTCCCGCAGGCGGGCGAAGGCGCGAAGCGCGACGTCGAAGCCCTTTTCGGCCACCAGCCGGCCCGCCGCGAGGACCAGGCGGCCGGAGGCCGGGACCAGGTCAGGGAAGCGCCGCGGCGGCTCGTCCTCGAGGGCCGGCAGGCGCAGGCATTGGGTGATCGGGCGGCCCAGCACGCGGTCGGCGTCGCGGGTCATCTCCGGGGACAGGGAGACCGCCGCATCGGCGCGCCGCAGCCAGGCGCGGGTGCGCAGGTTGTAGGCGATCTGGCGCAGCGGGCCCCGGCCCCGGCGGTAGAGCGGGGCGCTGATCTGGGCGACCACGCCGGGGCGCTGGCTCTCGGGAAGGCGGGCGACGGCGGGCAGGACGGCCCAGTGGTAGTTGCCGGGGACGAACAGCACGTCCGTCCGCTGGGCCGCGAGGAAGGCGGCGGTCGCCCGGCCGAGGCGACGGCGCGAACCGCGGGCGCGAGGGATCGGCGGATCGCACGCGACGACCTCCACCCGCCCATCGACCATCGGCGCCAGGGGGCCTTCGGTGGAGCCGCAAAGCAGGGTCACGCGCCGTCCCATCTGGGCCCAGCGATTGGCCAGGCGGATGGCGATGCGCTCGGTGCCGCCGAGGCCCAGATCGTGGAGGACGACGACGATGTCCCGGGCGAAGCTCCCGATCGCCGGCGCCGGCCAAGCCCTGGGGGGCCTCGCCTCGTCCTGCGCGCCGGCCAGCACGGACAACTCGGCCAAGGAACACCCATCGCAAACGGACCCAGACGTCCTGATGGAGAGACGGCGCCGGGGCGGGCGAACCGCACGCGGCGGCGGCGGCGAGAATGTCGCATCCCCTTATGGATTCAGCCCGCCCGGCGCAGTTCCCCGACCTGCCAGGCGAGGAGGGCGGGCACGCCGATCATCAGGTCCCGGGCCCGCTTCACCAGGGACAGGGCGACGGCGATCTCCACCGGCAGGCCGAACAGGGCGGCCAGCAGGGCGTAGGCCCCCTCCTGCACCCCCAGCCCGCCCGGCACGACGAAGGCGGCGCTGCGGAGAGCGCAGAGCAGGCTCTCCAGGGCGACGACGTCGGCGAAGCTGAGGTCCGCGCCCAGCAGCCTCAGGCCGATCCAGGCGCCCAGGGCCGCGGCGATCCAGGCGGCGAAGTGCAGGGCGACCGACAGGCAGACCCGCCACGGCCGGTCGTAGATCGCCAGAATCTCCGCGTGGGCCGCCTCGGCCTTGGCCAGGCCCGCCCCACTCCAGCGGGCCTCCATATGGCGCAGGATGAAGCCCAGCCCCCGCCGCTGGAACAGGATGAAGCCGGCGGTGGTCGCCGGGGCGAGCAACAGGGCCGCCCCCAACTCCACCGGCGACAGGCCATGGGCGCCGAGCACGCCGCGCGACAGCAGCAGGACCAGGCCGAGCAGGGTGTAGGCGATCTGGGCCAGGAGTTCGGCGGTGACGTCCACCACCGCCGACCCGAGGGCGACGGGGCCGGGCAACCCGTGCAGGCTGGCTGCACGGGCGCCCAGCAGGAGGCCGCCGAGGGGCGAGAACGGCAGGACCTCCGTGGCGGAATCGCGGACCAGGCGGCCCCAGGCGAAGGTGGGGAGCCCCGCCCCCTGCCCCCGCGCCAGGACGAACCAGGCCCCGCCGAGCAGGGGAACGAGGGCCAGCTGACAGGCGATCAGGGTCGCGAAACCCGACCAGCCCAGCCGGGCGAGGGCCGCCAGCACCGCGTCGAAGCCGACGTAGGCCACCACCCCGAGGCTCACCAGGACCCCGGCGATGAGGCCGATCAGCAGGGCCAGCTTCATGCGTCCCACCGCCCCTCCGGCAGGAAGTCGCAAAAGCCCCCCCGGCGCAGGCCGGCCCGTTCCATGGCGCGGGCCACGGCCGGGTCGACCAGGGCCGCCAGTTCCTCGGCGTAGCGGTAGCCGGGCGCGGCGCCCTCGAAGCGCGCGTCGGTGGCGGGGTGAAGGTAGATCTCGCTCAGGCCCGGCGGCAGGCGCGCGGCCAGGCCCGCCAGGCGCGCCGGGGTCATGGCGCCCGACCAGCGCAGGCCGAACACCTGGTCCGGGGCGAGCATCCCCGCCGCCCGGAAGCGCCGACGCGCCAGCCGCGCCCAGGGCTGCGTCGCCCATTCCCCACCGATCGACCGCCCCGGCTCCGCCTCCGCGATGGTCGCGCGGGGCTCGACGGGCAGGCGCACGGCGCGCAGGCCGAAGTCGCGGCCGATCCGCAAGGCCAGGCCGGCGATGGTCGGGTGCAGGTGGAAATGCTTGTGCACCGTCAGGTGGTCCAGGCTGAGGCCGGTGGCGCGGAAGGCCTCGAACTGGGCGGCGATCTCGGCGGCGAGCTGGCGGCGGGCGCCCCTGCGCAAGAAGATCGATATCGCCGCCCCTAGCATGTCCTCGCGGAACAGCCCGTCCGCGCCCACCAGGGCCGGAATCCGCGACGGCGGCAGGGTCGGGCGACCCTCCACCAGGACGAGGTGCAGCCCAACGCGCAGGGTCGGGGCCGCGCGGGCCATGGCCACGGCCTCATCCGCCGCCGGGGCGGAGACCATCAGGCTGGCGGCGGTCAGGACTCCATATTCGTGCGCCATCGCCACCGCCCGGTTGACCTCTGTGGCGAGGCCGAAGTCGTCGGCGGTGACGATCAGTCCCCTCAAGCCGCCGCGCCCCGGCGCTCCTTGAGGAACTCGAAGAACTCGACCCCCTCACGCAGGCGCCGCTTCATCATGTCAGGGCTCATCACCATCTCGCCGACGATCGAGGCGATCTTGCCGGAGCGGAAGTAGAACCGCCGGTAGAAGGTCTCGACGGAATCGAAGATCTCGGTGTGGCTGAGGTGCGGATAGTGCAGGGGCGCGATCTGCACCCCGTTGTCGTCCACCAGCTCGGCGTGGTCGGCGTCGAGCCAGCCGTTCTGCATGGCCTGATCGTAAAGGAAGGTGCCCGGATAGGGCGCCGCCAGGGACACCTGGATGGTGTGCGGATTGATCTTGGCGGCCCAGGCCACCGTCTCCTGGATGGTCTCCCTGGTCTCGCCGGGCAGGCCGAGGATGAAGGTGCCGTGGATGGCGATGCCGAGTTCGTGGCAGTCGCGGGTGAACTTCTCGGCCACCTCGATCCGCATGCCCTTCTTGATGTTGTGCAGGATCTGCTGGTTGCCGGACTCGTAGCCGACCAGTAGCAGGCGCAGCCCCCCGTCCTTCAGGACCTTCAGGGTCTCGCGGGGGACATTGGCCTTGGCGTTGCACGACCAGGTCACCCCCAGCTTGCCGAGCTCGCGCGCGATGGCTTCGGCGCGGGGCAGGTCGTCGGTGAAGGTGTCGCCGTCGAAGAAGAACTCCTTCACCTGGGGGAAGGCGCGCTGGGCCCAGGCGATCTCCTCGATCACGTGGCCGACGCTGCGGGTGCGGTAGCGATGGCCGCCCACGGTCTGGGGCCACAGGCAGAAGGTGCAGCGCGATTTGCAGCCCCGCCCTGTGTAGAGCGAGATGTAGGGGTGCTTCAGGTAGCCGATGAAGTAGTCCTCGATGACGAGGTCGCGCTTGTAGACCGGGGTGACGAACGGCAGGTCGTCCATGCTCTCCAGCATGGCCCGGTCCTCGTTGTGGACCAGGGCGCCGCGGGCGTTGCGCCAGGACAGGCCCGCGATCTTCGACCACGGCTGGTCGTCCGCCACTTCCTTGATGGTGAAGTCGAACTCGTTGCGGGCGACGAAATCGACCGCGGGGGCGTCGAGCAGACTGCGCTCGGGCTGCACCGCCACCTTGGCCCCGATCAGCCCCGCCTTCAGGTTCGGGTTGACCGCCTTGAGCGCCTCGATGGCCGCCACGTCCGCCTTGAACGAGGGCGTGGAGGTGTGGGCGACGACCAGGTCGTAGTCCTTGGCCAGAGGCGCGATCTCGGCCAGCGAGGTCCTATGGGGCGGGGCGTCGATCAGCCGGCTGTTCTCCACCATGGCCGCGGGCTGGGCCAGCCAGGTCGGGTACCAGAAGGACTTGATCTCGCGCCTGGCCTGGTAGCGCGAGCCCGCCCCGCCGTCGAAGCCGTCGAAGGAGGGAGCCTGCAGGAACAGGGTGCGCAGCATCGGAAAGCTCCTCGGTGGAGGTCAGGGCGCCGTCGGCGGCGACGGTGAACCGGCGGCCGCTCCAACGGACGGAATTGGCGAAGAAGGCGGCGACGAAGACGCCGAAGGACAAGAGGTCACGAAGGGGCAGCAGGAGCCCTGAGCCCGCCGGCCGGCCGGTCGCCCCATCGACCTCATGGGCGAGCATCCAGCGGGCCGAGACCGCGACGGCCACGACGGCGAGGCCATAGAACCTGAACCCGGTGAGAGCCCACCCCGCCAGGGCCCAGGGCAGGGCATGGGTGAAGCCGCAGCCGAAGAACCCGCCGGGATCGATGGCGCGGATGGTGCGGGCCCAGCGCACCTCGTGGGCGAACAGCTCGCGGAACGTCGGCTCGCGGCAGACGTGGACGACCGCGAAGGCCGGGACGGCGCCCCGGTAGCCGCGGCTCCAGACCGCCTGGCCGAGGTCGTAGTCGTCCGCCAGCCGGTCGGCGAAGGCCTCGAACCCGCCGATCTCGGCCAGGACGCTTCGGCGCAGGGCGATGGTCGAGCCGAAACAGGGGCGCGCCATGCCCGCGGCCAGGCCCAGGGCCACATTGGGCAGGAACTGGTAGCTGATCCCCATGGCCGACAGGATCGAGGGCAGGCTGGCCGTATCGGCCCCCGTATAGAGGCAGCTGACGAACCCCACGCCCGGCCTGGACAGGGCCGCCACGACGCGGCGCAGGTAGTCGGGCTCCACCCAGATGTCGCTGTCGGAGAGAACCAGGACCTCGTGCCGGACCGCGCGGCTCATGTTGATGAGGTTGGAGACCTTGCGGTTGTGGCCGTGCTCGGCGGCGTCGATGACGAGATCGATGGCCAGGTTCGGATGGCGGCGCTGCAGGGCGCGCACCACGGCTATGGCCGGGTCGGCGAAGTCCTGCACCCCGAAGACGATCTGGATCGGGCCCGGATAGTCCTGCAGGCAGAAGCTCTGCAGATTGCCGTAGAGCCCCGGCTCGTCGCCGTGGAGCGGCTTCAAGAGGGTGAGCGGCGGGAAGGCGGACGGACCCTCGTGCGCGCCCGCCAGGTGGCGGCGGACCAGCAGCCCGCAGACGAGGGCGTAGACGGCGCCCAGCAGGGACACCCCCAGACAGGCCCAGCCGAGATGGAGCGCCAGTTCACTCATGCGACAGGCCCGGCGAATGGAGGGGCCCCAGACCTACGGCGGGTATGTGACGGTCGCGGAACAGGCGCGTGACGCGGCGTTTCATAATCTGCCTCGAAGCCGGCCGCCCCTGCCCGCCAAGCCGTGATGACGTCGCCGCGCGGGGCCGCCCCCAGGTCCGGCCGGGCGAATTTGCGCGTTCGGGCGCCGGCGCGACGACCACGGCGGGCTTGATCGAGACGCGGTTCGGGCGGATGGAGGCGGCGGGTCGCGCGGAATCGACGGGAAAGCCGAACTTGCACCAGGCGAGGCCGACGCCGCTGCTCCGGGCCTATCTTGAGAGGCGCGCCGCCCTGGTGCGCTTCTGCGCCGCGCGCATGCGCTCCCTCGCCGCGGCCGAAGACCTGGTCCAGGAGCTCTACCTCAAGGTCACCGCCGTGGAGGCGGAGACCGAGGCGGAGAACCCCGCCGCCCTGCTCTACCGCCTGGCCTCCAACCTGATGCTGGACCGGATGCGCCAGGCTCGCCGCGCGGCCCTGCGCGACGGGAACTGGTATCGCGAGAGGGGCATCCTCGGCGGCGCCCCGGACCTTGCCCAGGAGCCCCCCGCGGACGAGGCGGCGGCGGCCCGCGAGCGGCTGCGGCGGATGGTGGCGGCGGTGGAGACCCTGCCGCCGCAGACCCGCCGGGCCTTCGAGCTGCACAAGCTGCGGGGGCTCAGCCATGCCGAGACGGCGAAGGCCCTGGGGATATCGGTGAGCGCGGTGGAAAAGCTGATCAGCACCGCCCTGAAGCGCCTGTCGGAGAGGCTCGCATGAGGACCTGCTGGGAGCGGACCGGGGGGCGCGGGCCCGCGGCGGCGTCATCAACCTCGAACGACGGCCGGCCGGGCCGCGGGAAAACAGTCGGATGACGCGGGATCTCAACCAGGGCGAGGCGGCGCGCGAGGCGGCGGCCGACTGGCTGGCGCGCCTGCAGTCCGACGGGGTCCAGGAAAGAGACTGGCTGGCCTTCCAGGCCTGGCTCGAGGCCGACCCCGCCCACAGGGACGCCTATGACGCGGTCGAGGCCCTGTGGCTCGAGTTCGGCGAACGGGCGGACGAGGTCCAGGCCGCGCTGTCCCCCGCCGGCAAGGTCGTTTCCCTCTCCGCGCGCCGCAGGACACCCCCGTGGCTCGGCCCCGCCCTGGGGTTCGCCGTGGCGGCGGCTGCGGCCTGTGTGGTGTGGCTGGCGATCCCGCAGAGCAAGCCCCCCGTTGCGCCGCCCGCGGCCGAACGGGTCTTCCAGACCGCGCGGGGCGAGACCCGCGAGGTTCGCCTGGAGGACGGGACGCGGGTCAGTCTCAGCACCGCCTCGCGCATTTCGGTGGCCTTCGACGGCCGGTCCCGCCGCGTGACCATGAACGACGCCGAGGCCGCCTTCGACGTCGCCAAGGACGCGGCGCGCCCCTTCTTCGTCACCGTCGGCGACCGCACCGTGCGGGTGGTCGGGACCGAGTTCGACATCGCCCACCGGGACGGCCGCATCGCCGTCACCGTCCGCCGCGGGATCGTCGATGTCGCCACCGCGGGTGAGACAGCGCCGCCTGTCCGCCTGGTGCCGGGCCAGCAGCTGATCCGAGAGGCCGGGGCCGCCGGCCAGCAGGTGCGCAACGTCGCGCCGGACGGCGCCTTTGCTTGGCGGGAGGGCCGGCTGGTCTATGATGACGCCACCCTGGAGGCGATCGCCGCCGATCTCAGCCGGTACTCTGAGACGCCTATCCAGGTGGAAGAAAGGGCGAGGTCATTGCGTTTCTCGGGAGTCCTGGCGATCGGGTCGCCGGAGGCCATGGTCCGGCGGCTGCAGGACCTGCTGCCCGTCTCGGCCAGCAACGGCTCCGGCTCGGTAGTGCTGCGCCAGCGCGCCGCCTCCTGAGCGGACGGGCCGGCCCGTCCGTACGGCAGGCGGTCCTTGCCGCCGGCACGGCCCTGGCGGCCCTCTTCGCCGGCTCCCTCGCCCAGGCCCAGACCACGGGCACCCAGGCCTTCGACCTGCCCGCCCAGCCTCTTCCGTCCGCCCTGGTGCGCTTCGCCCTCCAGGCCGGGGTCTCCCTCGGCGGCGCGCGCGCCTGCGATGGGCGCAGCGAAGCGGTGGCGGGACGCCTGACCGCCCGCGAAGCCCTGGCCCGCCTGCTCGCCGGCAGCGACTGCAGGGCCGACTGGGTCGACCGGACCGTGGTGCGCATCGTCGCGATCCCCGGGCGGCCCGCCCCGCCGCCCCGCGCCGCGCCGCCGCCCTCACCGCCCTCGGAAGCCGCCTCCGACCTCGCCATCCCGGAGATCATCGTCACCGCCACCAAGCGTGCGTCCCTGCTGGACAGCCTGCCCTACGCCGTCAGCGCGCTCAGCGGCGAGGACCTGAAGCTGAGCGGGACGGTGGACACCGCGGACGTCGCCGCCCAGCTGGCGGGCGTCACGGTCACCAACCTCGGTCCCGGTCGGGACAAGATCTTCCTGCGAGGCCTCTCGGACGGCGCCTTCACCGGTCGCACCCAGTCGACGGTCGGGCTCTACCTGGACCGCGTCCCCGTCACCTACAACGCCCCCGACCCGGACCTGCGGCTGGCGGACATCGACAAGGTCGAGGTGCTGCGGGGGCCGCAGGGTTCACTCTACGGCGGCGGGTCGATCGCCGGCATCTACCGCATCGTCACCCGCCAGCCGGTGCTTGACCGCTTCGCCGGGGCCCTGGAGTTCTCCGCGGCCACGACCCGGGGCGGCAGCGCGAGCGGCAGCTTCGAGGGGATGCTGAACCTGCCGCTGGCGAAGGACCGGGCCGCCCTGCGGCTGGTCGGCTACAGCGAATCCGACGGGGGCTACATCGACGATCCCGCCCTGGGCAAAGCGGACGTGAACCGCACGGTTCGCACCGGGGTGCGCGCGGCCCTGCGCATCGAGACCACGCCCGACTGGACCGCGACCCTGGGCGGTACGGCCCAGTGGATCAACTCGGCCGACACCCAGTACGTCAACCCCGCCCTCGGACGGCTGAACCGCTCCGCCGCCATGCGCGAGCCGCACGACAACGATTTCGCCCAAGCCTACCTCACCGTCGAGGGCCGCCTGCCGTGGGGGGACCTGACCTCCTCGACCGCCCTGGTGTCCCATGACATCGGCAGCCGGTACGACGCCTCGGCCGCCGCGCCGCTGTTCCGACCGGGGACGACGGGCGCCGCCGCCTTCGACGAACTGACGGCGATCCGGCTGATGGTCGAGGAGGTGAACCTGACCTCCCGGGGCCCAGGACGGCTGCAATGGCTCGTCGGCGCCTTCGCCTCGGCCAGCGACGAGACCACCGCGGGCGACCTTTGGCTCACAGCCTCCCCCGCCGCCGCCGCGCTCTACCACGAGCGCCGGACCGACCGGCTGGTCGAGACCGCCCTCTATGGCGAGGCGACTTACGACCTCACCGCACGCCTCAGCTTCACAGCCGGCCTGCGCTACTTCCAGTCCTCGGTGCGGACGGCCTCGCTGGTGAGCGGCTTCGGCGGGCCGGACCGCGCCTTCTCGGGGCGCGCCGGCCTCGACGGCTGGGCCCCCAAGGCCGTGCTGGCCTACCGGCTGACGACGGACTCGCAGGTCTATTTCCTGGTGTCGGAGGGCTATCGCTCGGGGGGCTTCAACACCGGCGGGCCGATCGGCCAGCAGTTCTCCAACACGACCCCCGAGCCGGACCGGCGCTTTCGCCCGGACGAACTTTGGAACTACGAACTGGGGCTGAAGGCCTCGCTGATGGACGGCCGGCTGAAGCTCCGCGCGGCGGCCTTCTATGCGATCTGGGGGGACCTGCAGACCGACCAGTTCCTCCCCTCGGGCCTGTCCTTCACCGGCAATGCGGGTACGGGCCGCAACGTCGGCCTGGAGACCGAGCTGGTCTATCAGTTCGCGGACTGGCTCCAGGTCCGCCTCAACGGCCTGATCGACGAGCCGGAGCTGACCCAGGCCGATCCGGGCTTCCCGACCCGCCGCGACGTCGGCCTGCCGGGGGTGCCGGACGTCTCGGCCGGCGCCGCGATCGCCTACCGCCGGCCCCTGGCGGGGGGCTGGACCGTCGTGCTGGACGGCCAGATCGAATATGTCGGGGGCTCGCGCCTGACCTTCGACCCCAGCCTGTCGCCACGGATGGGGGACTACACCCTGGCCAAGGCGAGCGCCGCCCTGGTCGGCCCGCGGTGGCGAATCACGGCGGTGGTCAGCAATCCATCCGACTCCAGCGGCGACACCTTCGCCTACGGCAATCCCTTCAGCCTGAGATTCGCCCGCCAGGTGACCCCGCTCCGGCCGGTGACCTTCCGGCTGTCGGTGGGGATGACCTTCTAGCCGCCGCGAAACTGTCGCGGGACCGACATCGGCCCGACACGCCGCGGCGCGAAACCGCCATGCCCGGCCGGCCGCGCCTTTCGCGCCGCCTGGACCTGAGGGCGCGGCTGGGGGGCGGCGTCGATACGGGATGCGCATCGGCTTCCTCTTCAACCACGACCAAATCCACCAGATCGCGCACAGCCTGCCGATCGCCCTGGCCCTGGCCCGCAGCGGGGTCGACGCCGAGATCGTCATCGCCACCACCAACCGCCGCCTGACCGCGGAGGTCGTGCGCTGCAGCGGCGGGATGATCGGGCGGGGGATCGAGCTGGTGGAGCTCGGCCTCACCTCCGGCCGGAGCCGCGCGGCGGCGGCGGTCCTGGACGCGGTGATCCCCGCCACCAAGCTTCTGGTCTATGGCGACAACCTGGACTTTTTCCGCGCCCTGGACGTGCTGGTGGTCGCGGAGAAGACCTCCCTGATCCTCAAGACCCGCCACGGCCTGAAAGACCTCGCCATCGTCCACACCCGGCACGGGGCGGGGGACCGGGCCATCGGCTTCGACAAGGCCAGCGCCGGCTTCGACCACGTGCTGGTTTCCGGGCCCAAGATCCGCGACCGGCTGGTGCGGGACGCGCGCGTCGCCCCGGAGAAGATCTCCATCGTCGGCTATCCCAAGTTCGACGTCGCCGACGGGGGCGGGGTCCATCCCCTGATCGACCCGAGCCGCCCGGTGGTCCTCTACAATCCCCACGTCTCGCCCCACCTGTCGTCCTGGTACAGGCAGGGACGGCAGGTGCTGGACTGGTTCGTCGAGCACGAGGATCACCAGCTGATCTTCGCGCCCCACGTGATGCTGTTCGAACGGCCGTTCGTCGTGACCATCGACCGGCTGCGCCTCGACCGGCCCGGGCGGATCGAGGAGCGCTATCTGCGCGCGCCCAACATCCACATCGACCTGGGGAGCCGGACCTCCACCACCATGGCCTACACCAACCGCGCGGACGTCTACCTCGGGGACGTGAGCAGCCAGGTCTATGAGTTCCTGGTCCGGCCCCGCCCTTGTGTCTTCCTCAACAGCCACGGCCTGGCCTGGAGGGACGACCCCAACTTCGCCCACTGGCGGACCGGGCCGGTGATCGGGGATGTGGGGGACCTGGGGGCGGCCCTGGCCCAGGCGCGCGCCGAGCACGAGACGGTCTGGCGGCCGGTGCAGCAGGAACTGTTCGACTACAGCTTCGACCTCACGGACACGCCGTCGTCGGAGCGCGCGGCCAGGGCGCTCGTCCGGTTCGCCGGCCTGGACTGGCCGGCCGCCGTCCGCCCCGCCACGGCGGTCGCTCATCGTGTCTGAGGGGCGAGACAGCGCCCCGCACCCCGTCCAGGCTCCGGGCTGATGCACATCTGCTATGTCATCAACTCGCTGGAGGGCGGCGGCGCCGCCCTGCCCATCCCCTCCGTCGCCAGCGTTCTGGCCGCCAACGGCGCGACCGTCGAGGTCCTGGCCCTGACCCGGCGGGACGGACGGGCCCTGGCGAAGATCGAGGCGGCCGGCTTCGGGACCACGGTCCGTGACGGGGGGGAACGCGACCACCTCGCCGCCCTCGCCTGGCTGGACGCGGAGGTCGCCCGCCGCCGGCCCGACCTGATCTGGACCTCCCTCACCCGCGCCACCCTGCTGGGCCAGCTGGTCGGCGCGAGGCGCGGCGTTCCGGTGGTGAGCTGGCAGCACAACGCCTACCTGAAGCCTGCCAACCGTCTGCTGCTGCGGGCGACGCAGGGCCTCTCCGCCCTGTGGATCGGCGATTCCGAGAGCGTCACGGCCCTGACCGCCGAGCGGCTGTCGGTTCCGCCGGAGCGACTGGCGACCTGGCCCCTGTTCGCCGCCGACCCAGAGGCGCCGCAGTCCGCACCCTGGCGCCCGGGGGAGACCCTGCGGCTCGGGACCCTGGGCCGCCTGCACCCGGCCAAGGGCTATGACGTGCTGATCGCCGCCTTGGCCCGACTGAAGACCCAGGGGTTCGCGCCCCCCGCCCCCTTCGAGGTCCGCATCGCCGGCGAGGGCGCGATGCGCGGGGCGCTGGAATCCGCCGCGAGCCAGGCGGGCGTCGACTGCATTCGGTTGGTGGGGTTCCAGGATCGCCCGGAGGCGTTCCTGGCCGACCTGCACCTCTACCTCCAGCCGTCCCGCCGGGAGGGCCTGTGCATCGCCGCTCACGAGGCGATGCAAGCCGGCCTGCCCGTCATGGCCTCAACGGTGGGCGAGATGCGTTTCAGCGTCCTCGATGGCGAGACCGGCCTGCTGACGCCACCGTCGGACCCGGAAGCGCTCGCCCACGCCTTGATGAGTTTGCTGGGAGCCCCCGATCGCCTGGCGGCCATGGGATCGAGGGCCCGTTCACGCGTCCTGGACCGGTTCGGGCCGGCCGTCTTCATCAGGGCCGGCAATGAAGTCTTTGGACGGCTGCCCTTAGCTCGCGCCGAACAGGCGCCTGGCGCGCCGGCGCTGGCGACCACGAGCGGGCCCGACTAGACCGGCGAAGATGGCGGCTCGCCAACGTATTGAAAAGATTGGCGCACTCGACAGGAGAGTATGGGTACCATCCTGGGTGATGTGATCTCCCTGGCGAAACAGCAGAAATCGCCATTCTTGCCCCTGCTCGGTGTACCAGTGTGTGTACCAATAATGATCTCCCAGGTGAGAGGGGAGCAATCATTCTGCTTGGAGCGCCAAGGGAGTCAAAAGGCCGATGGCCAGCCTCAAGGGGAGAACGAAGTGACCGTCCGTCCCACAGGCAACCGCTATCTCAAAAAGGTCGAGACCGTCGGCTCCGCGACAAAACTGACCTGGATCACCGACGCGGTGAAGCCCGCTGAGATCGCGACCATTGGCGGAAAGCACCCCGTCGATCAGCCAGTGACCTTTGAACAATCGGAGGTATTGCACGAGGTCGCCGTATATTTCGCTCTCAGGGGTGCATTTATGGCTGCGGACAAGATGCTATCCGACGAGGAGGTAGGGCAGGGGCGCTCTGGCCTCGGTATGACTGCCTGCCACCCAGCGAGGCGGTTCCACCGGAGCTCCGGTCTCGACGGGTCAGGGCCCCGCCTACCAAAGGCGGGGTGAGCGTGGTCTCCTGAGCCGCCGGCGCGAATCAGGAGGGCCCATGCAGCGTTCGATCTTTCGCCTTTCCTCTTGCGTGACCATCGCCTCGACGGCGCTGCTGTTCGCCGCGGGGCCGGCGGCGGCGGCGGAGGTGTTCGGCGGCGTGGCCGCCCACAGCCTAGACCTGAAGGTGGCGCTCTGCTGCTACGAGCACGGGACCGACGTCCAGTTCGGGGCCAGGACGGCGCCTTTCGCCACGCTCTGGACGGGCGAGCTGCATGCCTACGCCTTCGGGTCGGTGAACACTTCCGGCGGGACCAATTTCGCGGCGGCCGGGCTCGGCTGGCGGTTCCACTGGGACGGGGGGCGGTTCTACCTGCAACCCGGCTTCGGCGTGGCGGTCCACGACGGGCCGTCGGAGAAGTTCCAGAAGACGCCTGACCGCATCTACTTCGGTTCGCGCGCCCTGTTCGAGCCGGAGGTGACCCTGGGCTGGCGGTTGTCGCCCAAGTGGGCGGCCGAGCTCGCCTATGTGCACATGAGCCACGCCCAGCTGGCCGGCAAGCAGAACCCGGGGATCGACGACCTCGGCGTCAGGCTCGCCTACCGCTTCGGACAGTAGAGGCTGCGCGGTCGCTCCCCCTTCTGGGGGAGCCGGCAGGCCGCCCGGCCGGACTGAAGGGGCGAAGGGCGGGGTCGGTCGGGTAGCGCGCTGCAGCCCCAATCCGGCCCTTCGGACGCACTTCACCCAGCGGGAGGGAGGACGAAAGGTTTAATAAACCAATTGGGGGTCCCATGGGGGCGGCGCCTGATTTGCCGGGCGCGCCTTACGCGCCCAGCAGGCGCCAGCGGGAACAACATGGCCATAGCCGCCGCCGGCGCCTCGTTCGCCCTCAACATGGACCTGGTGGATGTGTCGCTGCTGGCGACGAGCCCGATCAGCACGTCGAACGCCAACACCATCGTCTATTCGCTCGATTCCACCACCCACATCGATCTTGCCGGCGCCCTGACCGCGGATTCCGGCGGGCGAATCGCGGGCGGGACCGTCACCTCGATCTCGGAGACCTTCGGCGGGGCGCCGGCCTTCAGCATCACCGGCCTGTCGCTCAGTGGGGCGACGCTGGCCGGATGGGTCAGCGCGTTCAACAACGCCGCGGCCCAGGCGGGCTTCTTCTCCGGCGACGACACCATCACCGGCTCGAACCTCGGCGACGTGCTGCGCGGCTACGCCGGCAACGACCGCATCACCGGCGGCGGCGGCAACGACTACATCGACGGCGGAACCGGGAACAACATCGCCGCCTTCTCGGGCTCAGTGTTCAACTACACCACGACGCCGAACGCCGACGGCACCTGGACGGTGAAGGACAATCGCTCCGGCAGCCCTGACGGCACGGACACGCTGAAGAACATTCAGGCCATCCAGTTCAGCGACACCGCGTTGAACCTGTCGAACCCGGTCCCGGCGAGCCTGGCGAGCCTGCAGACGGCCTTTTTCTCCATGCTGAGGATCGATCCGACCGCGCCGGACGCGCTGGCGGCTACCATCCTGCTGGCCGACGGGTCGAGCGTGACCAATCCGACCCTGGGCCAGTCGCTGCAGCTGATCACCCTGGCCGGCCAGGTTTCCTCGGGCCAGACCAGCCTGGCCGCGGCCCTGACGACGGTGGGGCATTTCGCCGACACCACCACGGCGGTGGCGACGCTGTCCTACCAGTTCTTCACCGGCAAGACGCCGTCCTCGCCCGGCTACGATTACCTGGTGCATAGCCCGTCCAATCCGAACGACCTGATGGATCCCTATTACGCCAAGTTCAACATCGAGAACCGCTACATCAACTTCGCGGTCAACCTGGGCAAGCTGGGGGCGGGGACGAACGCCTTCAACGCCGGCTACGGCGCGTTGACCCTCGATGCGGCCACCACGAAGGCCTACACCGAGATCTTCGGCCAGGCGCCGGCGGCGGGCCAGGTTTCAACCATCCTGAACTCGGTGCTGAGCGTGAACGGCCAATCGATGACCCGGGCGCAGTATTTCGCCGTGTACGGGACGGACGGCCTGACCGGGATTGGCACCAAGGCGGCCATGGTCGGCTTCCTTATGGTGGAGGCGGTCAAGGCCGACCTCGGACCCTACGCCCTGGCCAACGACCGGTTCATGGCTGACCTCTCGGACGGGGCGGCGCTCTACAACGTCGATCTCAAGACCGCATACGCCGGCACGGTGCAGACCTTGCCATTGATTGGTGTCGGGGACCCCGTCACCGACGTCTAGTTCCGGGGGGGCGAAGAATACGCCGCCCGGACCGGGAGCACCCCCAATGCGGGGCTGGACATTGGAAAAGCTTGGCGGCGGCCTCGCGGCCGCGCTCTGCGTGCTCATCCTGGCCGGCTGCAGCTCGCAGGCGGGCGGCGGCGGGTCCGGCGGCGGGGGCGGTGGAGGCGGCGGCGCGGGCGGGGCCACGACCCTGTCGGCGCCGAACGCGGTGCGACTGGCCAAGCAGGCGAGCTTCGGACCGACCCAGACCCTGGTCGACCACATGGCGGCGGTGGGCGCGAGCGCCTGGCTGGACGAGCAGTTCGCCGGCGCCGGCAGCACCTACGCGGACCTGGCGACTCGCACGGTCCCGAAGGACTACTGCAACCTGATGACGGGCACGGCGCAGAGTATCTGCAATCGCGACTACATGAGCGCGACCCCGGTCGCCATGCGGTTCTATTCGGACGCCATGGGCCAGCAGGACCAACTGCGCCAGCGCGTCGCCTGGGCCCTGACCCAGATCATCGTCACCTCGGATGTGGAAATCCACTCCACCGCCGGCCAGGCGTCGCTCAACCAGATCTTCCTCGACAACGCCTTCGGCAACTACCGGACCATACTGAAGGCGGCCACCCTGAACGCCTACATGGGCGACTACCTGGACATGGTGAACTCATCGTTCCGGGGGCCCAACGAGAACTACGCCCGCGAGCTCTTGCAGCTGTTCTCCATGGGCGTGAACGCCCTGAACGCCGACGGCAGCGAGCAGAAGGACGCCACCGGGGCGGCGACGCCGAACTACACCGCCAAGGACATCGCCGAGGTGGCCCGCGCCCTGACCGGGTGGACCTATGCGCGCCTGCCCGGCGCGGCCCTGACCGACAACAACCAGATCGACTACTCCAGGCCGATGGTGACCAACACCGCCATCTACGATTCCGCGGCCAAGAGCTTCCTGGGCGTGACCGTGCCGGCGGGGGCCAGCCAGGACGCCAGTGTGAACGCGGCCGTCGACGCGGCCTTCAACAACGCCTCAACCGCGCCGTACATCTCCAAGCAGCTGATCCAGCTGTTGGTGCTCTCCAACCCTTCGCCCGCCTATGTGTCGCGGATCTCGGCGGTGTTCGCCAACAACGGCTCGGGGGTGCGGGGCGACCTGAAGGCGGTGGTCCGTGCGATCCTGACCGACCCCGAGGCGCGGGGCGACGCCAAGGCGGGGGTGGCGGACGGCAAGATCAAGGAGCCGGTGCTCCTGGCCACCGCGATCGGACGTCTGGCCGGGTTCGCCTCGGACGGCTACGCGTTCACCACCCGCGACCTCGCCGCCGGCGAGCAGCCCTTCCGGCCCGCGACGGTGTTCAATTTCTATCCGCCGGACTATCCCCTGCCGCAGGGGGTCGGGCTCTTGAGTCCCGTCTCCAAGGTGATGACCGCGGCGACGATCATCGCGCGCCACAACTGGATCTACGACTGGACGGTCAACGGCGATGCCGCGAGCCGCCCGGAATACCAGCCCCAGGCCACCATAACGGGGGCGACCGGGACCCAGCCGAACTGGGGTTATTGGGAGCAGTTCGGGACCAACACCAACGCCATGCTGGACGCGGTGAACCTGCTGCTCATGAACGGCACGATGAACAGCACCCAGAGGGCCGCGCTGCTGGCCGCGGTCAACGTGGTGACCAACGTGGACCCGACGACCCAGGCGCGCAAACGGGCTCAGACCGCGCTCTACGTCGTGGCGAGCTCGCCCATGTTCCAGTCGGACCGATAGGGAGCGCGAACCATGTCCATGTCCCGCCGCGAATTCACCAGGCTGGTCGCCGGAGGCAGCGCCATGGCCGCCCTCGGCCAGTTGACCCAGACCGCCTCGCTCGCCCAGACCAGCCAGCCCTACCGCGCCATGGTCGGGGTGTTCCTCTTCGGGGGCAACGACGGCTGGAACATGGTGATACCGAACGACAGCCGGTACGCCGCCTACGCCTCGACGCGGAATTCGGCGCTTGTGCTGCCGCAGAGCTCCCTGATGGCCCTCTCCGGGACGCCCTTCGCTCTGCACCCCAGCTTCGCGCCGCTGCAGGGCGCGTGGAACGAGGGGGCGATGAGCGTGATCCTGAACGCCGGGACGCTTTACGCGCCCCTGAACAAGACGCTCTACCAGACCCGTCCGGACCTGAACCCATTGAACCTGATGTCACACCCGGACGAGCAGGCGCATTGGGAGGGCAACCGCGCGCGCAGCGTCAGCCTGGACGGCTTCATGGGCCGGCTCAACGACAAGCTGCCGACGTCCGCCGTCCCACCGCTGGTGTCAGTGACCGGCGCGAACCTGATGACCATCGGCGCGGCTTCCTCGCCGTTGATCCTGCCCTCCACCGGATCGATCGTGCGCAACGGCTATGTGGCCGGCTCCAACGACACGGTGGTCAAGGCCAGGCAGGCGGCGCTGGACGCCTTCGCGGACGGCGGCGGAATGGGCAGCATCACCCAGCTGACCGGGACGGGCCTGTCTTCGGCCTACGCCCAGGCGGTGACGGCCAACGGCATCATCAGCGCCGCCACCTCGACGGTGGACCAGTATTTCAAGAACCCGACCACTGGGGCGACCTTGACCAGCGACATCTCGCGCCAGCTCCTCAGGGTGGCGCGGATGATCGAGGCGCGGAGCGCACTTAGCCACAACCGCCAGGCGTTCTTTGTCTCCCAGGGCGGCTACGACACCCACTCGAACCAGACCGACGCCAACAGTCCGGCCACCGGGACCCAGGCCAATCTGTTCTCGGACCTGGCCATGGCGCTGGCGGGATTCTACGGGGCGATGAAGGCCCTAGGCGTCGGCCCGAACGTGACCGCCTTCACCATGTCGGACTTCGGCCGGGTCTATAAGGGCAACGCCCAGCGGGGCAGCGACCATGCCTGGGGCTCCAACCACATCGTGGTGGGCGGCGGGCTGGCCGGCTCCAAGGTGATCGGCGCCTATCCGAACCAGACCATGGGCGGACCGGACGACATCAATGCCGACGGGCGTTTTTTACCGTCGATCGCCATCGAGGAGTATGTGGGCTCCATCGCCATGTGGCACGGGGTGTCGAGCGCCGACATGAGCTATGTGTTTCCGAACTGGGCGACCTGGAGCAGCGGCGGGCGAGGGCCGGTCCCGCTGTTCAGCTAGGCGGCGTCAGCGCATCCACCAGGCCTGCAGTTTCTCGCGTTTTAGGAAGGCTTCGGCGCCCTTGCCCTGGAGCATGGCGAGGGTGGAGAGCAGGCCTGCTTCCATGCAGGTCGGGGCGGCGACGGTGACCGAGCGTGGCGGGTCCTTGACCGGCCAGCCGGTGCGGGGATCGAGGATGTGGCTGTAACGGCGGCCGTCCTTGAGAAGGCAGCGGCGGGCGTCGCCGCTGGTGGCCAGGGCGCCATCTGCGAGTTCGAGCAAGGCCTCGGAGGTTCCAGGGGCCTCGACGGATTCGATGGCTACGCGCCAGCGGGTTCCGTCGGCGCGGGGGCCGGTAACGCGCAGGTCGCCGCCGAAATTGACCAGCGCGGGGACGCCCGGCGCGGCGGCGGCGACCTTCAGCAGGGCGCGATCGACGGCGTACTCCTTGCCGAGACCGCCGAAGTCGATCTCCATGCCGGCGGGCAGGACGATGTCGGGGCGGCGCCACGCCAGCTTGTCCCAGCCGACCAGGGGCAGGATTGCGCGCACCTGGTTTTTCGTGGGCACGCGGTCGGATCCGTCGAAGCGCCAGACGCGGCGCAGCACGCCCGAGGTGATGTCGAAGCGGCCGTCCGAGAGGGCATGGCAATGGGCGGCGTAGTCGAGAAGGGCGGCGGTCTCGTCGTCCACGGCGACCGGGGCGCCGCCGGCGGCGTTGATGCGCGAAAGCACGCTGTCCCCGCGGTAGCGGCTGAATTTGGCCTCGATCCGGGTGGCCTCGGCCTCGGCCATGCGGCCGAGCCGCTCGGCGAGATCGCCGTCGGCGGTCTCGGTGCGCAGTTGGCAGGGGCTGGCCATGGCGGCGAAGCCGTAGCTGAAGCCTCCGGGGATGGGCTCAAGCATTAGTAGAAAACGGAAAAGCCGACGGCGAGGTTGGTGGCGTGGACTCCGGTGAACAGGTCCAACTTGGCCAGGTCGCCGTAGGCGCCGCGGGGATGCTTGTCGCCCCACTGCCGGTAGTTCTCGGCCAGGATAAAGACCTCGCCATAATGGCCGAGCTTGAGGCCGAGCTTAAGGCCGAGGGTCGTGGCGGAGAAGGCGCCGAGCCGGTAGTCGGAGCTGGCGAAGTCGGGGATCGGCTCGCCGCCGACTAGGTAGTTGTGGAAGAAGTGGGCGGCGGTCTGGCGGTAGTAGCGGACCTGGGGCTGGACATAGAGCCAGCGGGTGAGCGGGAGGCGGTCGGAAACCTCGGCGGTGATGGAGCTGAGGCCCCAGTCGTCGTGATAGGCGCGGGCGGAGAGGTCGAGGACGGTCCGGCCGACGGCGACTTTCGAGCCGGCGTAGAGGCTCTGGCGTAACCGCGCGCGCGGCCGGTTTTCGTAGAGATACTGCAGGGGCTGGCCCATATCCGGATCGACTACGGTGATGATGCGATAGGGGTCGGTCTGGTCGCCGCGGGTCGAGCCGAGACTGTAGTTCGCCTGGGCCAGCCAGTAGCGATTGATCACCTGGGTGACGCCGACGACGACGCTGGCGACGGACTTGTGGGTGTCCGGACCCTTGAGGAAGGGGTTCATCTCCGTGAGCGGGGTGGGCGTGCCGAAGAAGGGGCGGGAAAGGTCCCGCTCGTAATTGATAGCCAGCGAGACGGTGGTGTTCTTGTCGTTGAAGTCGCGGGCGATCCCTGCGTTGGCGGAGACGGACCGGAAGTCGAGTTCCTTGGAGCCCGACAGGCCGAGGGAGACCCGAGTTTTCGAACCCAGCTGTTTGGCGAAGGCAAGGTCGAGGGCCAGGCGCTTGTCGGCGAAGCCGGGATCGACCGGCAGAGTGTCGGGCTTGGCCGTATACTGGCGCGCGATGACGCCCGTGCCCGGAATGGTGACGATGGTGCTGCCGCCCGAGGCGCCGGTGACGGTGACGGTGCGGTCGCCGTTGTCCGTCGCGGTGGCGCGGGTAGGGGTGACGAAGGGCTGGTTCAGGGTCGAGGGCACGGCGCCGTTGGGGGTCGCGCCGGTCAGGATGTCGGTGGTGGCCTTGAGCGAGAGGACGTCGCCGTTAGTGGAAGTGTAGGACAGACTGGCCACCCGCTCCACGGCGCGGACCCGGCTGGCGGCCTCTTGGTAAACCAGGACGGCGGTGTCGAGGCGGAATTTGCCGAGCGGGCTTTCGGTATCGTCATTGAGGCCCGCGTCGGGGGCGGCTGCCATGGCGCCGGTGGCGATGAACAGGTTGGCGGTGAGCGCGCCGAGGGCGCGGCTGATGCGGCCCAGCCCTCGCCGCCTCAATTGCACCCGCAGCCTCCGCCGTCGAAGGTGCGCCCGCCGGCCGAGCCTTCCTTGCTGAAGTAGTTGTGCTCGTGGAAGGCGGTGAGGGTCGGATCGGCGTTCGGCTGCATGGCCTGGCGGGCCAGGATGTCACGATCCCACGGTTTCACTCCCACGCTCGTGCAACCGCAGGCGAGCACCGCGGCGGCGAGAATGATCGCGGCGCGACTAGGGCTCATTCAGCAGCTCCTTGATGTGCTGCTCGTAGAGTGGGGTCTTCGACTGAAGGAATCCTTCATGGACGTAGCGGCCGCGGCCGGTGCGATCGATCAGAACCGAGGTCGGCATGTCCTTGACCTTGAAGTGCGTGGCGATCTCACCCTTGGGGTCGAAGACGACAAGCAAGGTGTTGTTCTGCTGGCGCAGGAAAAGGTCGGCGCGCGCCCGCTCATGGTCGACATTGACCGCGACGACCACCAGGCCCTTGTCGCGATAGGCCGACTGGAGGCGGGTCATGAAGGGGAAGGAGAATTTGCAGGGGCCGCACCAGGAGGCCCAGAAGTCCAGATAGACCACCTTGCCCTTATATCGGGCGAGGTCGAAACCGGGCTCGGCGGCGCGCGCGATAGGCGGCGGGCCGGCGAGGGCAATGGCCGCCACCATCAGGGCCCGGCGTATCCAATGACGTTCCATCCGATTCGGATTCCCAATTTTCACGGGAGCATAGCATAGCCTGGACCGGCGGGTTTTTCGCTGGCGCGGCTGACGCAGCCTCTCTTCGTCCACGGTCGTTGCGGCGCCTGCCTACCGCCACGTCTGGTCCGGGAAGTGCGCGCTGCGACTTCTTCTTGCCGTCATCACTGCGCCGGCGCGATCCAGCCAAGCTGCAACCCGGAGGTCCAGGGGGCAAATTTGTGGAGCTTGTTCCTGGCCGTTTGGAATCGCCGATTGAGATATGGCTAGCTTACGGCGTAATGCGCCGCGGAATTCCCCACGTCTCATAATGGCTCGGCCAAAGCGGCCTTGTCGGAATGGGGGATCAAAACATGCCCGCGCATAGATCGCCAAAAGCCGTGCCTGTGACGGATCACGAGTGCCGAGGGCTCACCTGAACTCCCGAACCTTCGTCAGTCGCTGAAGATCGGCAGGCGCCCTCGGTCGCACGCCGTAGGTTGTGCCCCGACGCACCAATCCAAGGCCGGACGCGCGGTTCATAGCGCGAGGCGGCAAACACCGCGTACCAGTTGGAGTACCAGTCCCGCCCCACCCGGAAGATGGGGAATTGATTTACCGGGGGAAATAGGCCGGCTGGCGCACTCGACAGGATTCGAACCTGTGACCTTTGCCTTCGGAGGGCGCAATACGATTATAAAACATCAAGGATTTCAATAACGTAAGGACAATTTAGAGAGTGTGTGCATCTTTTGCAACATTCCTTGTGTCAATTTCGACTGCTAAAAACCCTCATAAAAACAGTCACTTCTCTGGTAATTGACGACGGTTTTCGAATGACAGGTTATGGTCACTGAGGGACAAGTTTTTGGGGTCCGAAACCCTCATAAATCGTCTCTTCGCTAAACGTTGATCCGACGGTCACGCTTAGCCAATAAATCCCCATCATCTTGCAATCCCGAGAGGTTAGCTTTCGGGAGGCAACCTTGGCTGAATACGAGATTGGTGATCTGTTCGTCGACAAGACCGAGAAGTCGGTCACAGCGATTATTACCGACAAAAAGGTAATGAATGGAATTACCCACTACCTTCTGCGCATCGATCCAAGCCGATATAAGAACCAATCTGGGTGGATCTCAAAATACGGGATTCTGATTGATTTCGAGCTAATGGGGACTCAAGAGTAAGCCGAAGAACCCCATCACAGCCTTCCTCAAATCGATCTTTGGTTAGCCCCCCAGTCACATCCGCACGTCTTGACGACGGTTTTCGAATGACAGGTTATGGTCACCCAGGACCACTCGAGGGTCCCAAGCGGGGTGACAACCATGCTCCTGGGAATGTGGTACGAAGGGTCAAAGACCCTGACCATTCGTCGACCCAACGGTCAGACGTACAAGGTACCAGGGACATACATCACCCAAGGTGGATACCGAGTGATGGGTGTGGAGACCGTCGGTAACGAGGTCCACGTCCTGACAGCGCCAGGGACCAACCCACGACCATCCCGTCGGGTGAAGTTCACGGACAGTGGGATGTACAAGGGATCAACGGGTATCTGACGGTCGAGAATGGACGCCCTATCGATCCCTCAAGGACCTGTTCGGGTCGTGGATGGCGATACCCTGGTCGTCAGCGGTCAGTTGGTTCGCCTGGATGGAATAGATACTCCAGAGCAACGGCAAATCGATCTGTAGATCGCTGACGTGATCTCCTGCTTCTTGTCCAGAAATAAGTAGATCCCGCTGTTGAAATGACTGGCGAGAAAATTGAAATTGTAATTTATTATGACAAAAACATAATTGATCAGTTGAAATTAAAGCCATTTTCCTGTGAAAAATCTTCGCTGAACTTTTCAAAAGCAATGTCTAATTGCTCTCTATTACGGATATCACCTTCAGAATTACACCAATCAGCAAGAAATAAATATTCTCCAACCATAGAGTGCGGCGGTCCTACCATCCCATTTGATAATCGGTACGGGTGTTTGTATTGAGAAGCGAGACGCTGACCATGATCATGCATTTCTGCCATTTTATTAAATGGTAGGCGCTTATTGAACCTCGAGTTACTCAAGGCGTATGTATAAAACGTTTCAGGAGTAGGGGAGAACAGTTCTTTTAACTGTACGTCGTCAGATGTTTTGAGACAGTTGGGGTTCGGATTTAGCGGAGAGATGGCCTCATCTGGGGTTGATATTTAGGCGGCGATCTTTCGGTGTTGCAAGCGCCGATGTTGGATGGTCTGGCGTTTGATGTGGGCCCGCTGGCGC
>CANJID010000034.1 GCA_947474395.1 Caulobacterales bacterium
CGACCTGCCCTGACCGGTCAGCACATCAACCTGACGTAGCTTGGCGACGATCTCTTCCGGCTTGTGGCGCTTCCTTGCCATCGTTCCATCCATCCAAATGGTCCTCGGACCAACATAAGGGATGGATCACTTCAAGGGGGTCAGACCATCCGCTCGGTCCGTACATTCTCGACTTCTACTGTCCCGCCGTGAAGCTCGCCGTCGAAATCGACGGTTGGGGCCACAACATGGGCGGCCAGGCCGCCAAGGACGAACGGCGGGACGTTTGGCTCGCAACTCAGGGAGTCCAGGTGCTTCGCTTCACCGCCACGGACGTCCTGAAGGACATTGACGGGGTGGTCATGACCATCCTGGCAAGGGCGCGCCCTTGAGCCCCTATCGACGGGCCGTTCGGCCCGCCACTTTCCCCAGAGGGGAAAGGACTAAGAGCTAGGCCGCCACGCGCTTGGGCACGAGCCGTTCGCTCTTCAGGGCCTCTTCGGCGCCGGAGAGGCCGGCCTCTCCGTATTCGGCGTCCTCGTTGACGCGCCAGACGTCGAAGCGGCGCTCGCCCGCCAGGATGTTCTCGACCGTCAGCATGGCGGTCATCATGGCGTGGTCCTGGTTATTGTACTTGTGCATGCCGTTGCGGCCGACGAGGTAGAGGGTCGGGTAGGCGCCCTCCAGCTCTCCGGCGACGGCGTCCACATTGGCCTGGTAGGCGTCGTCATAGACCGGGTAGGCCTTGGGCTGGCGCACCACGGCGGCGTCGACCACGTCCGCGGGATTGATCAGGCCGATCTTGCCGATCTCGCGCTTGGCCAGCTCGATCAGCTCGGCGTCGGGGCTGGTCCACAGGCCGTCGCCCTCGAAGCAGAAATATTCCAGGCCGAGGCAGGCGTAGCCCGGGGGGGCCATCTCCGGCGACCAGGACAGGAAGTTCTGCACCCGCCCGACCTTCACGCTCGGGTCGTGGATATAGACCCAGTTGTCCGGGAAGGTGGCCTCGCTCTTGGCGATCAGGGCGACGGTGATGAAGTCGCGGTAGCGCAGCGCCTGGGCGTTGGCGAAGCTCGCGGGCCGGGGCTCTATGGCCTTCGTCAACTCGGTGATCGGCGCCGAGGAGATGACGCTCCTGGCGGTGATGGTCTTGGTCTCGCCCGTGACGGTGCGCACCGTCACGGTCCAAACTTCCGCCTTGGCGTCCCAGGTCAGGGCCTCAAGCCCGTGGTCCATCAGGATCTCGCCGCCCTGCGCCTTGGTCTTGGCGGCCGCGGCTTCCCACATCATGCCGGGGCCCTTGCGGGGGTAGCGGAAGCTCTCGATCAGGCTCTTGACCCCGCCCTGTTCGCCGAGCGCCGCGGAGGGCTTGCGGTGCAGGCCGAGGCTTCGCTTCACCCCGTCGACCACGGCGTTCAGCAGGCTGAGGCCCTTGATGCGCTGGGCGGCCCAGTCGGCGCTGATGTCGTCGCAGCTCATGCCCCACACCTTCTCGGTGTAGGTGCGGAAAAAGATCGAGAAGAGCTTCTCGCCGAACTGGTTGCGGACCCACTGGTGAAAGGTCTTCACCGGACGGACCGGGAACAGCTTGGCCCAGCCGTAGGAGGCCATGCACAGGGTCGAGGTGAAGACGCCCAGGTTCTTCAACGCTTCGAAGGCGCGCAGCGGATAGGCGTAGAACTTGCCGCCGTAGAAGATCCGCGACAGGCGCGGCCGGTCGATGAAGTCGTCGGGGAGAATCTCGTTCCAGAGGTCCACCACCTCCCGCGACTTGGAAAAGAAGCGGTGGCCGCCGATGTCGAACAGGAAGTCCTTGTAGTTCACCGTCCGGCTGATGCCGCCGACATAGGTCGGGTCGCGCTCGATGACGATGACCTTCCGGCCGGCCTTGGTCAGCAGGTAGGACGAGGTCAGCCCGGCGGGGCCGGCGCCGACTATAAGCACCTCGGTATCTGGCGGCGCCTTGGTGTCGGGTTCGGCGGCCATCAGGCGCTGCGGGCGGGCGCGAAGGTGAAGAAGCGCTGTCCGGTGTAGGAGAACAGGGTGGCGAAGATCGCGCCGGCCAGCAGGGCGAGCTGCGGCGGCTGGTGCGGGAAGAGGGCGCAGAGGGCCAGGAACGACCCATAGGAAACGCCTTGCGCGCAGCCGGTCACCACGGCGTAGCGGGCGATCTCGTGCCGGCGCTTGCGGCCCGTCGCGGCGAAGGTCAGGCGCCGGTTCAGCAGCCAGGTGACGACAGTCGCCACAGACAGGGAAACCGCGCGGGCGAGGGCCTTGTCGACCCCGGCGGCGTGGACAGTCGAGAACACCGCCATGTCGACGCTGAGCCCCAGCACGCCCACCGACAGGAACTTGATCGATCCCTTGGGGGCGAGCGCGGCCAGCCGCCGCAGGCGTTCAACGAGATTGGCGATCAGGGGCATTCAGGGGGCCTGAGTCTGCAAGAGGGGGAGTGTCATGGCGCAAGCTTTAGGACGCGTAAACCTCAAGCCGACAACCTGCCCTTTACCTTATCGACGCAGCACCGCAAAAGGCGCGCGCCGACGCCCCCGGAACCCCTCTCGATGCAGCTCTCGCCCATACCCGAGTTCGGCACGCCCCGCCGCATGTTCGTCCTCGCGCTCGTGGTGACGGTCGCGGTGGCGGTGATGATGTGGTTCTACAACCGCGTCGTGTTCGGCCTGTCGCTCGGGGACACCGACGACGCCATGCGCCTCGTTTTGGTGCGCGAGCTGGTCCACGGCAAGGGCTGGTGGGACCAGCTGGAGCTGCGGCTGCAGCCGCCCATGGGCGTCTACATGCACTGGTCCCGGCTGATCGACGGGGCCCTGGCGGCCTTGCGCAGCCTGTTCGAGCTCGTCGGCATGAGCCCCGGAAGGGCGGAGGTCGCCATCCGCGTCCTCTGGCCGAACCTGTGGATCGTGCCCACCGTGACCTCGGCCTTCGTCATCGCCCGGCGGTTCGGCGGCGGGGCGGCGGTGTTCGCCTGCGCCCTGATCGCGGTGACGGATCTGGCCCTCTACGTCCAGTACCGCCCGGGGCGGGTGGACCACCACTCGATCCAGATATCGATGTGCCTGATCTCGCTGGCCTTCGCGATCCACGCGGACAAGCGCCGGCGCTGGGCCCTGATGGCCGGCGCCGCGACGGGCGTCGGCCTCTGCATCGGCCTGGAGGCCCTGGCCTTCGAGGCCCTGATCGGGGCGGGGATCGCCCTGCGCTTCGCCTTCGAGCCGAGGCAGGCCAAGCGGGCCATGGCCTACGCCCTGGGGCTGGGCGCCACGACGGTCCTCGCCTTCCTGATCCAGACCCCGCCCTGGCGCTGGGGCGTGGTCGCCTGCGACGCCATCGCCTTCAACCTGGTCGCCACCATCGTCACCGCCTCGGCGGGCCTGGCGCTGGCCGTGCGCCTCACCCGGGGCCGGTCCCTGCCCGTGCGGCTGGGCGGACTGGTGGCGCTGGGGGCGGTGAGCCTCGGCGTCTACCTCGGCCTTGACCCCAACTGCCGCCACGGCATCTTCGCCGACGTCGATCCCCGCATCGTCCCGATCTGGCTGAAGAACGTCCAGGAGGTGCGCACCTGGTTCAAGCTCGCCAAGGTCGACGCCGAGGACGCCATCACCCTGGCCATGCCCTGCCTCCTGGGCGTCGCCGCCTGGGCCTGGCTGGGGCGCGAGCCGGCCGGTCGCAAGGACTTCGCCTGGCTCTTGGCAGGGGCGTGCCTGTTCGCCGGCCTGGTCGCCGGGATGGCGGCGGTGCGGATGGCCAGCTACGCCGAATGGTTCGCCGTGCCCCTGATCGCGGCGGCGGCGGCCGACTTCGCCCGGCGCTACGCCAAGAACCTGATGATCCCGGCCGCCGTCATCGCCCTGGTGGCCTCGCCCATCGCCGTCACCGGCGCGGGGATCGGCGTGCACAAGGTCCTGTTTCCGCCAAAGCCCAAGCCCAAGGGCATCCCCGACCACTGTTTCGAGATCCGGCCCTACGCCCTCCTGCGCGACGCCGCCCCCGTGGGTCTGGTGCTGAGCGAGGTGGACCTCGGCCCCCTGATCCTGGCCCACACGCCGCATTCGGCCCTGGCGGGGCCCTATCACCGCATGAGCTGGGGCATCATGGCCGCCCGCGGGGCCATGGCTCTCCCGGCCGACAAGGGGGCGGAGGCGGAGACGCGCAAGCTCGGTGCGACCTACGTCCTGGAGTGCCGCGCTCACGGCAACCACACGGACCGCGAGGGCCTGACCAAGGACAGCCTGATGAAGCGCCTGGACAACGACAAGCCGCCGGCCTGGCTGGAGCGTCTGTCCGACCCGAAAGCGGTGCTCCAGGTCTACCGGGTGCGACCTCCCGGAAGCGGTCCTGTTTCCTAACCGTTAGCTCTTCGCGGCTAGCTTCCGGGGCATGGGAAACCGGGCCACGGCGCAACTGACGGACTGGGCCGCGCGCGCCGTAAAAACGGCCCGCGCCCCGGCCGTGTCGCCGGTCCGGATCGCTGTCCTGGCGCCCTGCCTGAACGAGGCGCACTCGATCGCCCAGGTGATCGCCGGCTTTCGCGCGGCGCTGCCGGGGGCGGAAATCTACGTCTACGACAACAACTCCAGCGACCAGACCGCGCAGATCGCCAGGGACGAGGGCGCGAATGTCCGGCCCGCCGCGCTGAAGGGCAAGGGCAATACGGTCCGCAGGATGTTCTCGGACATCGACGCCGACGTCTATCTGCTGGTCGACGGGGACGGCACCTACGACTGCACGGCGGCGCCCGCGATGATCTCGCTCCTGCTCGAGGGCGGTCTCGACATGGTTTGCGGCCGGCGCGTCACCGACGACGACGCCGCCTATCGAACGGGCCACCGCTTCGGCAACCGTATGCTCACCGGCATGGTGGATCGCCTGTTCGGCAGGCGTTTCGAGGACATGCTGACCGGATACCGGGTCTTCAGCCGACGGTTCGTCAAGAGCTTCCCGGCCCACTCGGCTGGGTTCGAGATCGAGACGGAGCTGACCGTGCACGCCCTGCGGATGAGGCTGCCGGCGGTGGAGATCGACACGCGTTACGTCGCGCGGCTCGATGGGTCCGAGAGCAAGCTGCATACGGTCCGGGACGGCCTGCGGATCGTGCGCATGATCGGGCTGCTACTCCGGGACGAGCGGCCGCTGCAGTTCTTCTCGTCGGTCGCCGGCCTCTTCGTCTGCCTGGCCGCAATCCTCGCCGCGCCGGTGTTCAAGGATTACCTCGCGTTCGGGCAGGTGCCCCGGATGCCCAGCCTGATCGCCTCCACCGGCTTCGGCGTCTCCGCCCTGCTCAGCCTGGCCTGCGGCCTGATCCTGGACGTGCTGTCGCGGGCCCGGCTCGAGCAGCGCTATTTCGCCTATCTGGCGGTGGGCCCAACGCTCGAGAGGCGGCAGGCACAGCGGACGGCGCCATGAAGCTGCTCGTGGTCTCGACATTCTTCGAGAGCCATCGAGGCGGCCTTGAGATCGTCGCGGGGACCCTGGCGCGGGAACTGAAGACGCGCGGCCTGCAGGTCCGCTGGCTTGCCAGTAGCGCGAGCCCCGCCCCCTCCGACATCGACGCGGTCCCGGTCAGGGCCTGGAACGTCGCCGAGGATCGCCTCGGCGTGCCCTATCCGGTGTTTGGGCTAAGGGCGCTGGCGCGGGTGTTCCGCGAGGTCCGCGCCGCCGACGCCGTCCTGATCCACGACGCCCTCTATATGTCGAGCATCGCCGCCCTTCTGGCGGCCAAGCTCCTCAGGCGGCCGGTCGTGGTGGTGCAGCACATCGGCGAGGTGCCGTACTGGAACCCCCTGCTTCACGGCCTGATGAGGCTGGCCAACCGCCTCGTCGCGCGGCCCATGCTGCGGTTCGCCGACCGGACCGTTTTCATCAGCGAGACCACGCACCGCCATTTCGCCGGCATCCGGTTCTCTGCCGCGCCCCTGCTGATCATGAACGGGGTGGACCACGACACTTTTCGCCCGGCCCTGACGCCGGCGGCGCAAGCCGAAATCCGGGCGAGGCTGCGCCTGTCTCCCGATCGGCGGCTGGCACTGTTCGTCGGCAGGTTCGTCGAAAAGAAGGGTCTCAATCTCCTGCGCGAGGCCGCCCGCGGCCGTCCGGACCTCGACTGGGTGCTGGCAGGCTGGGGGCCCATCGATCCGGCCTCCTGGGCGCTGCCGAACGTGAGCGTCCGCAGCGATCTGAAGGGCACTTCCCTGGCGGAGCTCTACGCCGCCGCCGACGTGTTCGTCATCCCCAGCCGGGGCGAAGGCTTCCCCCTGGTCGTTCAGGAGGCGCTGGCCTGCGGCCTGCCCGTGGTCTGCGGGGCTGAGACGGCCTCGGCGGACGAGGCGGCGTCGCCGTTTCTCCTCGGCGTCGAGACCGATGGGGCGGACGCCCTCGAGGCGCTGAACACCGCGGTCGACCGCGCCCTCGAGCAGACATGGACCCAGCGTCGCCAGCGCGCCGACTTCGCCGCCAAACGCTACAGCTGGACCGCCGCCGCGGATCGCTACCTGGAACTCATCGGCCAGCTGGCGGCCCGCTCCCGTCGCAGGACCGCCCCGCCTTTGCAGGCCGGGGCGGCGTCCTCGATTTGACCGCCGTGGCAGCGACATTGCCAAAGGCGCGCGTCACCTCCGAGACGGGCGACCCCGTTCGCCGTCTGAATCCGCGCATCGTCGACACCGACTGGCTGGTGCTGCGGGGCCTTCGCCGCGCCCTCGCCGCGCGTCTGGCCGAGGTGGCCCGGCCGGGCATGAGCCTCATCGATTTCGGCTGCGGCTCCCAGCCCTACGCCTCCCTGGTGGAGGACGCCGGCTGCACCTATCGCGGGGCCGACTTCGGACCGGGCGCCGACCTTGCGATCGGGGCGGACGGCAAGCTCGGCGCGGCCGACAACAGCGCTGATCTCGTGCTTTCGGTGCAGGTGCTGGAGCACGTCCGCGACCTCGCCACCTATTTCGCCGAGGCCAAGAGGGTGTTGCGCCCGGAAGGCGCGCTGATCCTCTCCACCCACGGCAGCTGGCTCTACCACCCGCATCCCGAGGACCACCGGCGCTGGACCCGCGAGGGACTGGTGGGCGACATCGAGGCCCACGGCTTCGAGGTGGTCTCCTGCGAGGCCGTGGTCGGGCCGCTCGCCTGGACCACCCTCTTGCGCCTGACCTGTTTCGCCTTCCCGCTGAGGAAGGCGCCCCTGGTCGGCAAGCCCCTGACGGCGCTGCTGGCCCTGGTCATGAACGCCCGCGCCTTCGTCGAGGACAAGGTGACGCCCGCCTGGGTCACGCGCGACAACGCCTGCGTCTACGTCACCCTCTGCCGGCCGCGCCCATGATCCGGCTGAACGATCCGCGCCTGAGGTTCCTGGCCGTCGGCGCCGCCTGCGCCGCGACCCACAACGCCATCGTCATCGGCGGGGCCTGGCTCGGCCTGCACTACCTGGCGGGGATCGGCGTCTCCTATCTGGTCGTGGTGGTGCTGGGCTACGGCCTGCATGTGCGCTTCACCTTCGCGGAGCAGGCCCAGGCGCCCTCGTTCCCGAAGTACGCGGTGGCCATGCTGGCCAACTATCCCCTGACCGCGGCCCTGATGTTCGTCGGGGTCGGACTGATGCACCTGCCGGTGCCGATCGCCTCGCCCCTGGCGACCCTGATGCTGGTGGCCTGGAACTACGGCGCGAGCCGGTGGGCCATCACGAACCGCCCCTTCCTTCGCCGCCGGAAGCCCGCCTGATGCCCGCCGCCATCACCCTGGACGCCGTGACCGAGGCTCTGGCTCCGCGCCTGCCGATCTACCGCTGGCGGCGTCCGGTCTACCAGGCGACCATGCTGCGCGACCTGCAGCGGGTCTGGCGCGGACCGCACGCCCGCGTGCTCGACGTCGGCGGCGGCACCGGGGTGATCGCCCAGGCCGTGAAGGACCTGTTCGGCGTGGCCGAGCTGGTTTCGATCGACGTGGAGGACCGCTTCCTCCCAGATCTGACCGTCGAGACCCGCACCTTCGACGGCGTGGCCCTGCCTTATCCGGACGGCGCCTTCGAGGCGGTGATGTTCAACAACGTGATCCACCACGCGCCCCCGGCGGCGCGGCCCGCCCTCATGGCCGAGTGTCGGCGCGTGGCGGGGGATGGCCCGATCTACATCAAGGACCACCTGGCGGTCAGCGGCCTCGACCACCGGCGCCTCGGCGTCCTGGACTGGCTCGGCAACACCCCGTTCAAGGGGATGATCGCGGCGGACTATCTGGAGGATGCCGAGTGGCGCGCTCTCGCCTCGGCCGCCGGCAGCCGCATCGCCGAGACGTTGAAGGCCAGCCCCTATCGCCGCGGCCCGATGGCGGCGGCCTTCCCGAACCGGCTGGAGATCACGATGCGCTGGGAGAAAGGCGCGGCCTGAGCCCGGCGGCCGCCGCGGACTGGGCCGGAGCCTTGCCGCAACCCAGATCGGCCACCAGCTTGCGCGCCGCCGCCAACTTCGGGGGCGGGCCGCCCGGGCTCACGCTCATCCCCGCCGCCAGGCCCTCGGCCATGCCGAACACCGCCGTCCGGCCGCTTCCGCATAGGGTGCGAATCTGGCCCTCGGTCAGGACGCCGAGGTCCATCACCTTGGGACTGTTCCTCAGCAGCGGATCGTTGCGGACCAAGTCCTCGGCGTAGAACAGGCCGGTCGGATCGACCAGCACGACCTCCGCGTCCGTATGGCGGATGGCGTTGGCGGCGGTCGCGTAGGGCCGGATCATGGCCTCGACCTGCCACGCGCGGATCGGCAGCAGGACGGCGAGCGAGAAGACCGCCGAAGCGGCCAGGACAGTGTGGGCCGCCCGCCGGTCGGAGGGCTGCATTGGATCGGTGAGCCGCATCCAGGCGAAGGCGGCGAGGAGGGCGGCGCCGCCGAGCAGGCCGTGCAGATAACGGTAGCCCCAGCCGTGGCCCTGGAACGGCAGGAGGACGGCGAAGACCGCCAGGGTCAGCCCTATCCCGGCGGCGAGGCAGAGCAGGGGCCCCCGCGCGCGGATCGCGGCGGTCATCCCGATCACGGCCAGGACCGGCAGCAGGGGGTTCTGCCAGGCGGCGAAGCGGAACAGGTTTCTGGCCATCAGGCCGATGGCGCCAGGATCGAGCTTGGCCAGCATGCCGGCCGCCCGCTGGGCGATGAAGCCGGCGCCGAGGTGGCTCTCGGCATGGGCCGCTCCCTCCACCCCGCCGCCGGGCAGGACGAAGGTCCAGTAGCTCAGCCAGAACAGGCCCATCACCGCATAGGCAAGCGTGTGGAAGGACGCGAGGCCCCAGCGCCGCTGTAGCCACAGGCCCAGGACGAAGGGGGCGGCGAACAGGGGGAAGAACAGCACCTGGTGCAGGCCATAGATCGCGAAGCCCACGACGACGGCGGCGACCTGGCTGAGCCGATCGGGGCGCAGGAACAGCCACAGCCAGACCATGTTCAGGGCCAGGTGCGCCGACTGGGCGTAGGGCGTCATGGCCGTGACCAGCACCTGGCTGGAGGTGGCCAGCAGAAGGGCGGCGAGCGCCGCCGCGTCCTGTCGCTCCGGCCACAGCCGCCGGGCCACGCCGTAGGTCGCGCCGATCCCCACCGCCGTCCACATCGCCCCCGCCGCCCAGGCGGCCCCGACCATGTCCAGGCCGGCGCGGAACAGGGCGTTCAGCGGCAGGTAGAGCGAGGACCAGGCGTCGCCCGCCGCCGAGCGGATGACGTATTGCGGCTGCAGGGCGAAGGCGTAGGGCCGCCAGGCCTCGGGGATGGGCGCGGTCATGGCCCCGTGGCGGAACCCGGCCCCGTCGAAGCCGACCAGGAACTCGTCCATGGCGTAGGGATAGGCGTGGCAGACCGCGAACCAGCCGGCGCCGGCCACGGCCGCCGCGAAACCCGCCGCGATCCATCCGGACCGCGCCGCCAGGGCCGCAGGCGCGCTCCAGGCGGGTGCGAGGTGCAGGGGAGCGAAGCGCAGCAGGACCAGGAAGACGGTGGTGGCGATCATCACCGGCACGTCCTGCTGGAAGAAGAACAGGTCGGCGATGGTCAGGCGCTTCAGCAGGACGAAGTCCGCGACCCCGATCCCCAGGCAGACCAGCATCCAGGCCAGCCAGATCGTCAGCAGGGGGGCGCGCCAGTCGGGCGCCGCCACCGGGACGGCGGACAGGGCGGGCAGGTTCGGCTCTGCGGGCGCGGCGGAGGACATCGCGGCCATCTAATCAGCCGCCGGTTCGCAATTTCCTAACCGTGTGGGCAAGCCTCCGGCGACCGTCGCGATCCCCTGTGCTCTGGCGGCGGCGGGCCTGACGCTTTACCAAGCGGCGATGACCACCCTCGAGGCCGATCCTGCCCTCAAGGCCGAGGCGCGCCAGCAAGTCGCCGCTCCGCCGACGCTGGTCGAGCGGGCGACCGTGCTGCTGGCCGTCGCCGCCATCGCGGCCGGGTGCCTCGCGCGTTTCTTCATCGCCGGCCATCAGCCCCTGTGGCTGGACGAGACCTGGACCGGCGCCATCGCCATGCAGCACGGCCTGGGAGCCGTCTTCCAGCAGATCTGGTGGGACGTGAACGCCCCGTTCTACTACCTGTTCGCCCACCTCTGGAGCCAGGTTGCGGGCCTTTCCGACCCGGCGCTTCGCCTGCCCAGCGCAGTCTTCGGCGGCGTGGCGGCGGTGGTGGTGGCGCTCCGCCCCGTCCAGGGCCTGCCGAGGGGCGCGCGCCTGACCTGGGCGGCCCTGCTGGCGGTGTGGATTCCCGGCGTCTGGTTCTCCGGTGACGCCCGCTGTTACGCCCTGCTGCTGATGTTGGCGACCTTGCAGACCCTGGCCTTCGTGCGCCTGCTCCAGGCGCCGGACCTGAAGCGCGCGGCCGTCTGGGCGGGGCTCGGCGCCCTTTCCATCCTGACCCACTACCACGCGGTTTTTCTGGGGGCCTTCCAGGGCCTCGCCTACCTCGCCTATGCGCGGGGCAAGGCGGTTAGGACCTGGCCGGCGGCCCTGCTCTTCGTCCCTGCCTTCGCCTGGATCGCCATCCACCTGCCCCGCATCCAGGACTTCGCCCGCCCGGACATCGTCTGGTATTCGCCCCTGACCTTCGAGCGCCTGCCCCGCGCGGCCTTGCGCTTCCTGGCCGGGACCGACGAGGTGGCGATCGGCCTCGCCGTCGCGGGGGTCGCGGCCCTGGCGCTGGGCTTCCTGTTGAAACCCAAGGGCCGCCGCGAACCCTGGCCCGTCGACCAGGCCCTGTGGATCGCCGCCGGGACGGCCCTGCTGGGCGCCATGGCGGTGATCGCGCTGGGCTTCTTCCGGGCGAGCTTCGTCGACCGCTATCTCTTCCCCTTCATGCCGGGGCTGTTCCTGGGCCTGGCCATGATCGCCCAGGCCCTCGCCCGCCGCTGGTCCCTGGCCTATGCGGCGGTGATCCTGGCCTTCGCCATCCCCGCCGTCCCCTGGGCCCGGACCCAGGTCCAGCACGGCTGGCGCTTCTACAATTTCGAGGTCGCCTCGACCGAGCTGATGAAGAACGATCCCCAGCGTCTGGTGTTCTTCTGGGATCATCCAGCGGGCCCCGTCGAGGCGCCCGGCCAGCTCGACGCCGTGGGCGGTTTCTTCTTCCGCCGCGCGGGCCATCCCATCGCCGTGACGCCGGTGATCCTGAAGCCCGGGGAAGAGCCCAACGCCCGCCTCTTGGCTGACGCGAAAGAGCCTCGCACGGCGATCCTGTGGATGTACGACATCGGCGTGCGCGGCACCGCCGCCCGCAGCCACAAGCCCGCCCTCGACACCCTCGACCCGACCCTGAAGTGCCGCCAGCTCGGCAGCGGCTCCATCGGCATTCTCGCCTGCGACCGGGGCCCGGAGATCAAGCCGTGACCGAGCCCGCCCCCAAGGTCTCCATCGTCGCCCCCTGCTTCAACGAAGAGCAGTCGCTTCCCCTGTTCGCCGAGCGGGTGGCGGCGGCCTGCAAGGCGGCGGTCGGCGAAGCCTACGAGATCGTCCTGGTCAACGACGGCAGCCGCGACGGCACCTGGTCGGTGATCCAGTCCCTGGCCCAGCGCTGGCCGCACATCGTCGGGATCAACCTGTCGCGCAATCACGGCCACCAGCTCGCCGTCACGGCGGGGCTGAACCTGGCGCGGGGGATGCGGGTCCTGGTGATCGACGCCGACCTGCAGGACCCCCCGGAGCTGCTCTCCGCGATGATGGCCCGCATGGATGAGGGCTACGACGTGGTCTACGGCAAGCGCCGCAGCCGGGCCGAGGAGAGCCGCTTCAAGCTCGCCACCGCCAGCCTGTTCTACCGCCTGCTGGCGCGGGTCTCGGAGGTGGAGATTCCCACCGACGTGGGGGACTTCCGCCTGATGTCGCGGCGCATCGTCGACCGGCTGAACGCCATGCCCGAGCACGACCGCTTCATCCGCGGCATGGTCGCCTGGCTGGGCGGGCGCCAGGCCGAGGTGCTCTACGACCGCGACGCGCGCCACGCGGGGGAGACCCAGTACACCCTGGCGAAGATGCTGCGGCTGGCCGCCAACGGGGTGGCGAGCTTCTCCACCGCCCCGCTGAAGATCGCCATCGTCCTGGCCCTCGTCGGCATGGCCCTGGCCTGCGCCATCCTGCTCTACGCCCTGGTCGGCTTCTTCACCGGCAAGACCGCGCCGGGGTGGACGAGCCTCGCGCTCATCATGGTGTTCTTCGGGGTGGGCCAGCTGGGGTGCCTGGCCATCATCGGCGCCTACCTGGGGCGGACCTACATGCAGGTGAAGGGCCGGCCCCTCTACCTGATCGACGAGATCGTCGCCTCTCCCGCAGAACCGGAAGGCTGACTCATGGACGCCGCCGAGTTCGACAAGTTCGCCGACGAGTACCTGGCCGTCCACGCGGCCAACATCCGCATCTCCGGCGAGGATCCGGAGTATTTCGCCCGCTACAAGATCGAGGAGATCAGGCGCCGCTGGACCGCCGCCGGCTGGCCCGAGCCCCGCGCCATCCTCGACTTCGGCTCGGGCATCGGCGCCTCCATCCCCCACCTCGCCGAGGCATTCCCCGGCGCGGCGATCACCGCCCTCGACGTCTCGGAAAAGAGCCTCGCCATAGCCGAGGGCCGCTTCGGGGCCCTGGCCAGGTTCGTGCGCTACGAGGGCGGAGACATTCCCCTGCCGGAAGGCGGCTTCGACCTCATCTTCTCGGCCTGCGTCTTCCATCACATCGAGGCGGAGGAGCACGTCGGCCTGTTCGCCGAGCTTCGGAAGCTGCTCTCGCCCCAGGGGCGGATGGCGATCTTCGAGCACAACCCGGTCAATCCGGTGACCCGCTACATCGTCGCCACCTGCGAGTTCGACGAAAACGCGGTCCTGATCCCCGCGCCCCTGTTCAAGCGGCGGCTGAAGGCGGCGGGCTTCGCGGATGTGGAGGCGGCCTACACCGGCTTCTTCCCCGGCGCGCTCAGGGCCCTGCGGCCGCTCGAACGCTACATGACCGCCCTGCCCATCGGCGCCCAGTACTACACCCTGGCCCATGGCTGAGCTGCCCGGCCTCCTGGCGCGGTTCGGCCTCGCGGGCCTGGCCAATACGGTGGTGGGGTTCGCCGTGATCGCGGCCCTGGACGCCGGCCTGGGCGTCGAGAAACACCTCGCCAATGCGGCCGGCTACGCGGTGGGGATCGGCCTCGGCTTCGTCCTCAACCGGGGCTTCGTCTTCCGCAGCGAGGCGGGCGCGCGCGCCACGGCGCCGAAGTACCTCGCGGCCATCGCCATCGCCTTCTGCCTGAACCAGCTGGTCCTGACCGGCGCGGGCGCCGTGCTGGGGCCCGAGCGCGCCATGCGCCTCGCCGCCCAACTCCTCGCCATGGCCAGCTACACCGCCCTGCAGTTCGTGCTGTTCAGGGCCTGGGTGTTCCGGAAGCCCTGACAAAATATCGCGCTCACCCCGGCGCCCAGGCTTTTTCTAACCCACGCGCGCTCAGAGCAAAAAACCTGGGTCCCGGCTTTCGCCGGGATGAGCGGGTTTTAGAGAGCGAGGCGTGCAGCCAGCGCATCCACCGCCGGACACGCCGCCTCGAACACGTAGTCGGGGCGGGTGACGCTGACGGGGCCGACGCCGGCCGAGCCGAGGGCGGCGGCGACTTCGAACAGGGCGTCGTTTGGGACCAGCAGGCCGTCGGAGCGGCGGGAGGCGCCGCGCTTCAGGTAGGGCTTCACGGCCTTGGCGGCGGCCTCGTCCTGCTCGGGAGGCCAGCGCAGGGCGGCGGTCTCGCGAGCTCTCGCCTTGGCTTCGACCACGGAGACGAGGCGGCGAAGCTGATCCACCTGCGCGGCGGTCCAGGGTGCGCGGAGGCTCGCCGCGAGCTGGGCTTGGCTGCGCAGGATCACCCCGTCGCCCACGACCTTCAGGTTGTTGGCCGCGAGGGTCGCGCCGGTGGTGGTGATGTCGACCACCAGTTCGGCGGCGCCGGCGGCGGGGGCGCCCTCGGTGGCGCCCAGGGACTCCACGATCCGGTAGTCGGCCACGCCCTTGGCGGCGAAGAAGGCCCGGGTCAGGGCCATGTATTTGGTCGCCACCCGCAGCGGCGCGCCGGTGCGGGCGAGGTAGAGGTGCGCCACGTCCTCGATGTCGGCCATGGTCTCGACGTCGATCCAGCTCTGCGGCGCGGCCACCACCACGTCGGCGCGGCCGAAGCCCAGGGCCCGCAGCAGCATGACCTTGTCGTCCAGGCCCTCTTCACGTTCGCGCAGGAGGTCCTCGCCGGTGACGCCGAGGTGCACATCCCCCGCCTCGACCGCCGAGGCGATGTCGGCGGCCGAGAGCAGGCGCACTTCCGCGCCGGGCAGGCCGCGAAGCGAGGCGCGATAGCCGCGGTCGCCGCCGAGGCTCTCGACCCGGAAGCCGGCGTCCGCGAGCCAGCCTTCGGTCTGTTCCTTCAGCCGGCCCTTGGAGGGCAGGGCGATGGTGAGGGGAGCGGCTTGGCTCATATCGCGCCCTCCTTCCAGGCTCGCCCAGGCCGGACGATGCAGCCGATGGCGCAGGCGCCCGCCGCCCCGCCGAGGCGGGCGGGCAGGCCGTCGTAGCGCCCGCCGGCAGCGACCAGCCGGTCGGGGCCAAGGGCGGCTGAGCGGACCTCGAACAGCACGCCGTCGTAGTAGCCGAAGGGCCGGACGAGGCCGGTGGAAAGGGTCATGGCGGCCTCGGGCACGCCGGTCGCGACCAGGGCCTTAAGCCGCTCGATCCAGGCGGCGATGGCCATGCCGATATCGGCCTTGGCCTCGTAGCCAAGGCGCTCGACGGCATCGAGGGCCGCGCGGGGCGAGCCCGTGACCTGGAGATAGCGGCCGATCAGGTCGGCCTCGGCGGGAGACAGGGGCGCGACGCGCCCGGCCTCGGCCCGCTCGACCAGGCGGTGGACGATTTCCGCGGGGCCGCGTCCGCCCACAGGCTGGATGCCGGCGAGGCGCCAGAGCTCCTCCAGCACGGCGGCGGCCTCGGCCTCCGGCAGGTCGGTGAGGAGGTGGGAGAGGCGGCTTCCGCCGTTGGCGACGGTCTGGGCCGGCTCCTGCGCCCGTTCCAGCTCGGCCGAAAGGCCCCGGCCGCTGGCGAAGGCGCGGGCCAGCCGCGTGCGCACCGCGTCGGGAAGGCCCATGGCCTGGATGAAGGCTGCGAACAGGCCGACGTCGCCCAGGGCGAGCGACAGGTCCTTGCGGCCTCCGGCGTTGGCGGCGGCCCAGGCCAGGGCGGCCATTTCGGCGTCCTCGGCCACCGGATCGCTTGCCGGGCCGTAGCGCTCGGCGCCGATCTGCAGATATTCCACCGCCCGGCCGGAGTCGGCGGGGGCCACGCGGAACACCTTGCCCTCGTAGAGGTAGCGACCCTCGGCCGCGCCGCCCGCGATGTGGGCGAGCGCCACCGGGATGGTGAAGTCGGGGCGCAGGGCCAGGGCCTCGGCGCCCTCGGTCTGGACCACGAACAGGCGCGGGCGCATGGCCTCGCCCGCCAGGTCCAGCAGGACGGTGAGGGGCTGCAGCACCGGGGCGTCGGTCCACTCGCCGCCGAAAGCCTCGAACGGCGCACGGACGGCGGCGAGGACCTTGGCGGGGATCGCGGCTTCGGTCAGGAGGCTCATTCCCCCGCCTCCAGGATGCGGCGCACGAAGCCGACCAGCTCGGCGCGAGGGATGGTGGCCTGGCCGGGGCGCTCGGCCTTCCAGGCGGCGTTGTCATCCAGTTGGGTGGAGAGGGCGCGGCCCAGATCGAGGTCCTTCACGGTCACGGTCCCGGCGGCGATCTCGTCCCCGCCCAGCATGACGGCGGCGGGGGCGTTGCGGCGGTCGGCGTACTTCATCTGCGCCTTCATGCCCGAGCTTCCGAGATAGACCTCGGCAGGGATTCCGGCGGCGCGAAGCTCTCCGGCCACGGCGAAATACTGGGCCATGTCGTCCTGGGAGAAGACGAGCACCACCACGGGGCCGCGCCGGGCCTGGCCCGCCTCGCGGCCGGCGGCGCGCAGGGCGGCGGCGAGGCGGCTGACCCCGAAGGAGAAGCCGGTGGCCGGGACCGGCTGGCCGGTGAAGCGGGCCACCAAGTCGTCATAGCGTCCGCCCCCGCCGATGGAGCCGAAGCGGATTCGCTCGCCCTTCTCGTCGGTGGTCTCCAGCAGCAGCTCGGCCTCGAAGACGGGGCCGGTGTAATATTCGAGTCCGCGCACAATGGACGGGTCGAACAGGGCCTGGTCCTCGCCGACGCCGAGGCCCTTGAGCGCTTGCGCGATGCGGCCCAGCTCCTCCAGCCCGGCGTCGCCTTCCTCGGAGCCGCCGATCACCTTGGCGATGTTGTCGAGGGTGGAGGCGCGGTCGCCGGAGCCCGCGGCGGTGAAGGCCAGCACCGCCTCGGCGGCTTTCGCGTTCAGCCCCGCGCCCTTGGTGAAGGCGCCGGACTCGTCCTTGCGGCCCGGGCCGAGCAGGAGGCGGACTCCATCGGGGCCCAGCCGGTCGAGCTTGTCGACGGCGCGCAGGACCCCGAGCTTCTGGCCCGGATCGGAAACCCCGGCGGCGGCCAGGAGGCCGTTGAGGAGCTTGCGGTTGTTGATCTTCACCGTCGCGGTCCCGCGCGGCAGGCCCGCGGCCTCCAGGCCCTCAGCCGCCATGGCGATGATCTCGGCGTCGGCCTCGGGGCGGGCCGAGCCCACCGTATCGGCGTCGCACTGGATGAATTCGCGATAACGCCCCGGCCCCGGCTTCTCGTTGCGCCAGACGGTGCCCGTCGCATAGCGGCGGAAGGGCTTGGGCAGGCTTTCCCAGTTCTGGGCGGCGAAGCGGGCGAGCGGCGCGGTCAGGTCGTAGCGCAGGGCCATCCACTGCTCGTCATCGTCCTGCAGGGCGAAGACGCCCTCGTTCGGACGGTCGGCGTCGGGCAGGAACTTGCCCAGGGCGTCGGCATATTCGAAAGCGGAGGTGTCGAGGGGTTCGAAGCCATAGGATTCATAGACCCGCGCCACGGCCTCCAGGATCGCCCGCTCGGCGCGGATGTCCCCCGCGCGGCGGTCCTGGAAGCCCCGGGGGGCCCTGGCTTCGGGTCGGAATTCGGTCTGGTCGGTCATGCGCTCTACGCCGGTTCCTTAAGGAGGTTCGACGGATGGCGCTAGGTACGGCCCCATCCGATGGTCGGAGGGGCCGGGCGGAAGCGGGCCTTAGGCCGCGCGATCCCGCCCCGTCCCGCCGCAGCAGGTCAGGTGATGGTGATGCGCGTGGTGATGCACGGTCCGCGTCATGGGCGCCGCCTATAGCCGAACGAGCGGCGGACCGCCAGGGCCGCAACGCTTCGCATTTTCGCCTTCGCCCATTACATGGGGCGCAACAGCACGGAGAAACGATCATGAGCGAAACCGCCGCGCCGACCGTGGCGCAGGCCCCGCTCGGGGGACGCCCGGTGCGTCCGCCCCTGCCCACCTGGCCCCTGACGGTGGTCGAGACCTTCGACGTCACGCCCCGCATGAAGCGGATCGTCTTCTCGGGCGAGACCCTGGCCGACTTCGTCTGGACCCCGGCCCAGGACGTGGTCTTCCGCATGACCGATGAGACCGGCGAGATGGTGCGCCGCCACTATACGGTGCGCCTGCACGATGCGGCGGCGAAGCGGATGGAGATCGACTTCGTCCTGCACGGCCACGGCCTCGCCGCCGACTGGGCGAGGGCCGCCAAGCCGGGGGATGAGGTGATCGTGGCCGGACCGCGCGGCAACACGACGATCAACAAGGACGCCGACTGGCACCTCTTCACCGGCGACGAGACCTGCATCCCCGGCGTCTTCGCCATGGTCCAAAGCCTGCCTGCCGGCGCGAAGGCCTTTGTCTTCCTGGAAGTGCAGGACGCCGGCGAGGAGCAGCCACTGGACGCCGAGGCCGACGTGACGCTCACCTGGTTCCACCGCAACGGGCCGCCGACCCCCGGCAGCCCCGACCTGATCGCCGCCTTCGCCGACTTCGTCCCCCCCGACGGCCGCGGCCACGCCTATGTCATCGGCGAGACCTCCACGGTGCAGACCCAGCGCCGCGGCCTGATCGCCAAGGGCTGGGACAAGTCCCAGATCTCCGCCGAGGGCTACTGGCGCCCGGGCCGCCTCGGCGGCCACGACCACGTCCGGGACGACCACTGACGACAGGGTCGCTCCCCCTCTGGGGGAGCTGTCAGGCCGAACGGCCTGACTGAAGGGGCTCAAGGGCGCAGACGCCGAGCCCTTCAGCCCCTATCCCGCCCTTCGGGCGGACTTCCCCCAGAGGGGGAAGGACTTACTCGGCCAGCCGTTCCACCCAGGCCGCCGTCGATGGATCGTGCGCCAGGCGCGCCCCGCCTTCCAGCTCGGGCAGGATGCGGGCGGCGAGGGTCTTGCCGAGCTCGACGCCCCACTGGTCGAAGCTGTTGATCCCCCAGATCACGCCCTCGACGAAGGTCTTGTGCTCGTAGAGGGCGATCAGGGCGCCCAGGGTCTCAGGGGTTAGGCGCCGCATGGCGATCAGGGTCGAGGGGCGGTCGCCGGGGAAGGCGCGGTGGGCCTCCACGCCGGGGCCACTTTGTCCGACCATCAGGGCCTCGGCCTGGGCCAGGCAGTTGGCCAGGAGCTTGGCCTGCATGCCCGCCGGGCCCTCCGAAGCCTCGGCCACCACGACGAACTCCACGGGGATCACGTCGGTCCCCTGGTGCAGGTGCTGGAAGAAGGCGTGCTGGCCGTTGGTCCCGGCGTCGCCGAACACGGCGGGGGCGGTAGCGCGCTTCACGGAGCGGCCGTCCCGGCCGACCCGCTTACCGTTCGATTCCATCTCCAGCTGCTGCAGGAAGGCGGGCAGGAGGCGCAGGCGCTGGGCGTAGGGGACCACGGCGCGGGCGCTACGGTTCAGCCCATTGCGGTTCCACACCTGGGCCAGGGCCAGCATCACCGGGGCGTTGGCGCTGAGCGGCGCTTCCATGAAATGCGCGTCCATCGCCGCCGCGCCCTTCAGGAAGCCCTGATAAGCCTCCCATCCGAGCGCGATGGCGCAGGACAGGCCCACCGCCGACCAGACCGAGAAGCGCCCCCCCACCCAGTCCCAGAAGGCGAACACCCGCTCGGCGGGGACGCCGAAGGCCACGGCCTTGTCCGGGGCGGCGGAGACGGCGGCGAAGTGGGTGCGCGCGCCTTCCTCGCCCAACGCGGCCCGCAGCCAATCGCGGGCGGCCACGGCGTTGGCCAGGGTCTCCTGGGTGGTGAAGGTCTTGGAGACGGCGATCACCAGGGTGGTCTCGGGATCGAGGCCGTCGAGGGCGAAGGCGATCTCGGCCGGGTCGACATTGGCGGCGAAGCGCAGGGCGATGGGAGCGTCGAGCGGCTTCAGCGCTTCCCACACCACCCGGGGCCCGAGGTCGGAACCGCCGATGCCGATGTGCAGGATCGCCGTGAACCGCTTGCCCGTGGCGCCGAGCACCTTGCCGGAACGGATGTCGTCGGCGAGGCGGCGCATGCGGGCGCGCCCTTCCTCGACGGCGGCGGAGACAGCCTCGCCGCGGGCTTTGAACTGGGCGCCGTCGGGGGCGCGGAGCGCCGGGTGCAGCACCGCCCGGTCCTCGGTGTTGTTGACCGCCTCGCCGCCGAATAGGGCGGCCCGAGCGGAGGTCAGGCCGGCGGCTTCGGCGAGGTCCAGGCAGGCGGCGACGCCATCGGCGTTCCAGGACTGCTTGGAGAGGTCGAGGGTCAGGCCGGCCGCCTCGATCGTCAGGCGCTCCAGCCGGCCGGGTTCGGAGCCGAACAGATCGACGATGCGCGTTCCGGCGGCGGCCCCCGCGGCCCGGTCGAAGCGGGCCCAGGCCTGGTCGAGGGGATCGGAGGGCGTCTCGGTCATGTGATGGGTCTAAAGGCGCGCCGGTTACGATCTGTTTACCGGTTGCTGGCCGACTGGCCAGATCATTCCGCACTCGTTCCGAGGTCCGCCATGTCGTGCGACGTCGCCGTATCCGCCGCCCTCTTCCTCGCCACCCTGCATCCGGGCCAGGCTCCCGCCGTGCGGCTGGAGCCGGCCGTGGCCACCGTCGCCCCGAAAGGCGCCAACCCGCTGACGCGCGAGCCCCTCTTCGCCGACATCATCAGACGCGCCGGCGGGCTGGAGAAGGACGCCACCGCCTACCGCAAACAGGCGGGCGCCCTGCCCAAGTTCGACGTCTTCAAGGCGAAGGTCGCCGAGCTTTCCGAGCTCGACATGAAGGGCCACCTGACCCTCGCCGCCCGCGGCACCGACGGCGACCTGAAGTGCATCCTAAAGGGCATTTCCCAGGACCTGCCCCGCAAGCTCGACGAGATCGCCGCGGCCACCGACACCAAGGCCCGCGACCTCGCCCTGAGCGAGATGGCCTACTTGCTCAATGACAACGTGGGCGTCATCGCCGCCCCGCCCGAGCCGCCGGTCTAGGCCGGAGAGCCGGCCGCCTTCGTAAGCGCCTCGACCACCAGACCCTCGCTGAGCAGCTGGGGCAGGATCACGGGTCCGCCGGTCTTCCCATAGACGAGGTAGAGCGGCACGCCCTCGCGCTGGTGTTCTGCCAGGGCCTTGGCGATCTCCGCATTGCGGTTAGTCCAATCGGCCTTGAGGTAGACCGCGCCCGTGGTCTTGAAGGCGTCCGCGACCTTGCGGCCCGCCAGCGCCGTCCGCTCATTGACCTGGCAGGTGACGCACCAGGCGGCGGTGAAGTCCACGAACACCGGCTTGCCCTCGGCCTGGAGGGCGGCGACGCGCTCGGGCGACCAGGGCTCGATCGGCAGGGCGCCCGCGGCGACTTCGGTTCCCGGCGGGGCGGCGGCAGGGGCGGTCTGGGCGGCGCCGGCGTTGGCCAGCGGGATCGCCGCAATCAGGGCGGCGGCGGCGACGATGCGGGGCAGCCACGGCTTGCCGGCGTGCTGGCTGGCGCCCCAGGCCCAGGCGGCGAAGGCCACGGCGATGGCCGAGGCGAACAGGAAGGGCAGGGCGTTGATCCCGGTTTGGACCGCGAACACCCAGGCGAGCCAGGCCGCGGCTCCGTACATCGGGAAGGCCAGGACCTTCTTCAGGGTGTCCATCCAGACCCCCGGCTTGGGCAGGCGCCGGAACAGGGCGGGCCAGAAGCAGAGGGCGGTGAAGGGCGCGGCGAGGCCAAGGCCGAGGGCGGCGAACACCGCCAGGGCCGCGACGGGCGGCTGCACCAGGGCCCAGCCGATGGCCCCGGCCATGAAGGGCGCGGTGCAGGGGGCGGCCACGATCACGGCCAAGGCGCCGGTGAAGGCGGAGCCGATCAGATCCCCGCGGCCGGCAAGGTTCTGGCCCGCGCCTTGCGCCGACAATCCGATCTCGAACACCCCCGAGAGGTTCAGGGCGGCGGCGAGCATGATGAGGGCGAGGCCCGCGACCACGCCCGGCGACTGCAGCTGGAAGCCCCAGCCGACGGCCTGGCCCCCGGCGCGGGCGGCGATCAGCAGCCCCGCCAGGATCAGGAAGGTGGCGATCACGCCGCCCAGGAAGGCCAGCCCTTGGGCGCGGGCGGCGCCCGGCTCCGACGCGTGGCGGGCCAGCGCCGCGGCCTTCATCGACAGGATCGGGAAGACGCAGGGCATCAGGTTCAGGATCAGCCCACCGACGAAGGCGAAGCCGAGGGCGGCCAGGATGCCCATGCCGGGACCGCTCGCACCGCCGCCGCCCTTGCTGTCCGGCATGGTCACGGCGATCGGCGTGACGCCCGCCGCGCCCGCGGGCAGGGGACCGGCCAGGGCGGAGACCTCGTAGGCCTTGCCGTCGGCGAGCTTGATGACCCCGGCGATCTCCACCGGCTTCTTGGGCGCCTGGAAGCCGTAGCCGGCGACCAGGGTCATGGTCAGGCCGTTCTTGCCGCGCTCGGCCTTCTGCGGCTTGGCGTGGTCGATGACGAGGCCGTCGTAGGGGTAGAAATAGGCGCGGGAGACGTCCGCTCCGGCCACGGCGTCGCCGGTGACGGCGAGCTTGAGGCCCGCGGGGGTGAGGCTCCAGGCGCCCTTGAGGCCGGCGGCCCTGGGCGCGTTCGCGAGGGTGCTGGCGATCGCTGCCCCATACTTGGGATTGGGCGTCGGGCTCCCCGCCACCACGGGCAGGCTGAGGCTGAGCTTGCCCTCCTCGGGGACGCAGATGTCGGCGCAGACCAGCCAGCGGGCGTCGGCGGCGATGACGACAGTCTGGCCCGGCTTGGCGCTGGCGGGGACCTGGATCGGGGTCGCCAGCATGACCTCGTCGGAGAAGACGTAGTTCATCAGGGGGCCGGTGACGAACCGCTCCGGCGCCGGCCAGACGATCTCGCCGGCCTTCCAGCCCGCGGGCAGGGTCCAGGCGATGGCGGTCGCCTCGCCGGAATCGCCCGGGTTGCGCCAATAGGTGTGCCAGTGGGGGATAATCTTCTGGCGCAGGGCGACATAGACCGTGCTGCCGGGAGCCGCGCCGGTGGTCTCGGCCACGAGGTCGGCTTCCAGGTGGGAGGTCTTGACCGGGGCGGCCGAAGCCACGCCCGCGAAAGCAAGCCACAACGCCGCGATAGTCACCAAGGCGCGCATTGTTTCCGTTCCCAAAGCCCCACCGCTAAATGGGCCAATAAAGCCCGCTCGACAACGCCCGCCGCCGGGCGATCATCGCGCGAGGCGGATTCGGAGGCGTGGCGTGCCAGGGTATTTCGACGACATTGAGGTGGGGCAGGTGGTCTCGCTCGGGGCGACGGCGGTGGACGCCGAAGCCATGCAAGCCTTCGCCAAGGCCTTCGCCCCGGGCTGGGACATCGCCTCCGGGGCGCCCGACGCCATGGTCTACGCGGTCTGGTCCAAGCTCGACGGCGAGGCTTCGGCCCGGTGGCCCCAGACCAAGCGGCTGGCGGTGGACGCCCTGCGCTGGATGCGCAACCCGCCCCCGGGGGAGCTGCTGCGGGGCCGGATGACCGTCCTGGCCAAGGACGCGGTGGGCGACGCCAAGGGCATGGTGATCGCCCAGCACGACCTCCTGGACGAGGGCGGGCGGCTGGTCTTCTCCTGCATGACCCGCTCGCTGTTCCAACGCGCGGACCTGTGAGCCAGGACCCCCGCCGGCCCGTCCCCGCCGTGGGGATCGTGTGCCTGAGGGGCGACGAGGTGCTGCTGATCCGCCGGGGCGCGCCCCCGCGGCTCGGCGAGTGGAGTCTGCCCGGCGGCAAGGTCGAGTGGGGCGAACGGCTCGAGGCCGCGGCTTTGCGCGAACTTGCCGAGGAGACATCGGTCGAGGCCGAGCTCACCGGCTTCATCGAGGTGGTGGACGGCCTCTTCCCCGATCCGCCGACAGCCGCCGAAGCGAAGCACTACGTCCTGATCGACTACGCCGCCCGCTGGATTTCAGGGGAGCCCGTCGGCGGGGACGACGCCGCGGACGCCCGGTTCTTCCCCTTGAGCGAGGTGCGGGACTTAGGTCTCTGGAGCGAAACCGTCCGCATCATCGAAAAGGCCGCGGCCCTGTTTCCCGCCCCCCGGATACGGGGGAGTTGATCTCCGCCCCTCGGCGCCGATCAATGGCGGCCATGCGCCCAGCCTTTCTCATCGCGCCCCTGCTGATCGCTGTCCTCGTCGCCGCTCCCCATTTCGCCGCGGCGGCTGAGGCCAATCCGCCCCGCTCCCCGGAGGAGCGGCAGCGGCTGGTCGATCTCGCCTACACCCTTGGGGAAAGCCACTCCTTCCGCCTGACCTGCAACGGGGTCGAGGACCAGACCTGGCGGGTGCGGATGAACGGCCTCCTGACCATCGAGGCCCCGGACGCCGACTTCCGCCGGCGGCTGGTGTCGAGCTTCAACGCCGGCTTCAACGCGCGCCAGACCCAGCACCCCGCCTGCACCGACGCGGCCCAGGAGGCGGAACGGGCCGCCGCCGCCAAGGGGGCCGGGATCGCCCGCCGTTTGGCCGGACACGCTCCGTGAGCGCACCTTTTGCGGGCGTTCCGGCGGCGCTTGGCCGCATCTCTTTGTCGCGGCTGGGTTTCTCACCGTTGTCACGGCAAAGGGATTATGGTGTCCAAATTGCAAAGGTGGGTCCGAAACGGATCAATTCGGCACGGCCATGACCACGCTTGAAGCGCTCTATCTGCAGGAACCTTTCTGGATCTGGCTCGCCGCCGGCGCGCTGTTCGTGTCGCTGAATCTGGCGACCGGCTCCAGCCTCCTGCTGTGGCCGAGCCTGGCGGCGGCGATCATCGCCTGCGTCGATCTCGCCGGCTTCCACCTGGGCATGCCCGTGGAGATCGGCTTGTTCGGCGCCCTGACCGCCGTGGCTTACGGCATCGTCTATGGCCTGCAGCCGACCGCCAAGGTCGCCGCGGCGGGCCCTGGGCCCTGGGCCCTGGGCCCTCGGCCCAGCCCTCCAAGACCCCCCTCGGCACCACGGACCAGACCGCCCGGCTGATCGGCCGGATCGGCCGCACCACCGGGGACTTCCGCAACGGCGTCGGCCGGGTGTGGATCGACGGCGCCGAATGGGCCGCCGAGCTCGACGGCGACGACGAGCTGCCGCCCGAGACCCCCGTCCGCGTCATGCGGGTGACGGGCGCGGTGCGCCTGCAGGTCCGCAGCCTGACGGCCAACTAAAACAGCACCTATATCGAGGCCGTGATCCGGCCCGAACAGCTCCTCTGTCCCAAGCCCCAGGGCCTCTACTGCGCCCCCGGCGACTTCTATATCGACCCGGTCGTGCCCGTAGCGCGGGCGGTGATCACCCATGGCCACGCCGACCACGCCCGCTCGGGCCATGGGGCGGTGCTGGCCACTCCTGAGACCCTGCAGATCATGACGGTCCGCTACGGCGAGGATTTCGCCGGCGATCAACAGGCGCTCGCGTACGGCGGGACCGTCGAGCATGGCGGGGTCGAGGTCGGACTGGTTCCGGCCGGCCACGTGTTGGGCTCGGCCCAGGTGGTGGTGCGCTGGAAGGGTCTGACCATGGTGGTGTCGGGCGACTACAAGCGCGGCCGCGATCCCACCTGCCCGGCCTTCGAGCCGGTCCCCTGCGACGTCTTCGTCACCGAAGCCACCTTCGGCCTGCCGGTCTTCCAGTTCCCCGATCCGGCCGACGAGATCGCCAAGCTGACGGCCTCCGCCCTTCAGTTCCCGGAGCGGGCGCATCTCGTGGGCGCCTATGCGCTGGGCAAGGCGCAGCGGGTGATCCGGCTGATCCGCGAAGCGGGCTACGACCGCACCCTCTACGTCCACGGCGCCCTGGAGCGGCTGAACGCCCTCTACGAGGCTAACGGCGTGGATCTCGGACCCCTGGCCCCCGCCACCGACGACGGGAAGCGCACCGACTTCGCCGGCGCCATCGTCATCGCCCCGCCCTCCACCTTGGCCGACCGCTGGTCCCGGCGCTTCCCCGATCCGGTGACCGCCTTCGCCTCGGGGTGGATGCGGGTGCGGGCGCGCGCCCGCCAGCGGGCGGTGGAGCTGCCCCTGATCCTCTCCGACCATGCCGACTGGGGAGAGCTGACCGACACCCTGACCGAACTCCGCCCCGGCGAGGTCTGGATCACCCACGGCCGGGAGGAGGCCCTGGCCCGCTGGTGCGAGCTGAACGGGCTGAAGGCCCGCGCCCTGGCCCTGGTCGGCTACGAGGACGAGGAGGACTGAGGCGAACAGTGGCCCTTCCCGGCACATTAACAATTCCTTGACGGCGCCCGTGGCTGGCTTGGCTCCATGCGCGTCGCCGTGATCCTGTCCCTGATCCTGGTCCTGTTCGGCGCCGGAACCGCCGAGGCCGCGACCTGGCGCCTGCCCAAGGGCTGGTGGACGATCCCCTCGACCCGCAGTCCTATCCCCGGCCTGCGCGGCCCCGTCGGCGTCACGGCTCCGGTCCAGACCATCGGCTCCCCCACCCTGGCCGACGCCGGCTTCGGCCAGTCGCGCCTAGCCAGCAGCGGCCTGCCGCCTTTCGGGGGGGACCTGACGAAGAACGGCCTTTCCGGCCTCGGCCTGCGTCCCGTCGGCGACCAGAGCCCGCAATGCCGGACCGCGTGCGCCCAGGACCATCTGCAGTGCGCCGGAGACGACGAGTGCGACGGCCGCTGGGCCCAATGCGTCGCCACCTGTTCGGCCGTCCGGTAGCGCGGTAGGACGAGGGCCATGGCCGATCCCGCCCTGCAACGGCTGCTCCTGAAACAGGCCCTGTCCCTGCCGACGCCGATCCTGCGCGGCATCACCGGCGGCGGGGTGGTCTATCGCGGGGGGCGCACCCTCGATCCGCACCTGCAGTTTCTGGCCTACGCCGCCCGGCGCGAGCCGCCGCTCTCGACCCTGACCCCGGAGGAGGCGCGCCTCGCCGCCGCCGAGCGCCGCGCCGTGACCGCCGGGCGCGCCGAGCCGGACGTGACCGTGGAGACCCTGACCATAGACGGCCCGCGCGGGCCGATCCCGGCGCGCCTCTACAAGCCGCCGGTGCAGGATCACGCCCTGCCGGTCATGGCCTATTTCCACCCCGGCGGGGGGGTGGTGGGCGACCTCGACGCCGCCCACGCCTTCTGCTCGATCCTGGCCAAGACCGCCCAACTCCCCGTCGTTTCGGCCGACTACGCCAAGGCCCCGGAGCACCGCTTCCCTGCGGGGCTGGAGGACGCCCTGGCGGCGTACCGCTGGACGCGGGACAACGCCGCCCGCTTCGGCGCGCCCGAAGGCATGGCGGCGGTGGGCGGCGAAGCCCTCGGCGCCGCCTTCGCCGCGGCGGTGGCGCAGGCATGCAAGGCCGCGGGCGAGCCCCAGCCGGCGTTGCAACTTTTGGTCTGCCCGGTGGTCGACATGGCCGGGGAAAGCGCGTCGACCGCCCTCTACGCCGACGCCTGGCCCCTCTCGCGGGCGACCCTGCAGTGGAGCGTCGGCCACTATCTGAAGCCGGAGGACGATCCGGCGGACCCGCGCCTGTCGCCGATCCGCAGCCCCGACCTGACGGGCCTCGCCCCGGCGGTGGTGGCGACGGCGGGGTTCGATCCCCTGCTCGACCAGGGGGAGGCCTATGCCCGCGCCCTGGCGGCGGCGGGGGTGCGCGTGACCTACCGCTCCTACGACAACCTGGCCCACGGCTTTCCCGGCTTCATGGGGCTGGTCCCGGCCGCCGCCGAGGCCGCGCGGGAGATCGCCGGCCTGGTGTGGGAAACCCTGGCGGGCGTGGCCTAGGCGGTCCCCCGCGCCTCGGCGACCGAGGCGAATCCTTCAGCCCGCAGCCGCTCGGCGAGGTCGCGCTTGATGCCGATGGCCAAGCTTGGGCCCTCATAGACCATGGCCGAATAGAGTTGCACCGCCGAGGCCCCGGCCCGGAGCTTGGCGAAGGCGTCCGCTCCGGAGGCCACGCCGCCCGCGCCGATCAGGGTCAGCGTCGGGTCCGCCTCATGGAAGGCGCGCAGGACCCTGGTGGAGGGCTCCATCAGGGGCGCGCCGGAGAGGCCCCCGGTCTCGCCTTTGTCGGGCGAGCGCAGGGTTTCGGGGCGGGCCAGGGTGGTGTTGGAGACGATCAGCCCGTCCATGCCGTGGGCGCGGCTCGCCTCGACGATGTCGCGGATCTCGGCGCCGTCGAGGTCGGGGGCGACCTTCAGGAACATGGGCATGTCTCCGCCGCCCTGGCGCCGGCCCGCGCGTGCCTCGGCCAGTCGGCCCAGCAGGTCGTCGAGGGCCGCCCGGCCCTGCAGGGCGCGAAGGCCGGGGGTGTTGGGGGAGGAGACGTTGACGGTGAAATAGTCCGCCAGGCCCCAGAGGCGCTTCAGACCCGTCACATAGTCGGCGGCCCGGTCGGTCGCGTCCTTGTTGGCGCCGAGGTTGGCCCCGACCACCCCCTTGCGCGGGCGGGCGGCCAGTCGGGCGGCGAAGGGCTCCAGCCCCTGGTTGTTGAAGCCCAGGCGATTGATCACCGCCCGGTCGGCCGAGAGGCGGAACAGGCGCGGGCGGGGATTGCCGGGCTGGGCCAGGGGCGTGACGGTCCCGCACTCGGCGAAGCCGAAGCCGGCGCGGAGCATGGCGTCGGGGACTTCCGCGTTCTTGTCGAACCCGGCGGCGAGGCCCAGGCAGTTGGGCAGGGCGAGGCCGGCGATTGTGACGCCGAGGATCGGGTCGTCCGGCCCGTGGTCGCGGGGGCCGAGGCCGGCCTTCAGGCTCGCGATGGCCGCGCCGTGGGCGTCCTCGGGGTCCAGCCGCCGAAGGGCCCAGGCGCCGATGTCGTGCAGCCCGCTCACAGGCCCAGGGACCCGAGGGTCGGGGCGCCGTCGGCGCCGACGGGGATGGGGCTCGCCTCGATCACCTTGTCGAGGGCGAGGGCCTCGTAGAGGTGGGGGAATAGGGCGCCGCCGCGGGAGGGCTCCCACTTCAGGGCCGAGCCGAGCGTGTCGGTCTCCACCGTCGCCAGCATCAGGTCGTCGCGGCCGGCGAAATGTTTGGCAAGGGTCTCGGCCGCCTGGGCCGCCGTGGAGAAGTGGATGTAGCCGTCGGCGAGGTCGACCGGCGAGCCTTCGAAGCGGCCCTTGGCCTCGGCGGTCGCCCATTCGTCGCGGGAGAGTATCTTGTAGATCAGGCTCACGGCTCGTTCCCGCCGCCGTGGTCCTTGGGGACGAAATAGGCCTCGGCGACCGGCTTGCCGCCCTCGAAGCGGAACACCGCCGCCGCCGCGGTGGGAAAGCCCTTGCCGACGCCGCGCATCACAGCGGGATCGCCCTCGCCGCCGTGGGCGAGGCGGAAGGCGGCCTCGTGGACGCCCGGGTTGTGACCGACCGCCATCACCGTTCCGGGCTCCTCCGCGTCCCTGGCCAGCGCCAGGATCAGGCCGGAGCCGGCGTTGTAGAGGGCGTCGACGATCTCGACCCGCGTCTCGGGGAACACCGCCTGGGCGGCTTGCCAGGTCTCGCGGGTGCGGCGGGCGGCCGAGACCAGGGCCAGGTCGGGGACGTATCCGGCCTTGAACAGGGCCTCGCCGACGAGCCGCGCGTCGGTCTCGCCGCGCGCCGCCAGGGCTCGGTCGATGTCCTTTCCGGACGGGGCGGTCGTCTCCGCCTTGCCGTGGCGGAAGAGGATCAGGCGCAACATGGGCGCCTTCTAGCGCGATGGGCGCCCGCGAAGCGAGCCGGAACCGCACTCCCCCCGAGCCGTTTCCCAGGCTTCGGGGGTCCGATTGCAAATGAGGTTGTCATGCGCGCCCAAATTATCGTCCTCCCCCTTGTCGCCGCCGGCCTGATGCTGACCGCCTGCGGGACCACCACCACCGAACGCGTGGCCACCGGCGCCCTGGGCGGCGCGGTGCTCGGCGGCGTGATCGGCGGCAACGCCACCGGCGCGGTGGTCGGCGGCGTGGCCGGCGCGGCCGCGGGCGCCGTGGTCGATTCCAACGCCAAGGATCGCGACCGTCGCTACTAGGGCTTCTTCCGCAGGAATTCCGCCGTCGTCTCTACCGCCTCGACCAGCCCGACGCGCTGCAGGGTGATCCCCTCCGGCAGGCTTGAGAACAGGCGGGTGGGCGCGGCGGCGTCCAGCATGACGAAGACGCCCTTGTCGTCGGCGCGGCGGATCAGCCGGCCGAAGGCCTGGGCGATGCGGGCTCGGGCGATGGCGTCGTCGTAGGACCGCCCGCCGAACTTCTCCCGGCGCGCCTTGTGCAGAAGGTCGGGGCGGGGCCACGGCACCCGGTCGAACACCAGCAGCCGCAGCGGCCGTCCCGGCACGTCCACCCCGTCCCGGATCGCGTCGGTGCCGAGGAGGCACGAGTCCTCCTCCGCCCGGAAGATATCCACCAGGGCCCCGGCTTCCAGGGGGTCGATGTGCTGGGCGTAGAGGGCGATCCCCTTCTCCGCCAGCGGCCCGGCGATCCGCTCGTGCACGGCCTTCAGGCGGCGGATGGCGGTGAAGAGGCCTAGGCCCCCGCCGCCCGCCGCCAGGAACAGCTCGCGCATGGCCGCCGCCACCTGGCGCGGGTCCTCCTTGCCGACGTCGGTCACCACCAGGGCCCGGGCGTTCTCCGCATAGTCGAAGGGCGAGGGCAGGCGCAGCAGCTTGGGCGATTCCGGCAGGCGCGCCGCTCCGGTGCGCATCTCGGCGAGGGCGAAGGGCGCCTCGTGGCCGGGGTCCGACAGGGTGGCGCTGGTCACCAGCACCCCGTGGGCTTGGCGCAGAACAGTGGCCTCCAGGGGCTCGGTGGGATCGACCCAATGCCGGCGGAAGGCGACGTCGGCCACCCGTCCGAAGGCGAACACCGCCTCCAGCCAGTCGACGAAGGCCGGATCGTCGGCTTCGTTCTCCAGGGACGAGAGCATGGCGCGCCAGGCGGGAAGCTGCATCCGCGCCCGGCGGTCCAGGCCCCGGATGGCCCCCTCGATGCGGGCCCGATCTCCGGTGGCGAGCTCGGCCGCCTCGTCGTCGAGGACATCCTCGAGAATGCGGGCCAGGGCCAACAAGGGCGTCTCTATGGCGGCCAGGGCGGCGGCGGCGGCGGGCAGGGTCGCGCGCACCACCTCCACCGGCGGGCGGGCGGCGCATTCCATCCCCTGGTCGGCGGCGGCCATGCGCTCGTCGGCGCGGGCGCGCACCTGGGCCAGGCACGCCGAGAGGAAGATCTCGATAGGCCCGTGGGGCTGGGCCTCGAACAGGTGGCCGTCCCGGTCCACCGGCGGGGCGATACGGCCGGACCAGCCTTCGCCAGGGAGAGCCGCGGCGGAGCGGATGGCGGCGGTCAGGGCTTCGCGCCCGGCCTCGTTGTCCCCCACCAGGTCGGCGAGACGCTGTTCAAGCCCCCGGCCCCGTCGTCGGTTCTCGGGTCCCCGAATCCAGCGGCGCAGCTCGGCCGTCTCCTGGCCGGACAGGCAGGCCGAGAAGGCCGCGTCGGCGGCGTCGAACAGGTGGTGGCCCTCGTCGAACACCACGCGCTTCAGGTGGCTGGTCTCGTTGTCGGCCTTCTGGCCCCGCGCCGCCCGCGCCCCGTCGAAGGCGGCCTGGGTAAGCACCAGGGCGTGGTTGGCGATGACGAGGTCGGCCTTGCGGGAGGCACGCACCGCCTTCTCGATGAAACAGACGCGATAGTGGGCGCAGCCGGCGTGGACGCACTCGCCCCGCCGGTCGACCAGGTTGTTCGGTCCCGCCTGGTTCGCCCCGCCGATGGAAAAGAGGCTCGGCAGCCAGGCCGGGAAGTCCCCGCCGGTCATGTCCCCGTCGCGGGTGGCGCGGAGCCAGCGTGAGGTCAGCCCCGCGCCGATCAGGTCCCCCTGTCCCAACAGGGCGCTCTGGGCGAGGTCCTGAAGGTTCAGAAGGCAGAGGTAGTTCTCCCGTCCCTTGCGGACCACGGCCTTCTTCATGCGCACGGCCGGGTCGGGGAACAGGGCGGCGCTCTCACGCTCGATCTGCCGCTGCAGGGCGCGGGTGTAGGTGGAGACCCAGACCGCCGGGCCGTTGGCCTCCGCCCACAGGGAGGCGGGGGCGAGGTAGCCCAGCGTCTTGCCGACGCCGGTGCCGGCCTCGGCCAGCATCAGGCGGGGACTGCCCTCCTGCTCTCGGGGCTCGAAGGCGTAGGCGGCCTCGCCGGCGAACTTGGCCTGGGCGGGGCGGGCCTCGTCGAGGCCGGCGCGGGCCAGCAGCTCCACCAGCCGCGCCTCGGCGGCGGCTGCGGAGACGGGGGCGGAGCCGGGCTCCCCGGCGGGGGCGGAGTCCTCCCACTCGGTCAGCTTGCTCCAGACGTCCAGGCCGGAACCGCGCTGCTGGCGGTCGCGAACGGGGTGGGAGCGCAGCGCCGCGACCACCGCCTGGCCCCAGGCCCAGTTTGCACGGGCCAGGGTCTCGGCCAGGGACAGGGCCTCCTCGCGGTTGGGGAAGGGGGTGGCGGCCAGTTCTTCCAGGAGGGTGGCGGCGACCTGCGGCAGGACGGCGGCCTGGCCCTCGATCCCCTTGGGTTCGGCCAGGCTCATGGCGCGGGCGAGCCCGGCGGCGGAGGGGGCGCAGAACCGCGCGGGCCGCACGAAGGCGAACAGCTCCAGGATGTCGAACAGGTCGGGCGAGCGTGCGGGCGGGGCGATGTTCAGCCGCCGGGCGGTCAGGCCCGCATGGACCAGCAGCACCGGGCTCTTCTGGAACAGGGCCCGCGCATGGCCGGGGGTGAGGGTGCGGACGCCTTGCGCATCCGCCGTGGCGGCGGCGGGACCGGGCAGGACCACCAGGGCGGCAGGCAGGGTTTGGGCGACGGCCGTCCCCTCGGGCCCGGGAATCACATCGGACGGCGCATCCATGCTTCGCTTCTACCCGGATCGGGGATGAAACGGAACGGGAACATGCTATAGGCGACAAGATGGACGGCGCCGCGGCCCATACAGTGCTTCCCCCGCGCTTCGAGGCCTGGTTCGCGAGCCGGGGCTGGCGGGCGCGCACCCACCAGCTGGCCATGGTCGAGACCGCGCGCACCCGCCGCGACGCCCTGCTGATCGCCCCGACCGGCGGGGGCAAGACCCTGGCCGGGTTCCTCCCCAGCCTGATCGACCTGTCCGAGCGTCCGCCCCGCAACGACGCGCCCGGGGTGCACACCCTCTACCTGTCGCCGCTGAAGGCCCTGGCGGTGGACGTGCATCGCAACCTTGAGCTTCCCATCGCCGAGATGGGGCTGAAGATCAGCGCCGAGACCCGCACCGGCGACACCAGCGTCGCCAAGAAGACGCGCCAGAGGAAGCAGCCCCCCGACATCCTGCTGACCACGCCTGAGCAGCTGGCCCTGTTCTGCGCCTGGGAGGGCTCACGCGCCTATTTCGAGCAGCTCGACACGGTGATCCTGGACGAAATCCACGCCCTCTACGGCTCCAAGCGCGGGGACCTGCTGAATCTCGGCCTCGCCCGGTTGCAGAGCTTCGCGCCGAACCTGCGCCGGGTGGGTCTCTCGGCCACGGTCAACGACCCGGAGCTGCTGCGCCGCTGGCTGACGCCGCAGCCGGGGCGGGCGGAGCTGGTGCTGGGCGCGCCCGGCGCCCCGCCGCGGGTGGACATCATCGAGACCGACGAGCCGCCGCCGTGGAGCGGCTGGACCGCCCGCCACGCCATGCCGGAGGTCTACCAGGCCATCAAAGGCGCCAGGACCGCCCTGGTCTTCGTCAACACGCGGTTCCAGGCGGAAATGGCCTTCGCGGCCCTGTGGGAAATCAACGACGACAATCTCCCCATCGCCCTGCACCACGGCTCCCTCGCCGCCGAGCAGCGCCGAAAGGTGGAGGCGGCCATGACGCGGGGGGAGCTGCGGGCGGTGGTCTGCACCTCGACCCTGGACCTCGGCATCGACTGGGGGGATGTGGACCTGGTCATCCAGTTGGCGGCGCCCAAAGGCTCCTCGCGGCTGATCCAGCGCATCGGACGGGCCAACCACCGCCTCGACGAGTCCAGCCACGCCGTCCTGGTGCCCGCGCACCGCTTCGAGGTGCTGGAATGCTACGCGGCGGCCGAGGCCGTGGCCGCCAACGACCTCGACGGGGACCCGCCGCGCGTCGGGGCGCAGGACATCCTGGCCCAGCACATCATGGGCGTCGGCTGCGGCGAGCCCTTCGATGCGGACGCCCTCTACGCCGAGGTGACGACCAGCGCCCCCTATGCGGAGCTTTCCCGCGAGGACTTCGACCGGGTGGTCGATTTCGTCTCCACCGGCGGCTACGCCCTTCGCACCTACGACCGTTTCCGCCGCATCGTGCAGGGGCGCGACGGGCTTTGGCGGGTGAGGAACGGCGAGATCGCCGCCCGCCACCGCATGAACATCGGCGCCATCGTCGACATCCCCATGCTGGCGATCCGTATCGCCTCGCGTCGGGCGGGCAAGTTCGTCGGTGGACGCAAGGTGGGCGAGATGGAGGAGGGCTTCATCGAGCAGCTCACCCCCGGCGACACCTTCCTGTTCTCAGGGCAGGTCTGGCGCTTCGAGGGGGTGTCAGGGCTCGACGCCTACGTCACCCCCGCCCCCTCCGCCGATCCACGCGTGCCCAGCTGGGGCGGCTCCAAGTTCGCCCTCTCCACCTACCTCGCCCGGCGGGTGCGCCGGATGATCGCCGACGAGCCGGGCTGGACCAAGCTGCCGGACGAGGTCCGTGAGTGGCTGGAGATCCAGAAGCGCCGCTCCCTGATCCCCGCCGAGGACGAGATGCTGGTGGAGACCTTCCAGCGCGGCCGTCGCCACTTCCTGGTCTGCTACCCCTTCGACGGGCGGATCAGCCACGGCACCCTGGCCCAGCTCCTGACCCGGCGGCTTGAGCGAGCGGAATTGGCGCCCCTCGGGTTCGTCGCCAACGACTACGCCCTGGCGGTCTGGGCCATGCGCCCGATCGGCGGGCTCGACCTCGACCAGTTGTTCCAGGAGGACATGCTCGGCGACGACCTCGAGGCCTGGCTCGACGACAGCTACATGATGAAGCGCCAGTTCCGGCAGTGCGCCACCCTGTCGGGCCTGATCGAGCGCCGTCATCCCGGCCAGGAGAAGACCGGCCGTCAGGTCACCTTCTCCACCGACCTGATCTACGACGTGCTGCGCCGCCACCAGCCCGACCACCTGCTGCTGCGCTGCGCCCGGGCGGATGCGGCGACCGGTCAGCTCGACGTGGCGCGGGTGGCGCTGCTCCTGCAGAGGATCAAGGGACGCATCCGGCATGTGGTGCTGAGCAAGGTCTCGCCCTTCGCCGTGCCCGCCATGCTGGAGATCGGCCGCGAGCCGGTGTTCGGCATGGCGCAGGAGGCGATTCTGGAAGAGAACGCGGCCGAGCTGATCGCCGACGCCATGGAACTCGAAGAACTTGGGGAGCTGGAAGACCGTTGAGCCTTGCCCCCACCTGGATGCGGACGAACGGCGGCGCGGCCGGGGGCGTGACCCTGGCCCGCTCGGCCTGCGGCTCCCTGCTGGTCGAGGTGATGCGCGGGACGCGTATGCTGCGGGCCTCCGGCGCCCTGTGGCTGGCGGCCGACCGGATGCTGGTCGCCGCGGACCTGCACCTGGAGAAGGGCTCGTCCTATGCCGCGAGAGGCCAGCTCCTGCCGCCTTTCGACACCCGCGCCACCCTCGATCGGCTTGAGGGGGAGATCGCGGCCCTGGACCCCGCGGTGGTGGTGCTCCTGGGCGACAGCTTCCACGACGCCCGCGCCACCGCCCGCCTCGCCCCCGAGGATTCCTTGCGCATCGCCGGCCTCGCCAAGGGCCGCACCCTGGTCTGGGTGGTGGGCAATCACGACGAGGAGGGCCCCGGCGCGCTTCCGGGCGAGGTGGTGGACGAGATCGAGACGGACGGCCTGACCCTGCGCCACGAGCCAGCCGCAGGCCCGCAGCGGGGCGAGGTCGCCGGCCACCTGCACCCCTGCGCCAAGGTCGTGGCCTACCGCCGCTCCGTGCGGCGACGCTGTTTCCTGACGGACGGGGAGCGGCTGATCCTGCCGGCCTTCGGGGCCTATGCGGGCGGGCTGAACGCCCTCGACCCGGCTTTCGCGGGCCTGTTCGGCCGCTCGCCGATCGCGGCGGCGCTGGGGCCACGCGTGGTCCATCCCTTGCGGGTCGAAACCCTGTCGGCGGACTAAGCCTGGATTAGCGGGAAGCCGAAGCCGTGCCGGCGGCGGGGTTGGCCGGGCGGGCGCGGATCTGGGCGGCGGCGCGCTCGGCGGCGGACTGGGCCTCGGCGGAGATCTGCTTCTTGGTGCGCTCTGCGCCGTTGCGGGCCTCGGTGTCGCCACCGGCGGAGGCGACCAGGTACCACTTGTAGGCCTCGGCCGGGTTCTGGGCGACGCCGTAGCCCTGCTCGTAGAGGCGGGCGAGATTGTACTGGCTGTCCTCGAGCCCCTGTTCGGCGGCGCGCTTGAACCAGTCGGCGGCCGTGGTGACGCTCTTGGCCCCGCCCGCGCCCTCGAAATAATAGAGGGCCAGGTTGTGCATGGCCTTGGGGTCGCCGGCGATGGCCGCGCGCTCGGTCCAGCGGCGGGCCTCGGCCGGGTCCTTGGCCAGGCCCGCCCCGCCGCTCTCGTAGAGCTTGGCGAGGTAGAACTGGGCCGGCCCGTAGCCGAGGTTGGCGGCCTTGCGCAGGGAGACGAGCCCGGTGGCGTCGCCGGTTTCGATCTGGCGCACCGCGGCGCTGTAGAGGCTCAGGGCGGATGTCGCCGTCGCGGCCGGCGTGGGCGCCGACGCGGCGGCGGTCGTCGCGGGCTTGGCCGGGGCCGCGCCCGTCACGGTCTGTACCGGCGGCGTGGCGACGGCGGCGGCGTCGGGCGGAGGGCTGACCGCATTGGCCAGGATGTCGGGGGCGGCGGTTTCGGCGGCGGGCGCCAACTCGGCGGGGGGGACCGCGGCGACGGCCGGGATTTCGCTTTCGGCGCGCGGCGCCATGGGGGTCGGGTCGCGGTCGCCGCCCGAGCGGCCGGCGGACAGGAGGCCGTAGCCGGCCACCGCCATGGACAGGGTCGCCGCCGTGCCGGAGGAGAGCAAGGCGGTGCGCAGCGTCGAGCCTTCCTTCTTCTTTTTCTTCGCCCCGAACTTGAAGCCGAAGCCGCCCTTGGCTTCCGGCTCGTAAGACGGGGCGGGCACCGAGGCGGCGGCTGCCGCGCGGCCCTTGCGGCCCTTGGCCTCGGGACGGGCGGCCTCGCGGGCGGCGTTGCGGGCCTGCTCGATCAGCTCGCGGGTGGAAAGCTCGCGCGGGGCGGGCTCCTCCTCGACGGGAAGGTATTCGGGCGCGACATAACCGTCGTCGGTGAACACCGCCGCGGCGGCCTCGGCCTCGGGCGTCTTGTGCGCATGGGCGGGCGCCAGCCGGGTGGAAGGATCCAGGTCCATCACCGGCTCGGCCGGGCCCAGGGTCTTGGCCTCGAAGGTGGTCGGGCCGAAGTCCGTGGCCTCGAAGTCGGCGGGCTGGAAGGTTTCGGTCTGGTCGTGGTCGCTGCGGGTGAAGGGCGACGGGGGTTCGAAGGTCGGGGGCTCCGGCTCGAAGGCCGGGCTGCGCGGCGCGAAGGGATCGTCGGCGAAGGGCGCCGCCGCAGTGAAGGGCGAGGCCTCGGGCGCGGAGCCGAAGGCGCTCTGCTGGCCGAAGCCGCTTTGCGAGCCGAAGCCAGGGGGCTGGTCGAAGGCGGCTGTCGAGCCGAAGGGCGCGGGCTGGGCCTGGCCGAAGGGCGAGGCGTAGGCCGGGGTCTCGGGCGCGCGGTGGCCGAAGGTGTCGGCCTGCACCGCGGCGTCCATCACGGCGCGGCGGTGATTGTCCGTCAGACGGCGGTCGATGCTCTCGCGGGCGTCTTCCAGGAGCTTGGCGGTGCGCTCCTCGCTCTGGCGGATGCGCTCGGCGAGGTCGCTGGCGGCGCGGTCGTAGCGTTCGTTGATGCGGTCGGCGACCTTGCCGAGTTGCTCGCCGACTTCCTCGGCGGTCTGGCCGGCGCGGCGCTCGGCGCCGGCGATCCGGTCGGCCAGGCGTTCGGCGATGCGGGCGATCTCCGAGCCCAGCTTCTCCAGGGCCTCGGCCTGGGCCGTGTCGGCCTGGCGGATACGGCCTTCCATGACGTCGGCGATGCGGGTCATTTCACCCCCCATCTGCAGGGCGGTCTCGGAGGCGCGGGTCTCCACATTGGCGACGCGCTGGCCGAGGGTCTGGGCCACGCGCATCACTTCGCGCCCCATGCGGTCGATCGACTGGGCGGAGCGGCGCTCGGCCTGCTCCACGTGGCTGGCGAGGTCCCGCAGGGTCGCTTCCATCCGGTCGAGCTTGTCGTCGGCGACGGCGCGCATGCGTCCCGCCATCTCGGTGCGGGCGATCTCGACCTTGTCGCTGAGGTCGGCGGCCAGGCGCTCGAAGCGGCGGTCGGCGCTGTCGCCCGCGTCGCTGGAGGCGGTGCGGGATTCGGTGGCGTTCAGCCGAGCGTCCAGCCCCGCGAAGGAGCTTTCCAGCGCCCGCAGGGCCGACGAGGTGCGCTGCTCGGCCTCGTTCAAGCGGTCGGCGATGCGCGAGAGCACGGTCTCGGCCACGGCGCTCTGGCCGTCGGGGGCTTCCAGGCGGTCGACGCGGCGGACCACGCCGGAAACATCCTCGCGGACCTCGTTCAGGGTCACGCGGGTGCGGGTCTCGCCCTCGTAAATCTGGGCGGCGACCTTGGAGAGGGCCGCTTCCAGGGCCTTCATCGCCTCGGCGCGGCCGAGGTCTTCCTGCTCCAGGCGGCGGGTGCGGTCGGCGACGCGAGCCTGGGTGTCGCGGATTTCCTGCAGGGCGCCGTCGAAGCGGGAGGCCACGGCGACGCTGTCGCGCTCCGAGCCTTCCAGGCGGGAGAGGACCCCCATCACATGCTGGTCGATGCCGCTGATCGCCAGGGTCGAGCGGTGCTCGGAGGCCTCGATGCGGGCGGAGAGCGCCTCCAGGGCGTGGGTGACGCGGGCGATCTCCTCGGACCGGTCGTCCTCGTCCGCTTCGTAGGCGGCGGCGGACAGCCGGCTGTAGCTATCGGCGAGGGGGCGGCGCTCGGGGGTGTCGCGATAGGCGGGGCGGCGTTCGAACGGGGGAGCCTCCGGCTCGCCGCCGTCGATGATCATCTGGTTGAGCCATTCGCCCAGGGTCATGCCCTGGCGGCGAGCGAGGTCCTTGGCGATCTCCCGCGCCTTCGGGTCGATTCCCTTAACGCTCCAGGGTCCGGCCGCCGACGACATTCGAGTAACGCTCCCCGGGCCGGCGCGAGAATCACCCTAGCCTATGCCTCAAGCCCTGACGCTAGCCGTCCATTTGTAGAGTGTAAACGCGGCGTAAACGCTACATCTAGCGTTTGGCCCAATACCCTGTGGATGACGGCCATTTGGACCACAATGGGTGGGGCGCCCTTAAGCTTTCGTTAGCAAATCTGAATCGCTCGCCTTGCCGCAGCGGGGGAGCTTGGGCAGGAAGCGGCCATGGACATGGCTATCACCCTCGGCTGCGTGGCCCTCGGCGCCGCGCTTACCGCCCTCTTCGGCTGGGCCGGCGCCCGCCCGTTCGACCCGGCGAGGGGCGTGCGGCTGGTCCCTTATCGCTTCCTGATGGTGCTTGGGGCGACCTTCACGCTCGTCGCCCTGGTGCACCTGGTCAACCTGATGGGCGTCACCACCGGACGCTGACCTAGGGCGCTGAGGGAACCCGACCTGCGCCGTGGGCGCTTACCCTGGTCCCCACGGGAGGGACCAAGGAGCGTGGACCGGTGACCGGCCAGAAGCAGACGCAGGCCGCGAGCGACGGTCAGTCCCCTGAGGACGGTCGCTCGCACGACCTGCAGAAGGCCCTCGAGCAGCGCACCGGCCTGCTCCACGAGCTGGACCACCGGGTCAAGAACAACCTTCAGTTGATCTCCTCCCTGATGCTGCTCCAGGCCCGCCACGCACACGAGCCGGCGGTGAAGACGGCCCTGGAGGCTATGCACGAACGGCTGAACGCCATCGCCGTGGTGCACCGGGGCCTGTTCATGACCGAGGATCCCGGGCGCTTCGACATCGCCGCCTTCGTCCGCGACCTCGCCGCGGAGCTGGCCGGCGCCCGGCCTGGGGTGCGGATCATGCTCGACCTGGAGCCGGTGGCGATGCGGACCGGCCACGCGGCCGCCCTCGCCCTGCTGATCAACGAGCTGCTGATCAACGCCCTGCGCCACGCCTACCCGGAGGGGCGTCAGGGGGAGGTCCGCGTAAAAATCACGCGTTCAGGTAGCGAGATGCGGATCGGAATCGCCGACGACGGCGTTGGTATGGCGAATGCGAATCAGGAGCAGGGCTTCGGTCTGTCGATCGTGGACCTCCTGAGCCGCCAGTTGCAGGCGCGGGTCGCGTGGGAGGACGCCCATCCTGGGGTCCATGTCGCGGTCACGCTTCCTGTCGAGGCCGAGTAGAGTGATGAACGCCGAGCATCCCTTAAGAGTCCTGATCGTCGAGGACGAGGTGCTCCTGGCCAATGAGCTGGAGTATCTGGTCGAGACGAGCGGCGCCAAGCCGGTCGGCCACGCCATGACTTCCCCCGAAGCCATCACCCTGGCCCGCGAGACGCGGCCCGACCTCGCTCTCGTCGACGTGCACCTGGCGGACGGGCCGACCGGCGTCGACGCCGCGCGGGAGATGACCGAGCACTGCGGGGCCATCGTCCTCTTCATCACCGCCAACCTGCGCCGCCTGCCGGACGATCTGGCCGGCGCCTGCGGGGTGATGTGCAAGCCCTACTCCGAGAACCAGATCCGTCAGGCCCTGGACTTCATCGCCCGCTGCATGCGCGAGGGCCGGGCCGAGGGCCAGCCGCCCAACGGCCTTATCCTGTCCGACGCCTTCGCCAGGCTGTGGCGCGTTCACCACGCCGCTTGAGCGTGACTATCCGCTGATCAGTATCCAGAGGCCGAGGCCGGCGAAGGCCGCCGCGGCGCAGTAGCGGATCGCCTTCAGGGGCAGCTTGGTCGCCGCCGCCTGGCCGATCAGCACCGCCGGGGTGTTGGCGATCATCATGCCGATGGTCGTGCCGGCCGCCACCCAGAAGACATTGTGGAAGCGGGCGGCCAGCGCCACCGTCGCCACCTGCGTCTTGTCGCCCATCTCCACCAGGAAGAAGGCGATCAGGGTCGTGACGAACACCCCGCGCCCGGTGACCTCGGCGGGCTCGTCCTTCTCCTCGAACTTGTCGGGGATCAGGGCCCAGACGGCGAAGGCGAGAAAGGCCAGGCCCAGGACCCAGCGCATCCAGGCGCCCTGCAGGAAGCCCCCGGCCAGGACGCCGACCGCGCTGGCCAGCAGGTGGTTGGCCAGGGTCGCCGCCAGGATGCCCGCGAGGATCGGCCCCGGCTTGCGGAACCGGGCCGCCAGGAGGATGGCGAGGAGCATGGTCTTGTCGCCGATCTCGGCGATGGCCACCAGGCCGGTGGAGACGAGCAGGGCTTCCACGAAAATACTCTCCCGGCCCTACCCCGCCGGGCGGCGCCGCACGCGTTCTATGAAGTAGCTGGCCAGCCAGCAGGCCATGGCCCAGGCCGCCCCGAGGCTCCAGCCCGCCAGCACGTCGCTGGCCCAGTGGACCCCCAGATAGACGCGGGTCAGGCCGACCGTCAGGGCCAGGGCCGTCGCCGCCCCCATCACATAGGCCTTGTGCCGCTTGCCATCCAGGGCGCCGGCGAGCAGCGAGCCCAGGGTCAGGTACGCCGCCGCCGACAGCAGGGCGTGACCGCTGGGGAAGCTGGGGTTGGCCACTTCCAGGGCCCGATAGACCTCCGGCGGGCGGTCGCGGCCGAACACCCCCTTCAGACCCTCGCTGAGGGCGATCCCCCCTGCCAGGGACACGATCACCATCAGGGCCGAGCCGAACCGGCGCTTCAGGACCAGGAAGCCGATGGCGATCAGGGCCACCACCACCAGCACGGCCACCCCGCCCAGGGCCGTCAGCTCTCCCGCCGCATGGGCCAGCCAGGGAGGACCCCGAGGATCGGACAGGTCAGGCGAGGGACGCAGCCAGCGCAGCACCGCCATGTCCATCCGCCGTCCGCCCGGCTGGGCCGAATCCTCGGCGATATCGAAGAAGGCCAGGACCCCGCCCGCGAGAATCAGCAGGGCCGCGAGGGCGCCGATCTCGGTCCGTGCGACTCGGACTATGGGAGCTATGAGGCGGCCGGCGGCGATTCTCATGAGGGGCGAACCGGGGAGGTGTTAACGAGGTCCGAACAACGGCCTCCGGAACCTTGCCGAAGCCCTAACGGCGTGCCCGGTTTTCCCCCTACGTCAATCTTTCGTTTACGAAAAAGTCTGTGGGAGCGTCGATCTGCCCGTTGACGCTTCATTTGCCTTATGGCCACCATATGTCGTGGCTGAGAGGCCAGTTGGCCTCTAAATGTGGGTGGTGGGCAATGTCTGCGAGCGAAGCGGCTACGGTGCGTGAAGAGGCTGTTCGCGGCGCTGTGGGGTCTCCCCGCAAGCGCGAGCGCCCCGTGCTGCAGCTGGTCCGGAAGGTCGAGGTCGACCGCTCCCGCGACGCCCTCCTGACCGACTTCGGCAAGACCACCCTGGAGGACCGATATCTCCTGGCGGGCGAATCGTACCAGGACATGTTCGCCCGCGTGGCGACCGCCTATGCGGACGACGCCGAACACGCCCAGCGCATTTACGACTACATCTCCCAGCTCTGGTTCATGCCGGCCACGCCGGTGCTGTCGAACGGCGGCGCCGACCGCGGCCTGCCCATCTCCTGCTTCCTGAATTCGGTTGGCGACAGCCTCGAACATATCGTCACCACCTGGAACGAGAACGTGTGGCTCGCCGCCAACGGCGGCGGCATCGGCACCTACTGGGGCGGGGTCCGCTCCATCGGC
>CANJID010000035.1 GCA_947474395.1 Caulobacterales bacterium
TGGCCACCCGTGGCGGTTTGGGGGGATTGGCCCCCCGTCGGGCCGGGGTGGGCGGCCCCACTTCCCCCGGCCATCGGGAAGAGTTGGGGCTGGTCCCCCTCACCCGGCGGGCTGGGGCCTGCTCGACCATCGAGGCTGCGGTCGACAAATCGTTGTCGACCTTCCCCTCGAAACCCCGCCGGGGAGAGGGACTCGAGCCGCGCCTGTGCGGGATGAGGGTCGCGGGCCGGGCGGTCTGGGCTATGTTGGGCGCCCACAATGCCTCCGGGGGAGTCTCGCATGACGATCGATCGCCGCGCGCTGTTCCGTAGGGCTGGAGCCGTGGCCGTCGCGGGCGCGGGGATCCCGGCGGCGGCTGTCGCGCAGTCAGCCTCTGGCGCGCAGACCGCTCCTGCTGCGCCCGCGCCCAAGCCGCCCCCGCCGCCGGTGACGCGGATCATCGCTCGCTACCTGGCGAACGCGCGCTACGCGGACCTGCCGGCGAAGGTCCGGAAGGAGGGGACGAGAACGCTGCTCAACTGGGTCGGCTGCGCGGTCGGCGGTTCGCGGCACGAGACCGTGGACAAGGCGATCGCGGCGCTGTCGCCCTTCTCGGGCGCGCCGGAGGCCAATGTGCTCGGGCGGCGCGAGCGGCTGGACGTCCTGACCGCCACCCTGATCAACGGGATCAGCTCCCACATCTTCGACTACGACGACACCCATCTGAAGACGATCATCCATCCGGCGGGGCCGGTCGCCTCGGCGATCCTGGCGCTGTCGCAACGGAGGCCCGTGAGCGGGACGGCGTTCCTGAACGCGCTCGTGCTGGGATGCGAGATCGAGTGCCGGATCGGCAACGCCGTCTATCCCGAACACTACGCCATGGGCTGGCACATCACCGGCTCGACGGGGGTGTTCGGCTCGGCGGCGGCCTGCGGCAAGCTCCTGGGCCTTTCGGAGCAACAGCTGGTCTGGGCGTTGGGGATCGCGGCGTCCCAGCCGGTGGGCCTGAAGATTCAGTTCGGCTCCATGACCAAGAGCTTCCACCCCGGTCGGGCGGCGCAGAATGGCCTGACGGCCGCCCTGCTGGCCCAGCAGGGCTACACGGCCGACGAGGGGGCCCTGGAGGGCAAGGACGGGTGGGCCCAGACGCTCTCCACGCGAGTCGATTGGCGCGAGGCGACGGAGGGGCTCGGCGTCCGGTACGAGGCGGCGCTCAACACCTACAAGCCCTTCGCCTGCGGGATCGTCACCCACCCGGCGATCGACGCGGCGATCCAGCTCAGGACCGAGAACCACCTGACCGGCGACGAGGTCGAGGCGATCGAGCTGCACGCCAATCCGCTGGTGCTTTCGCTCACCGGCAAGACCGACCCGCAGGTGGGGCTGGAGGGCAAGTTCTCGATCTATCACTGCGTGGCTATGGGCCTGCTGCAGGGCGCCGCCGGGGAGCGCCAGTTCAGCGACACAGCCGTGAAGGACCCGCGCGCCGTCGCCCTTCGCCACAAGCTCGTTGTACGAAGTGATCCGGCGGTCCCCAAGGAGAAGTGCGACCTCACGATCCGTCTGAAGGACGGCCGGGTCCTGACCAAGCACATCGAGTCCGCCATCGGCAGCCTGGACCGGCCGCTGAGCGACCAGGCGCTGGAGGCCAAGTTCGCCGACCTGGCCGACGGGGTCCTGCCGAAGGACAGGGCGAGGCGGCTGATGGACCTGTGCTGGGGGGTCGAGGGGCTGGACGACGCCGGGCGGATCGCCGTGGCCGGGGCGGCCTGAGTCGCATTGCGGCTTTGAAGCGCGTCCGACGGCGCGTAAAGGCTGCTTCCGGCGCAAGGGTGTACAGAGTGGCTCGTCCTGGAAAATATGATCCGCTTCGTGAGCACCTAGGGGCTCAGCGCTCGATGGTGCTGCGGATGAGTCTCGACCGCGTGGGCGACCTGGTCGGCGGCCTTCCGCAATCGGCGTTCAAATACGCGGCGTGGTGGGCCAACGAGCAGACGGAAGGCGCCGCTCACGTCCAGTGCAGGGCCTGGCTGGACGCCGGCTACAAGGCTCGGCCGAACCTAAAGGCCGAGACCGTGACCTTCGAGCGCGACAAATGGTGAGCCGGACTCGCGCTTGACCCTGCCTGCGACTCCTGGCGAGCGGGAGGGATGGCGCGGATGCAGGCGGGGTTGGGGCGGTATGTCGGGGTGCGGTGCCTGACGAGCCTGGCCGTGGCGGCGCAGTCGGTGGCGCTGGGCTGGTATGTTTACCGGGAGACGGGGAGCGCGTTCGCCCTGGGGCTCTTGGGGCTGGTGCAGTTCCTGCCCGCCCTGCCGCTGACGCTTCTGACCGGACAGGCGGCGGACCGGCTCGACCGGCGCCGGGTGGTGCTGGCGTCCCTGTGGGCGCAGATGGTCGGGGCGGCGGCGCTGTTCGGTTTCACGCGGATGGGGCACGCGGGCGTCGGCCTAAGCTTTTTCGTGGTGTTTCTCCTGGGGTGCGCGCGGCCGTTCGGCGGGCCGGCGCTGCGGGCCATGCTGCCGTCCCTGGTGGCGCGGGAGGGGCTGGCGCGGGCGGTGGCCCTGTCGTCCTCGATCAACCAGCTCTGCGTCATCGTCGGCCCGGCGCTGGGGGGCCTGGTCTACGGCTGGGCCGGGGAGGGGGTGTTCCTGATGGTGGGCGCCCTCGTGGCCGCGGCGGCGGTGGTGCTGGCGGGGCTGAAGACGCCGCGGGCGGCGCTGGAGCCGGGCGGGGCGGGGGCGTGGGAGCGGGCCTTCGCGGGGCTGATCTATGTGCGGGGCAACCGGCTCCTCTTGGCGGCCATGTCGCTCGATTTGCTGGCCTGCCTGGTGGGCGGGGTGGCGTCGCTGCTGCCGATCTTCGCCAAGGACATATTGCATGTGGGGCCCGCGGGGCTCGGACTGCTCACAAGCGCCCAGGCGGTGGGGGCGGCGACCGTGGGGTTCGCCCTGGCGTGGCTGAAGCTGAAGCGGGCGGGGCTGGCCATGCTGTGGTGCGTGGCCGGCTATGGCGTCGCCATTGTGGTGTTCGGGCTCTCGACCAACCTGTGGCTGTCGCTGGCGGCGCTGGCGTGCCTGGGCGGGTTCGACATGGTCTCGATCGTGGTGCGCCAGACGCTTGTGCAGGTGACGACGCCGGACGCGATGCAGGGGCGGGTGCTGGCGGTCAACGACCTGTTCGTGGGGGCCTCCAACCGGCTCGGGGACTTCGAGAGCGGGATCGTGGCGGGGCTGGTGGGGGCGGGGCCGGCGGCGGTGATCGGGGGGGTGGGAACCCTTGCCGTGGTCGGTTTCATCGCCGCGCGCTTCCCGGAGCTGCGACGGGCCGACCGGTTGGACGGACAGGGCTGAAACCCTTACGCGGTAAGGGAAATCATCATTTGATGAGCTGCGCCATTTTGTCCTCTGACGGGGCGGGGCTGCGCAACCTAGACCGTTCGGCGCGGAGAAATTCGCGGTCTTCGATCTGCAGAATTCGGCATAGCGGCGCTAAGGAAGATCGATGCCGGGGTATCGGCTGTATTGCCTGAATAAAACCGGCTCCATCGTGTCGGTGAACACGGTCGAGTGCGACGCCGACGTGGACGCCCTGGGCCACGCCCAGGCGATGCTGAGCGAGCAGGGGCCCTGCTTCGGCGTCGAGATCTGGGAGGGCGCGCGGAAGGTGGCGCGGCTGCCGGACGGGACCGGGGACTGAGCGCCTTTCGGCGGCCTTCGTCGGCCTTGGGGGGCGGTTTCGACTTTACAAATTGCAAAGTTGAGGTATCTTAGGCGTTGCGGTGGCGCGGTGCGTCCGGCGGCCCCGCGTTTCCTTAAATCAGCGCCCTGCAGCCCCCTTCCCCCGTGCGGGCGGAGTGGGAGCGGCGGCGGCCTCGCGCGGAGATATCGGCATGAGGACGCTGACCGAGCGGGAGAAGCGGTTCATCGACGAATTTCTGGTGGACCTGAACGGCGCGGCGGCCGTGCGCCGGGCCGGCTACACGGCCAGCAATTCCAAGCAGCACGCCTGGTACATCCTCAAGCGGCCTCGCATCCAGGCGGCCATCGAGGCGGCCCTGGCCGAGCGGTCGGAGCGCACCGCGGTCAGCGCCGACCGGGTGGTGAAGGAACTGGGGCGGATCGCGTTCGCGGACCTGAGGAACGCCGTCGAGTGGCGGGCCGGGGCCGGCAAGGGCGAGATCGCGCTGAAGGACTCCGGGGCCCTGGACCAGGACACGGCGTCGGCCATCGCCGAGGTGTCGCAGACCGCCCAGGGGATCAAGCTGAAGCTGCACGACAAGCAGCAGGCGCTGACGGCGCTCGGCCGGCACCTGGGGATTTTCAACGACAAGCTGGAGGCGGGAGCCGCCGATGACCTCGCCGCACGCCTCATGCAAGCCCGCCTCAGGGGGGCCCGATCCCGCGCGAAAAAGGACGAGGGCTGAGCTGGAGGCCGAACTGCTGGCCGACATGGCGGGCTTCGCCGGCGACCCGGCGGGCTTCGTGGCCTACGCCTTTCCGTGGGGGGAGCCGGGGCCGCTGGCGGACCGGAGCGGGCCCGATGGGTGGCAGCAGGATTTGCTGGAAGAGGTCCGCGACGGGCTGAAGACGCCGGGAGAGGCGATCCGGCATGCGGTGGCCTCCGGGCACGGGGTGGGCAAGTCGGCGCTGGTGGCGTGGCTGACGCTCTGGGCCATGGCCACCCACGCGGATACGCGGGGGATCGTCACCGCCAACACCGAGAGCCAGCTTCGCACCAAGACCTGGCCGGAGCTCTCCAAATGGTCGCGGATGTGCATCTGCCGCCACTGGTTCAAGCTGACGGCGACGGCCCTGCACGCGGTGCAGCCGGGGCACGAGCGGACCTGGCGGATCGACGCCGTCTCCTGGTCGGAGAAGACCACGGAGGCCTTCGCCGGCCTGCACAACGCCGGCAAGCGCATCCTGGTGGTGTTCGACGAGGCGTCCGCCCTGCCCGACGCGGTGTGGGAGACCATGGAAGGCGCCCTGACCGACGAGGGCACGGAGATCCTGTGGTTCGCCTTCGGCAACCCGACGCGCAATTCCGGGCGGTTTAGGGAGTGCTTCGGCCGGTTCCGGCATCGCTGGGCCGCGCGGCAGGTGGACAGCCGCACCGTGGCCATCACCAACAAGGAGCAGATCGCCTCCTGGGTGGCCGACTACGGGGAGGATTCGGACTTCGTGCGGGTGCGGGTGAAGGGGGAGTTCCCCCGGGCCGGCACGCTGCCTGGCCTGGGTGACGCTGAGCGGGGCGGACACCATGCAGGTGGCCGGGCGCGTGGCGGAAGCCGTGACCGAGCACAGGCCGGGCGCGGTGTTCGTGGACGAGGGCGGGGTCGGCGCCGGCGTGGTGGACCGGCTGCGTCAGCTGGGCGTGCGGGCGGTGGGGGTGAACTTCGGCGCCTCGCCCGATGGCCTGAGGGCCGGGGGCGGCGAGGGCGTGAAGGTGAGGAACAAGCGGGCCGAGATGTGGGCCCTGATGCGTGACTGGCTGAAGGGCGGCGCCGTGCCGGACGATCCGGAACTGGCGGCGGACCTGACCGGGGTGGAGTACGGCTTCGACGCGGACAACGCGATCCAACTGGAGAAGAAGGAATCGATGAAGCGGCGGGGGCTGGCGTCGCCGGACAAGGCGGACGCCCTGGCGCTGACGTTTGCTTATCCGGTGGGCCGCCGCGGGCCTGAGCGAAAGGAAGGGCGGGTGGGCGACGCAGCAGAAGACCGATTTCCACGCGCACCACGCGATCCAGATCACCCTGGCGCTGGACGGGCGGTTCGAGCTGCTCAGCGGCGAGCGCCGGGTGGGCGGGCCCGTGGCGGTGGTGGCGGCGGACGCCCGGCATGCGTTCGCGGCCGAGGGGCTGGTGGCCATGCTGTTCTTGCCCCCGGAAAGTCGGGCGGGCCGGGCCCTGGTCGGGGCGGGGTTTGCGGACGGGCCTGTCGCGTCCCTCAGCCTCGATGTCATGGGCGATCTGCCGGGGGCGCTGGCGGCCGCGTTCCGGGCCTCGCCGAAGGACGACGAGGGGCTGCGCAACCTGGGGCGGGCGATGATTGCGCGGCTGGCCGAGGGGACGGAAGCTGAGACCTTGGACCCGCGGGTGCGCCGGGCGATGGACTGGGCGGCCGAGGCCCTCGACGGGCCGGCCGGCGCGGCGGAGGCGGCGCGGGTGGTCGGCCTGTCGCCGGGGCGGCTGAGCCACCTGTTCGTCGAGCAGACGGGGCTGCCGTTCAAGACCTATCTGTTGTGGCTGCGGATGACGCGGGCGGTGGAGGCCTATGCGGCGGGAAGCTCCCTGACCGAGGCGGCGCACGGGGCGGGGTTCGCCGACTCGGCCCACTTCAGCCGGACCTTCCGGCGGATGTTCGGGGTGGCGGCGGCGGCCCTGAAGCTGGCGTAGCCGTTCCGTTCAAGTCTGGCCCGCCGGCCTGGCCTAGGTATGGGGCGTCCCGAGGGACACCCAACCAGAGGAGGCTTCGATGACCAACCAACACACCGACCAGAGCGCCGCGAACCACGACGGCGAACCCCAAGAGGCGGCCTGCGGCTGCGGCCCGTCCTGCCAGTGCGGCGACAACTGCGCCTGCAACGCCACGGCCCGCTGCGAGCCCGCCTGCACCTGCGCCAACTGACTCATGGTTGGCCTCCCCATCGGGGCCGGCGTCCGCGCGCCGGCCCCGATCCATGTCCGCCATACGCCTGAGGGCGACGGAGAAATGTCATGAGACGATGGGGTCTATGGAGGAGCCTGGTCCTGGTGGCCTGCCTGGCCGCGGGCGACGCCGCCCATGCGGCGCGGGCGGCGTCCGCGGGTGTTCGCACGGCGAGCGTCGACGGCCGCCGGACCGCCTTGCGGGTGATGGGCGAGGGTCGCCCGGTGGTGGTGCTGATCGCCGGGCTGGGGGACGGGATGGACTCGTTCGCCGGCGCGGCCGCGGCGCTGGGGACATCGGCACGGGTGATCGTCTATGACCGCGCCGGCTACGGCGGCAGCGACGCCGGGCCGGGGCCGCGGGACGCGGCGTCGGCGGAGCGGGAGCTGTCCGGGCTCCTGGCCGCGAGCGGGGTCGCCGGGCCCTATGTGCTGGTCGGCCATTCCCTGGGCGGGCTGTTCGCCGAATATTACGCCGCCAGGCATCCCGACCAGGTCGCGGGTCTGATCCTGGAGGAGTCGCGGCCGGCCGATTTCGCCGCCCTGTGCGAGGCGACGCCGGGGACGGGGATGTGCATGCCGCCGGCGGCGATGCTGGCGTTCTCGCCGCGGGGCGCGAAGCAGGAGCTGGCGGGCCTGCGGGCCACGGAAGCCGAGGTGCGGGCGGTCGCACCCCTGACCGGCAGGCCGGTGCTGGTGCTGTCGCGGCCGACGGCCGCCAAGGGCGCGGCTCCGTTCGAGACGGTGTGGGCGAGGGCCCAGGACGGGCTGGCGGCGCGGTATCCGGGCTCGACCCACCTGACGGCGCCGGGCGGCGGCCACTACCTGCATAAGGACCAGAGCCAGTGGTTCGTCGGCGCGGTACGCGCCTTCCTCGAGCGGGTTCCGGCCGGCTGACGCCGGTGGACGGGGCGGGCGGGGTCGGGCATGAGCGGGCGCCGGCGCGCGCCGGGCCACGAAAAAGCGATCCGCCAATGCCCGAACCCATCCTGATCTGGACCGCCTCCCTCTGCACCGGGAACACCGGCTATGGCGGGTGGGCGTGGGTGAGGATCCAGGGCGGGGCGATCAAGGGCGCGGCCGGAGGGGCCAAGGGGATGACGCCAGAGCGCGTGGCGCTGACCGCGGTGCTTGAGGCGCTTGGCGGGGCGGACGAGGCCGAGAAGGGCGCGGCGCTGCGTATCCATTCCGAGAACGCGGTGGTGGCCGAGGGCGGCCCGAGCCTGGCGGCCTGGAAGGCGGCGGGCTGGACCACGGACAAGGGCGAGCCGGTCGCTGACAAGGACCTGTGGGAAAAGATCGACAAGGCGCTCATCGCGCGGGGCGGGGCGGCGAGCTTCGCCCGGTCGAAGGCGGGCGAGGAGGCGACGTTCGTGACCGCCTGGGCCAACTTTGCCCACGACACCCTGAAGGCGCGAGGGCCGCTCAACGCGACGATCCCCAAGACCAACCTGACCAAGCTGATGGAGAAGCGGCGGGCGGTTTGAAACCAAATTCCGACGCGAGTTGAGCAGGGCACCCTCGCCGATTGGATTTTCAATCATCGCTGGAGCGTGGGGCAGGCCTCGTTGGATTTTCGAGATTACTCGGTGCCCAAAGGTAATCCCATCAACAATGCGGCAAATGACAAGCAGCTCCGCGAAGCTATATATGCCCAGATGGCCAGAAGCCATGTCATTGTTATTCCTACTGGAATGTATGCTAATTATAGCAGATGGATCCAGAAGGAGCTGGAGGGTGCCGCATCTTATACTAAACCTGTACTGGCGGTTAATCCATGGGCGCAGGTGCGTAAGTCGTCTGTGGTATCCACTGCAGCAGACAAGACGGTCGGATGGAATTCGCAGACCGTCGTGAATGGGATTTGGGAGCTGTACAATCGCTAGACCCGGCTGGATTTCGTCCCGCCAGCGGCGGTTTGACTCCCGGGCGGGTTTGGATTGTTGCTAGCCCGCTTTCGGGGAGGGCGGGTTTATGAACGGCATCCTGGTGGCGGCGCTGATGGGCGCGGTCGGGGGCGCGATCGGCGGGGCGATCGCCTGGGGCATCGAGAAGGTGCTGAAGAAGCCGGCGGCGTGGACCAAGCTGATCCCGGTGATCACGGTGGTGGTGGCGGTGCAGGGGGCGCTGGCGATCAACCGGGGCGACCCGGTGGAGGCGCAGCTCGACAAGGTCGCGCCGTTCAAGGCCATGCACGAGCACTACCCCGACGACTACGCCAAGGCGGTGGCGGGGATCAACGCGGCCAAGGTCAAGGACCAGGCGGCGGTGACGGCGGCGGCGCGCCCCGTCCTGTCGGCCATCGTCTCGCGCCAGATCAAGAAGGTCGACGAGGCCAATATGATGCGGCTGATGGCGCTCGCCGTGCGGGAGGGCTCGGCGCTGCGGGACGCGAAGCCGGCTTCCTGCGTGAGCCTGTTCACGGGGGCGGCTTCGACGGAGGACTATTCCAAGTCGATGCCGCAGGCGCTGGTGCAGGAGGACCTGGAGACCAGCGCGGCGATCCTGACCCAGACGGCGACCAAGCCCGCCGGGCCGGCGACGCCGATCGACCCCAAGGTCATGGGGGACCTGTCGGTGAAGGTGCTGGGGATGCTGCCCGAGGACGAGCGGACGGCGATCCTGCCTTTGTTGTCCGCGTCCAAGCCGCCGTCGAGCGAGGTGGAGATGCGGGGCATGTGCGACTTCTACATCGCCCTGTTTTCCACCGCCCTCTCCGAGCCGGAGCCGGGCAAGACCCTGAGGGCGATGGTGGCGGCGGGGGCTTAGAGGGCTAGGCGCCGCCTCCCGCCACGCTAGGGTGCGCCCCGAAGCGCGACGGTGAGCGCGCGGGGTGGAGGCGTTTGGTCATGATCAGGACGGGTTTGGCGGCTGTGGCCGTGGCGGCGGTGTTTGCGGCGGGCGGGGCGCAGGCCCAGGTGACGCCGGCGATGAAGGCCAAGATCGCCGAGATCGGGCGGGTGGTCGATCCGCCGTCGACGGCGCTGGTCTACCGGCCGCTGCATGGCAGCCCGCCTTATGCGGGCGTGACGGTCGTGCGCGACCAGTCCTACGGGCCGGACGCACGCAACATCCTGGACGTGTTCACGCCCGCCTCGGGCGCGGCGGCGCGGACGGTGCTGATCCACGTTTCGGGGGGCGCGGGCAACAAGATCGAGCCGGTGCCGCAGGGCGACGCCTTCTACGACAACATCATGCTGTGGGCGGCCAAGAACGGCATGGTCGGGGTGAACATCCAGCGCCGGGCGGGCCCGGCCTGGGACGCCTCGGGCACGGACGTGGGGCTGGCGATCGCCTGGGTGAAGAAAAACATCGCGCGGTTCGGCGGCGATCCGGCCCGGGTATTCGTCTGGGGCCATTCGGCGGGGGCGCAGGCGGTGTCGGTGTACCTGTCGCATCCGAACCTCTACGGGCCCGAAGGGATCGGGGTGAAGGGGGCGATCATGATGGCCGGCCCCTACAATATCTCGCCGGTGACGGTGGACGCGCCGGGGATCTCGCTGCGCATGGGGCCGGGCGCGCCGGTGCAGACCTTCCCGGCAGGGGCGCCGCCCGTGGCCCAGTCGGTGCTGCCGGGGCTGAAGGCCCTGACCATCCCGCTGTTCCTGGCCGAGGGTGAGCTGGAGCCGCCGCAGCTCAATGCGCTGGGCGAGGCCCTGAACAAGGAGCTGTGCGCAGCGGGCAAGTGCCCCAAGCACATGGTGTTCAAGGACCACGGCCATATGTCGGAGATGTTCGCGGTCAATACGGCGGATACGTCGACCTCGGCGCCGGTGCTGGAGTTCATCCGGTCGGTGAAGTAGCGGCGCGCGTAGCCCCCATCCCCCGCTTCGCGGGTACTTCCCCCAAAGGGGGAAGAGCCGAGGTCACGCCTCCCTAGCCGTGACCTCGGCGGCGCGTTGCAGGGTCAGGCTGACGGGGCAGCGGTGGGCGACATCGACGAGGCGGGCGCGCTGGTCGGCGGTGAGGTCGCCGGTGAAGGTCAGGATGCGGTCGAAGTGGTCCTTAGGCGTGCCGTCAGCGCCGGGCTGTTGGGCGTGGGTGAGATCGACCTGCACCTCCTTCAGCGGCCAGGCGTGGCGGTCGGCGTAGAGGCGAAGGGTGATGGCCGTGCAGGCGCCCAGGCCCGCGAGCACCAGTTCGTAGGGGTCGGGGCCGGAGTCCTGACCGCCGAACTCCACCGGCTCGTCGGAGGAGATGACGTGGTGGCCGGCCAGGATGATCTGGCCGTACGGCTCCTCGCCGCTCTGGGTGACCCGGACGTGGCGTTCTTTCACGGCGCCTCGCGGAAGTAGGGCTCCACGGGGCCGGTGAGCTTGACGGTCAGAGGTTGGCCCTTGCGGTCGAGGGTCTTGCCGACGGTCAGGCGCACCCAGCCCTCGGAGACGCAGTATTCCTCGACGTTGGTCTTGTCCGCGCCCTTGAAACGGATGCCCACGCCGCGCTCCAGCAGGGCCGCGTCGTAGTAGGGGCTGTCGGGGTTGACCGAGAGGCGGTCGGGCAGGGTGTCGGACATGTCGGACTCGATCTGAACGGAGACAGCGCCCTACAGCCCCCTTCGGCCCGAGGCAAGCTCGGGCCACTTCCCCAAGGGGGGGAGAGTGGGGGTTAAGACCCCGGCCCTGTGCCCCAGCCGGAGTGGAGCTGGCCGTTGCCCCGGAAGAGCATGAGCAGGTGCTGAAGTCGCTCAAGACCCCCCGCTGAGGATCAGATGCCCGCGCCGGCGTTCATGGTGCGCACCGAGGACTCGTGCTCGGCGGCCTCGCGCGCCAGCCAGCTGACGAAGGCGCGGACCTGGGTCAGGCGGCCCTTGGCCTTGGGGTGCACGACGTAATAGGCGAAGTCGACGTGGGTCGCGATCTGCAGGGGCGCGACCAGCCGGCCGGCGTCGATGTCGTCCTGGGCCAGGGCCTGCTTGGCGAGGGCGACGCCGCGGCCGCTCATGGCCGCTTCGATGACGAGGCTGGATTGGTTGAAGCGGGGGCCGCGGGTTCCGTCCACGCCCTTGATCCCCCGGGCCGCCAGCCACATGGCCCAGTCGGGGCAGCTCTCATCGGCGTCGGGCGAGCCGTCGTGCAGCAGGACGTGATGGGCGAGGTCTTCGGGGCTGTCGAGCGGGCGGTCGCGGACGAGGTCGGGTGAGGCGACCGGGATCACGGTCTCGCTCATCAGGCGGGTGACCTCCAGACCGGGATAGCGGCCGGAGCCGTAGCGGACGGCGACGTCGACCTCGCCGGTGGTGAAGTCGACCAGCTCCATGCCGGCCTGCAGCCAGACATCGACCTCGGGATGGGCGGCCTCGAAGCGGCCGAGGCGCGGCATCAGCCACTTGGCGGCGAAGGAGGGGGCGGCGGAGACGGTGACGCGCCGGCCGTCCACGGCGGCGGTCAGAAGGCTTGCGGCTTCGCCCAGTCGGTCGAAGGCTTCGCGCAGGGCGGGCAGGGCGGTCTGGGCCGCGTCGGTGAGCAGAAGGCCCTTGGGGGTGCGCTTGAAGAGCGCCGCCCCCACACAGTCCTCGAGATTCTGGATCTGCTGGCTGACGGCGCCGGGGGTCACGGACAGCTCGTCCGCGGCGCGGCTGAAGTTCATATGGCGCGCGGCCGCCTCGAAAGCGCGGAGCGCGTTCAGCGGCGGAAGGCGGCGGCGGTCCATAGTTTTCCTAAACGTGTGGCGACGAAGACTGGTTTGCGCAGTGGCGCATGAAAGACCATTTTGCAAGTGTCCCGAGGCGCATACGGCCCTTTGCGCCGCCGGACCGGGCGGGCGGACCTCAAGTCCGCCCCGCCCGCCCTATAGGTCATCAATCCTATAGGTGTCTGGGAGGTCCTAGGGCCGGAGTTGGGAGTCCAGAGTATGTCACCTCGCCGAGCCGGTCGCGGACGCGACGGCCGCCTTGTCGCTATTGGCGGCGGGGCTAGCGAGGCTGTGCGCGGGCGGGTGGCGCTGGTCGGCGCCGGTCCGGGCGACCCGGAGCTCCTGACCCTGAAGGCCCTCAAGGCGCTGCAAGCAGCCGAGGTCGTGGTGCACGACCAGCTTGTCCCCGAAGAGATTCTGGCGCTGGCCAATCCGGCCGCCCGGCTGATCCATGTCGGCAAGCGCAAGTCGCGCCATTCCGTGCCGCAGGACGGCATCAACGACCTGCTGGTCGCCCTCGCCCGCGACGGCAGGACGGTGGTGCGGCTGAAGGGCGGCGATCCCTTCGTGTTCGGCCGTGGCGGCGAAGAGCTGCTGGCCTGCCGCGAAGCCGGCGTCGCTTGCGAGGTGGTTCCAGGCATCAGCGCGGGGCTGGCGGCCGCCGCCTCGGCCGGCGCGCCCCTGACCCACCGCGGCCTGGCCCAGGCCGTGACCTTCGTCACCGGCCACGCCGCCCCGAAGGCGGATGGCGAAGGCTACGGCGAGCCCGAACTCGATTGGACCGTGCTCAGCCGGCCCAACCACACGGTGGTGGTCTACATGGGCCTGTCCACGGCCCCCGGAATCGCGGGGCGGCTGATCGACGCCGGACGCGCGCGGTCGACGCCGGTGCTGATCGTTGAGAACGCCAGCCGGCCCTCCGAGCGCCGGATCAAGACGACGCTCGCGGGGCTGCCCGAAGCGGTCGCGGGCCTGGACGGCCCGGCGGTCCTGGTGATCGGCGAGGTCGCCGCCCTTGCGGATGTCGAAGGTTTAGTGGATCACGCCGCCGCCAATCCAACCTGGAGGACTGCGTGACCGCCACCGTTTCCCTGTTGAAGGCCGTGACCGGCAACCGCCTCGCCGATGGCGAGGTGGTGTTCTGGGGCGAGGGCGGCTGGCGCGAGCGCTTCCCTGACGCGTCCCTGTTCGCGGACCCCGCGGACGCCGATGCGGCGCTGGACGCGGCCAAGGCTGATCCCACCGTGATCGTCGATCCCTACATCATTGATGTGCGGCTCGACGGCGAGTTCCCGGTGCCGACCTCCTTCCGCGAGCGGGTCCGCGCGCTTGGGCCCACCACCCATCTCGACATGGGCAAGCAGGCCGAAGGCGGGCCGATCCTCGAGGCGATCGCGGCGGCGTCCGGCGCGGCCCGATCGGCGGGCCGCAGCAACCTGATCAAGAAGCGCTGAGGCTCGAACCATGTACCGCTACGACGCCTTCGACGCCGAGATGCTGCAGGATCGGACCGCCGAGTTCACCGACCAGGTGCGCCGCCGGGTGGCCGGGGACATGACGGAAGACCAGTTCAAGCCGCTCCGGCTGATGAACGGCCTCTACATGCAGCTGCACGCCTACATGCTGCGGGTCGCCATCCCCTACGGCACCCTGTCCGGCGCCCAGCTGCGCCGGCTGGGCCACGTGGCCAGGACGTGGGACCGGGGCTTCGGCCATTTCACCACCCGGACCAACATCCAACTCAACTGGATCAAGCTGAAGGACGCTCCGGCGATCCTGGAATCCATGGCCGAGGTGGGGCTGCACGCCATCCAGACCTCGGGCAACTGCATCCGCAACATTACCGCCGACCCCTATGCCGGGGCCAATGCGGAGGAAGTCGACGATCCACGGGTGTGGGTCGAGGCCATGCGGCAGTGGTCGACCTTCCACCCCGAGTTCTCGTACCTGCCGCGCAAGTTCAAGATCGCCATCGGCGCCGCGCCGAACGACCGGACGGCCGCACGCATCTACGACATCGGCATGAAGATGCGTCGCGCCCGCGACGGAAAGCTGGGCTTCGAGGTGATGGTCGGCGGGGGCCTCGGCCGCACGCCCTACCTGGGCCCGACCATCCGCGAGTTCCTGCCGGCCGAGCATCTGCTCAGCTACATGACGGCGATCATGCGGGTCTATAACCGCCACGGCCGGCGTGACAACATCCACAAGGCGCGGATCAAGATCCTGGTCGCCAGCCTGGGTGCGGAGGAGTTCGCCCGCCAGGTCGAGACCGAGTGGGAAGCCTTGGACAAGGCCGCCATCGACGTGCCGGAAGCCGAGATCGCGCGCATCCGCGCAAGCTTCGCGTCCCCCGCGTTCAAGACCCTGCCGGCGATCAACGATGCGGTCGAGGCGCTGAAGGCCGCGAGCCGTCCCTTCGCGCAGTTCGTGAAGCACAATGTCCTGGCCCACAAGGTTCCGGGCTACGTCATCGTGAACGTTTCGCTGAAGGCCCCGGGCGAGGTCCCCGGCGACTGCACCTCGGACCAGATGGACGCCATCGCCGACCTGGCCGAGCGCTACGGCTTCGATGAGACGCGGGTGCACTTCGACCAGAACCTGATCCTGCCGCACGTCGCCCTGGAAGATCTGCCGGCGGTCTACGAGGGGCTGAGAGCGATCGGCCTGGCGACGCCCAACATCGGCCTGACCTCGGACATCATCGCCTGTCCCGGGCTGGACTACTGCGCCCTGGCCAACGCCCGGGCGATCCCGGTCGCCCAGGAGATCGCCACCCGCTTCGCCGACATGGAGGTCGCCGAGGACATAGGCGAGTTGCGGATCAAGATCTCGGGCTGCATCAACGCCTGCGGCCACCACCACGTCGGCCACATCGGCATCCTGGGCGTCGATAAGAAGGGCGAGGAGTTCTACCAGGTCAGCCTGGGGGGCTCCGGCCTGGAGGACGCGCGCCTCGGCGACATCATCGGGCCGGCCATCGCCGGGCCGAAGGTGACCGACGCGATCGAGGCCCTGATCAACACCTACAAAAAGGAGCGCACGACCGGCGAGCGCTTCGTGGACACCTATCGGCGGGTCGGTCTGGCCCCCTTCAAGGCAGCAGTCTATGCCGAAGCTCATTAAGCTGATCGACGGCCGCCCCGCGTGGGCGGAGGACCCGTTCCTGGCCGTGGCGGACGAAGACGCCATGCCCGGGCAGGGCGGGGTGATCCTGTCGCTGACGCGGTTCCAGGCTGAGGGTGAGGGGCTCCTCGCCGCCGGCCGCGCCGTGGGCGTGCGGCTCGAGCCCAGCGAGGCGGTCGAGGGCCTGGCCTACGACCTGCCCAGGCTGGCGATGGTGGCCCTGGCCTTCCCGAAGTTCCGGGACGGGCGCCAGTACAGCCAGGCGACGCTGCTGCGCGAACGGCTCGGCTACACGGGCGAGATTCGGGCGGTGGGCGACGTGCTGCGCGAGCAGGCCAACTACATGGTCCGCTGCGGCTTCGACGCCTTTGAGTTCAACGACAACACGGGACCGGAGGAACTGGCCTACGTCACCCATCGCTTCCGCCACGTCTATCAGCGGGCGGCGGACGACAAGACGCCGATCTTCGTCGAGCGGATGAAGGGAGGAGCCGATGCCTGACAGTTTCGGCGCCCAGCCGGCCGCCGACCTGGCGACCGCGCCGCCGCCCGCCAGCCATCAGGCGGCGGCCCTGCAGGCGCGCGCCCTGGATGCGCGTCTGCGCCATGCCAGCCCGCAGGAAATCCTGAAGGGCGTGATCGAAGCCTTCCCCGGCCAGATCGCCCTGGTCTCGTCCTTCGGGACGGAATCGGCGGTGCTGCTGCACATGGTGGCCCAGATCGACCCGGCGACCCCGGTGCTGTTCCTCGACACCGGCCAGCTGTTCGGCCAGACCCTGGATTACCGCAAGAGCCTGGCCAAGACGCTGGGGCTGACGGATGTGCGCGACCTGCGCCCCGAGTTCCAGGACTTGGCGGTGCACGATCCTAAGGCCGACCTGTGGAAGACCTCCACGGACGCCTGCTGCCAGATCCGCAAGGTGCTGCCGCTGGACAAGGCCCTGGGCGGGTTCGACGCCTGGATCACGGGCCGCAAGCGCTATCACGGCGGCTCGCGGCTCTCCTTGCCGGTGGTCGAGGCATCGGAAGGCAAGATCAAGGTCAATCCGCTGGCCAATTGGACCAAGGTCGAGCTCGACGGCTACATGACGGCCCACGACCTGCCGGCCCATCCCCTGGCGGCCTTCGGCTATCCGTCCGTCGGCTGTTGGCCCTGCACCAGCGCCGTCGAGGAAGAGGGCGACGTCCGTTCGGGCCGCTGGGCCGGGTCGGACAAGACGGAGTGCGGCATCCATACGCCGCGCCCCAACACCATCGTGTCGATCGACGGGGACGTCGGCGGCGACATCTAGCCTCAGTGAGAGTTCAGTATGACCGACGTGTTCAACGCGCCGTCTCCGGCCGCGCGCCTCCAAAGCGACACCCACCACGTGGAGACCATCACCTGGGTAAAGCATTGGACGGAGACCTATTTCAGCTTCGGCCTGACCCGTCCGGCGAGCTTCCGCTTCCGCTCCGGCGAGTTCGTGATGATCGGCCTGCCCGGCGAGACCAAGCCGATCATGCGGGCCTATTCGATCGCCAGCCCGCACTGGGCCGAGGAGCTTGAGTTCTTCTCCATCAAGGTCCCCGACGGCCCGCTCACCTCGCGCCTGCAGAAGATCCAGCCCGGCGACCAGATCTTCCTGGCCAAGAAGCCCACCGGCACCCTGGTCCTGGACGCTCTGCGCCCCGGCAAGCGGCTGTTCCTGATCGGCACCGGCACGGGCCTGGCCCCGTGGCTGTCCATCGCCCGCGACCCGGAGACCTTCGAGCGGTTCGAGGAGGTGATCGTCGCCCACACGGTGCGCGAGGTGCGCGACCTGGCGTACCGCGACCTCTTCGAGCGCGAGCTGCACGAGGACGAGTTCCTCGGCGAGATGGCCTCCGAGCAGCTGGTCTACTACCCGACCGTGACCCGCGAGGACTTCATCCATAAGGGCCGCATCACCGACCTGATCATCTCGGGCCAGAAGTTCCGCGACCTCGGCCTGGAGGCCGGCAAGTTCAATCCGGAGGAAGACCGGGTGATGCTGTGCGGCTCCATGTCCATGATCAAGGAGCTGGCGGCTCTGCTGGAAGAGCACGGCATGGCCGAGGGCTCCAACGGCGATCCCGGCGACTTCGTGATCGAGCGGGCGTTCGTGGGCTAAGGGTCTCCACGGCACGAAGGGACCGCGTTTACCGAAAATGTTCCTTGTTTGTTCTTGATGGTTTTGCTGATTTGCGGTACTCCTCAGGGTAACGGCGCGGGGCAGGTACTTTCCTCCTGACCCTGCGCGGTCCCGGGCCTGTAGCTTCAGGCAGCTCAGGCAGCTCAGGCAGCTCCGGAAGCGACACGCCGGCTGTCTACTTCTTCAATCTCGAGGACTCCGTTGGCTTCGAGGATACGGACCCCCCCCAACCGCCCATCTTTGCCGGCGGGTCAACCATCGGGCGTTTCTTGCTTCTACTTGCAGGAGATGACGGGAATGGATCGGCGGGGAATAGCCGCGAATGGCACCTTGCCATCGACCCCGACCTCGAACGCTGCCCGCGAGCGCCCGCCCCCTGGAACAGCCGATGAAAAGCTAAGGGCGGCCCCTACATCCGCATCGACCAAAAGCCCGCTCGTCCCACGCAGGGATGGGCGGGCCTTTTTTGTGTCCCGAGCCGACTACCGCTTGGTCAGGGTGTTGGGGTCCACGTGCACCAGGGCTGCGTCCTTGGGCAGGTTGTCCCAGTGCTCGGCGATCTTGCCGCCCTCGATGCGGAATAGGTCGAAATGGGTGGAGGCGTACGTCTTCGAGGGGTCCGCCGGTTCCGGGGCGTAGGAGACCGTCGCCAGGAGGACGAGATCGCCCTGCGCCATCAGGGCGATCACCGGGAAGGTGATGTTAGGCGCGATCGGGCGCACGGGACGGCTCTCGCGCATGAACTTGACCATGGCGTCGCGCCCCGTGGGCACGTTCGGATTGTGCTGGATGTAGCCCTTGGTGAAGTACTTTTCCGCCTGCTCGACGTGAGCGCCCTGGACGATGACGCGCCAGGCGTCGAACACGATCCGCTTGTTGGCCGCCAGCTTCGGATCGCGGTCCTTCAGCATGGCGGTCTGGTCGAGAACGCCCGTCGGCGCGACCTGCGCAAGGGCCGGTCCGGCCGAGAGGGCCGCCAGGGCCCCACACATCAGCAGCGTGCGAGCAAAGTTCATTTCAGGTCTTCCTCCTGGCGTTTTTCCCCGGACCCTGTCCGGCCGCGCGCGCTCTTTGACGACCGTTCGCCGCAGCCCTGTATTCTAGCGTCCCCATGCCCTTGATTACCAACGGTAAGGTCCGTTGACTTATCCGGGACGGGCCGCCATCCAGTCGCGCAGGCTGGCGGGTCTCCGCCGGTTCCGGTTCATCTCGGCCACGGACGTCTCATGACCTCAAGCCTCGCCCTCGGCTTCGACGCCAGCTTCGACGATCTCTACAGCCGCGAGGGTCTGGTCCGGCTGGACGGCCGGTTCATGCAGTTTCTCGGCGGGCGCGACGCCCGCCTGAAGGCCCTGCTGGAGGCCGCGCGCCTGGCGCCGGCGGCGAGCAAGGGCGAGGCCGAGTCCGAGCTCCTGATCGAGATCGCACCGATCCTGCAGGACTTCATCGGCGAGCTGTTCGGCATCCAGGAAGCGCTCGGCGCGCAGCGGCAGGAGCGCGAGGCCCTGTCGGCCATCTTCGAGGTCAAGCGCCAGTTCGTTCAGCGCCGCGCGGTGCGCAAATACGCCGCCGAGGTTCCAACCCTGGACGGCGCGGCCCTGCGAAAGGACCTGGAAGCCCACCTGAACGCCCCCCTCACCGAGCTCTCCTTCGCCCGCGCGGTGGAGGGCTGGCTAAGGGATGAGGAGGCCAACGTCGAGGCGCTGGAGCTGGCCGGCCGCTACGCCGCCTGGGCTGCGCTCAGCGAAGCGGGCCATGCCGCCAACCATCACGGGGTGCTGTTCCGCGTTCCCGCCAAGGTGGACCACCTGAACCTGGTGCCGGTGGAGAACGATCCGGTGGCGGGCATGCCCGCCTACGGCTTCTCGGCCCCCAAGCGCCGCCAGCGCGAAGGCTTCGCCCTGACCGACCAGGGGACCGACGTGGTCGGCGCCCTGGACCAGGCCAACTACTGCATCTGGTGCCACAAGCAGGACAAGGACAGCTGCTCCAAGGGCCTGAAGGAGAAGACCGGCGAGTTCAAGAAGAGCCCGTTCGGCGTCACCCTGGCGGGCTGCCCGCTGGAGGAGAAGATTTCCGAGATGAACCTGACGGCGGCGGGGGGCCTGACCGTCGGCTCGCTGGCTATCGCCATCGTCGACAATCCGATGGTCGCCGCCACCGGCCACCGCATCTGCAACGACTGCATGAAGTCCTGCATCTATCAGAAGCAGGAGCCGGTCGACATTCCGCAGGTCGAGACCCGCGTCCTGAAGGACACCCTGGCCCTGCCTTGGGGCTTCGAGATCTACTCCCTGCTGTCGCGCTGGAATCCGCTCAACATCGAGCGGCCCCTGCCCAGGCCCACGTCCGGCAAGACCGTGCTGGTGGTCGGCCTCGGCCCCGCCGGCTACACCCTGGCCCACCACCTGATGAACGACGGCCATGCGGTGGTGGCCATCGACGGGCTGAAGATCGAGCCCCTGGATGCGGCGGTCTCGGGCGTCGACGCCTACGGCCGGCGCCAGGCTTTCGAGCCGGTGCGCGACTTCGAATCCCTGAAGGAGCCCCTGGGCTCGCGCACCCTGGCCGGGTTCGGCGGGGTGGCCGAGTACGGGATCACCGTCCGCTGGGACAAGAACTTCCTCAAGGTGGTGCGCCTGCTGCTGGAGCGGCGCAGCCAATTCAAGATGTTCGGCGGGGTGCGCTTTGGCGGCACCATGACCATCGAGAGCGCCTTCGAACTCGGCTTCGACCATATCGCGCTCTGCGCCGGCGCCGGGCGGCCGACCATCGTCGGCATGCGCAACGGCCTCGCGCCGGGCGTTCGCCAGGCCTCGGACTTCCTGATGGCCCTGCAGCTCACGGGCGCGGCCAAGTCCGACTCCATCGCCAACCTGCAGGTGCGCCTGCCGGTGGCCGTCATCGGCGGCGGCCTGACCGCGATCGACACCGCCACCGAGGCCCTGGCCTACTATCCCCTGCAGGTGGAGAAGTTCCTCAGCCGCCATGAGGCCCTGGTCGCCGAACGGGGCGCCGCCGCCGTCGAGGCGAGCTGGAATGACCACGACCGCGAGGTCGCCGCCGAGTTCATCACCCATGCGCAGGCCATCCGCGCCGAGCGGGTGGCGGCGGCTGCCGAAGGACGCGAGCCGAAAGTCGTCGAGCTGCTCCGCGAATGGGGCGGGGCGACGCTCTGCTACCGCCGTCGGCTGATCGATTCCCCCAGCTACACCCTGAACCACGAGGAGGTGGCCAAGGCGCTGGAGGAGGGCATCCGCTTCGCCGAGGGGCTGACGCCGCTGGAGGTGCTGGTCGACCAATACGGCCACGCCAGGGCCCTGAAAGTCGGCTTCGACCGGCCGATGGAGGGACACCAGGAGGAGTTCGCCACCGAGCAGGACCTGCCCGCCAGGACCATATTGGTGGCCGCCGGCACCCAGCCCAATACGGTGCTGGGCCGTGAGGACCCCGGCCACGTCGCGATCGACGGGCGCTACTTCCAGGCCTTCAGCGAGACCGGCGAGAAGGTCACGCCGGAAAAACTGACCAAGCCCTCGCAGGTTCAGGTGCTGATGAGCGCCCGCGGCGACGGGCGGGCGGTGAGCTTCTTCGGCGACCTGCACCCGTCCTTCGCGGGCAATGTCGTCAAGGCCATGTCCAGCGCCAAGCAGGGCTACCCGGTGGTTAGCCGCGTGCTCGCAAACGGCCCCGCGGGGAGCCAGTCGCCGCAGGCCCTGTTCGCCAAGATGGACGACGAGCTGCGCGCCACGGTGCACGAGGTCGTCCGCCTGACGCCGACCATCGTCGAGGTGGTGGTGCGCGCCCCCATGGCCGCCCGCGCCTTCGAGCCCGGTCAGTTCTACCGCCTGCAGAACTTCGAGGCCCTGGCCCCGGCGACCGGCGAAACGAGCCTCGCCATGGAGGGCCTCGCCCTCACGGGCGCCTGGACCGACAAGGAAGCGGGCCTGCTCTCCACCATCGTGCTGGAGATGGGCGGCTCGTCGGACCTCTGCGTGCAGTTGAAGCCCGGCGAGCCGGTGATCCTGATGGGCCCCACCGGCCATTCCACCGAGATCCCCGAGAACGAAACCGTCCTCCTGATCGGCGGGGGCCTGGGCAACGCCGTCCTTTTCTCCATCGGCCAGGCCATGCGGGCCAAGGGCTGCCGGGTGATCTACTTCGCCGGCTACAAGCACATGATCGACCGCTACAAGGTCAGCGAGATCGAAGAGGCCGCCGACACTATCGTCTGGTGCTCGGACGAAGGCCCCGGCTTCACCCCGGACCGGCCCGGCGACATGACCTTCGTCGGCAACATCGTCCAGGCGATGGACGCCTACGGCAGCGGCGCCCTGGGCGCCATTCCGATCCCGCTCAGGGAAGTGAACCGCATCATCGCCATCGGCTCGGACGGGATGATGAACGCCGTCGCCAAGGCCCGCCACGGGGTGCTGGCCGCGCACCTGAACCCCGTCCACAAGGCCATCGGCTCGATCAACTCCCCCATGCAATGCATGATGAAGGAGATCTGCGCCCAGTGCCTGCAGACGCATAAGGACCCCGTCACCGGGATCGAGAGCGTGGTCTTCTCCTGCTTCAACCAGGACCAGGACCTGGACAAGGTCCACTTCGCCAACCTGCGCGACCGCCTCTCGCAGAACGGCGTCCAGGAGAAGCTGACCCGCCACTGGATCGACCGGTCGCTGAAGACCCTGGGCCTGCGCGCGCCCGCGGCGGCGGAGTAGGGCGGGCCGCGGACCCACTCGGGCCCGCAGCCCATTCTCGTCGACTCAGGCGGTCCGCGCGTACTGGTTGAACCACCCGATCGTGCGCGCCCAGGCCTGTTCGGCGGTGGCCTTGTTGTAGCGTTCCGGCGTGGCGTCGTTGAAGAAGCCGTGCACCGAGTTCGGCCACAGGTGACCCTCGTAGCGGACGTTGTTCTTCTTCAGCTCGGCTTCCTGGGCCGGCAAGCCGTTCGCCAGGGCCATATCCAGGGCGCCGTGGTTGATGAGGATGGCGGCCTTGACCTTGGGCACGTCGGCCGGCGGGGTCGGCTGTCCGTAGAAGGGGGCCGCCGCCGCCAGATCCGGGCCGAGGATGGCGGCCAGGCTGTTGGCCATGCCGCCGCCGAAGCAGAAGCCGGTGGCGGCGATCTGGCCGGTGCAGTCGGCGCGCGCCTTGAGCCACCGTGCGGCGGCGACAAAGTCCTGGGTCCGCTTGGCGCCGTCGATCTTTCCGAACAGCTGGCCGCCCTTGTAATCGTCCCCCGGATAGCCGCCGACCGTGGTCAGGGCGTCCGGGGCGAAGGCCATGAAGTTCTCCAGGGCGAAGCGCCGCGCGACGTCCTCGGTGTGCGGGTTCAGCCCCCGGTTCTCATGGACGACGATGACCCCCGGCAGCTTGGTCGGGGTGGCGTTGCGCGTATCGGCGCTGAAGGGCCGGACCAGGTAGCCGCGGATGTAGCCGTTGCCGTCCGGCGAGGGGATGGTCTCGTAGCTCGCCTTGATGCGCTCATCGTCATGGCGCACCTGCTGGGCGGCCGCGTAGTTCGGCATCAGGGCGTCGATGATCGCGCCGGTGGTGAGGCCCGCGACGGCGAAACCCTTCACGCCGCTGACGAAGGCGCGACGACTGATCTCCCCGTGAATGAAGCGCGTGTACAGATCGACCGCTTCGGCCGGGATCTTCTTCCGTTCCTGTTCCATGGCTGTGCTCCTCCCGCTGGGGCGGAGCCTATCACCGGCCGCGACGGGCGGAAGCCCTTGTGGGCTAGTCGGTGGGCGGGTCGCTGACCACGCAGTGGGTGATCCCCGCGAAGCCCGCCACGGGCAGCAGGGCCTGGGGCACCCCATGGGCCAGTACGGCCTTCACCAGATGGGCGGCGGCGTGCAGCTGGGTTTCAAGGCGGAACAGGGCGAGTTCGTTGAAGGGCTCATGGTCGCTCGGGATGATCGACAAGGTCGCGCCCGCCGCGCGGATCTTCTCGGCGTTGGTCAGGGTCGGCTCCATGCGGCAGATCACGCCGCGCGACTGGGCGTTGGCCATGCCGACCAGCTCCGACAGCCTGCTTGACGGAATTCCTGTCTGCAGGCCGGTGATCTCCCACCCGAAGCTGCGCCTGTCCGCCGGCGCCAGGGCCTGGACGGCCTGCAGCAGTTGATAGCGGGTCGAGGAATTGGCCAGGGTCGGATAGGCCAGCGGGATGATGAGCCCGCCGAACAGCTTGGGCGATGCGGCCCTGAGCGCCAGGGCGTCGCGCAGGACGGTGATGTCCACCTCGGCGAGGTCCCCCGCCTGCAGCCGCTCGTGATGTTCGGGGTGAATCTGTCGGCCGTCCTCGTCGAAGAGCTTGGCCTCGGCGTAGTGGCCGATGATCCGGGCGCCGCCCTTCAGCATCCACATGGGCTTCAGGTCCAGCTCGACCGAATAGCTGCCGCCGCGCCGGGTCAGGAGCGGAAAGGCCCTGGACCGCACCGGCCCCGAGATGTCGGGCCCGCTCGCCAGCAGCATGGATTCCAGCCGCGCCTCGTCGATGTCCCGCGCGATCAGCCCGCCCTCGTCGGCCCCGTCCACGATCCGCACCTGGATCGAGCGCGGGGTGCATTCGCCGATGAAGAACCGCATCAGTTCGGCGGAGGCCCGTACGCAGGTGGTCTGGGCGCTCAGCGGCTCGCGCCCGGGCTGAACCACCAGCACGTTCAACTCGTCGATGCGGATCACCATGTCCTCGGGCCGGAGCTGGCGCTTGAGGAAGGCTTCGACGTGGGTCCAGACCTGTTCTCGCTTGTGGGGCCACCGCTCCGCCAGCCGGCTTTTGATCGGAGCGAGGGAGATCAGGTTCGCGGCGGCGGCCGCGCCCCTGGCCGCCAGGAGCGCCAGGACGTCGTCGATGATGTCGCCGGTGGAGACGAGCGAGGGAGGGGCGGGCGATCCCGTCGCCGCTTCCGCACTGACTGCGCTTCCCACACTTCCCCCCGTCTCCGCCGCGAAGCGGTTGGGCCGCAACCTATTGGCGTTATCCTCGCCATTAACGCGCTAAAGTTCCTACCTTGACGTTAAGCCGCTGAACACGTTCACTGAATGCGGCGTCCACCATGGGCGCTCCCGGGAGAAGGGTGCGACGGCCGTCTGAACTAGAAATTCTGCAACCGAGGCCCGAAAAATTCCCGCGCCTAGGATCTGCGGGGGTGTTATGGGTTTGCTGTACACCGCGTCCGGAATTTCGCGTCCATGACCCTGACGATCTATGGCGATCACCGCTCGGGCAACTGCCTGAAGGTGAAGTGGGCGGCCGAACGGTTGGGCCTCGCTTATGACTGGATCGAGGTCGACGCCCGCGACGGCGAGACGCGCAGCCCGCCCTTCCTCAAGCTCAATCCCGCCGGCCAGGTGCCGACGGTGGTGCTCCCCGACGGCCGGGCCCTGGCGCAGTCCAACGCCATCCTGCTGCACCTCGCGGCGGGAACGGACCTTATCCCCGCCGATCCGTACTGGCGCTCCAAGATGTTCGAGTGGCTGTTCTGGGAGCAGCACAGCCACGAGCCCTATATCGCCGCCGCCCGCCGCCAGATGATGCGCGGCGCGTCCAAGAAGGACCTCGACGCCGAGCTGGTGCGACGCGGGGACGCCGCCCTGGCGCGGATGGAGGCCTGGCTCTCGGCCTATCCCTACCTGGTGGACGGCCGCTTCAGCCTCGCGGACATCTCCCTGATCGCCTACACCCGCCTCGCCCACGAGGGGGGCTTCGATCTGACCAAGTACCCGGCCGTCTGCGTCTGGATCGACCGGGTCGAGGCCGAGCTGGGCCTGACCGTCCCCGCCTAACTTGCTCTAGTTCGGCAGCGGGACCTCCGGGCTGTCCACCTTGCGCGCCTGCCGGAACGCGGGCGCCGGCGCGCGGGTGCGGACCTGCTCCAGCCAGAGGACTCCGTCGTAGGTCAAGCTGTTGCCGCGGGTGGTGGCGAAGTCGAGATCGCCGTCCCCGTCCATGTCCCGCGGAACGAACTGGTCGTACATGCCGCGGCGACGACGGGAGATGTCGTGGCGCGTCCACGCCGCCGCCGGGTTCGCGGCGACGCCAGGATTCCTGAACCACGCCAGCCGACCCGAGATCGCCGTGGGCGTCAGGTCCGTGTCCTTGTCCCTGGGGCCGAAGCTGTAGCCCCCGGTCATGACGTCCATCAGGCCGTCGCCGTCGATGTCGCCGACGGCGATCCCGACCGCGAGATCCGGCGCATAGTCGCCGATGGGATGGAGCTTCCAGACCCCATCGAGGCTGGCCGGCTGCTCCAGCCAGACGATCGATCGGCCGACCAGGCGGGTGAATTCCCAGGTCACGATGTCGAGCCGCCCGTCCCCGTTCAGGTCGGTGAACTCCATGTTGAAGCCGCTGATCAGGGCCCGGGTGTCGCCTCGGCGGTCGGCGGGCCGGTCGTCGCCGAAGACCGAGGTGCCGCTGATGGTGATCGGGCGTTCGCGGAACAGGGGCGAGGCGCTCTTCCCCATGTTCTCGAACAGCATGATGCGGCCTTCGGCGACGGAGCCGCCGATGACGTCGATATCTCCGTCCCGGTCCAGGTCCACGGGCTGGGAATTGATCGGCCAGACCACCTTGGCCAGTTCGTGCTCGACCCAGGACGCGCCGTCCAGGGGCGGTCCGGCGATCTTGAACCAGGAAATCGCGCTCGGCGGCTGGGTGACCTTGGGGGCCTGGGCCGCCTTGTTCGCGGCCACGATCTCGGGCTTGCCGTCCCCGTCGAGATCGGCGGCGAAGACGCGGATGTAGGAGCCCCGGTGGTCGACGACCGGGGGGATGACCCGTTTCCAGGTTTGGGTGCGGGCTCCCCTTCCAGGGTTCTGGAAGTAGATCAGGTGCGCCAGCTCCACGGCGGCGACCACGTCCAGGTAGCCGTCCCCGTCGATGTCGGCGACGGTCACGTCCTCGGCGGCGGCGGCCTCCGGTCCTTGCGCGAGGGTCTTCAGCACCCAACGGTCGGGGGATTTCGTACCGAAGGCGATGCGGATGTGGCCGTGCAGCACGCCGTCGTACTCGGTGTCGGCCTCATGCACCGAAACGATGTCGGCATAGCCGTCCTTGTCGAGGTCGGCGATCTTCAGCCCGTCCCCGCCGCGGATGTCGACGCCCCCGAGAGCCTCGTCGTCGACGCGGTGCTCACGCCAGGAAATGTATTTGCCGTCCGGGGCCTGGGCCCGGGTCAGGGCCGTCGCGACGTTGACCGGGGCGGCGGCGCCGGTGGTTTCGGTGGGCAGGATGAGGAAGATCGCGCCCGCGAGCGCGGCGGCGCCGAGGAGGGACAGGGGCGTTCCCATGGTTTCCTTTCGGGGCATTTCTTGCGCCGCCCGCCGGTCTGGGTCGCCTACGGTGGCGCCTATCGCAAAGATCAGCTAGGCCGACCGATCATGAAGCGCCTGATCGCCGCCCTCGCCATCGCCGTCATGATCCCCGCGCAGGCCCTGGCCTGGGGCGCGGGCGGGCATCGGATCGTCGGCCGCGTGGCCATCGGGGCGCTGCCGTCCACCGTCCCCGGTTTCGTGCGCACCCCCTTCGCGGTGGACGCCATCGGCGAGTTCGCCCGCGAGCCGGACCGCTCCAAGGCGGCGGGCACGCCCCACGATCCGGACCTCGACCCCAACCACCAGATCGACCTGGACGATGAGGGCAAGTCCCTGGGCGGGCCCGCGATCACCGCCCTTCCGCGCGACCGGGACGCCTATGAGACGGCCATGCGGGCGGTGGGCCAGACGGGGTCCGAGGGCGGCTTCCTGCCCTACAGCCTGATGGACGGCTACCAGCAGCTGAGGATCGACTTCGCCTACTGGCGGGTGCTGAAGCTGGGAGAGACGCGGGGCAAGACGGCGGCCGAGCGCGCCTGGTACGTCCGCGACCGTCGCCTGCGCGAGCAGCTGACCCTGCGCGACCTCGGCTACTGGGCCCACTTCGTCGGCGACGGCAGCCAGCCCCAGCACGTCAGCATGCACTACAACGGCTGGGGCGATCACCCGAACCCGAAGAACTACACCCAGGAGCGCAACCACTCCGCCTTCGAGGGCGCCTTCATCAAGGCAAACGTCACCGAGGCGGGGGTGCGTAGCGTCCTGCCGGCGCCCCGCGACTGCGGCGCGACCATCCAGCTCTGCACCGCCGCCTACATCGCGCGCAGCGCCAGCTTCATCGAGCCGCTCTACCAGCTGTGGGGGGAGGGCGGTTTCAAGAACGGCGACCCGCGCGGGACGGCCTTCGCCACCGAGCGGCTGGCGGCCGGGGCGGCGGAGCTGCGCGACCTGATCGTCAAGGCGTGGATCACCAGCGCCGACATGAAGATCGGCTACCCCGCGGTCAGCGTGAAGGAGATCGAGGCAGGCGGACCCATTCCCTTCGAGAGCTTCTATGGCCGTGACTGAGGGCGTGCGCCAGTTCGGCGCACCGGAGCCCGGCCACGACTACGCCGACCGGCCCTGCGCCTACGGGATCGCGTTCGGTGACGAGGGACACATCGCCCTCGTCCACGTCGTGACGAGCGACGGCGCCTGGTACGACCTGCCCGGCGGAGCCCTCGATCCAGGTGAGACGGACCAGGTGGCGGTGGTGCGCGAGTTCGGCGAGGAAACCGGGCTCAAGGTGAGGGCCGGGGCGCTTCTCACCCGGGCCGACCAGTTCATGGTCAAGACCGACGGCCAGCACGTGAACAACCGCTCCGGCCTCTACGAGGTCGCGGTAACGGGCTTTGATTCCGCGCTGAAGGTGGAGGACGATCACACCCTGGTCTGGATCGACCCGGTCGAGGCGCTCACGCGCCTGCGCCACGACAGCCACGCCTGGGCGGTGACGGCCTGGCTGAGGCGCAAAGCCGCGGCCAAATAGAAACGCCTGCGCAGGTCTCCCCGCGCAGGCGCGTCGTCAATCGAAGAAGCGTCTACTTCACGGTGGCGAGATAGGCGATCAGGTCGGCGCGATCCTTGGGCTGCGCACTGGCGATCACCATCATGGTGCCGGGCACGACCTTGGTCGGGGCTTCCAGGAAGCCGTCCAGGGTCGCGGGGGACCAGGTGATGGCCGCCGCCGTCAGGGCCTTGGAGTAGCCGGCGAAGTGCGATTCGCCGCCGGACTTGCGGCCGATCAGGCCGCCCAGGCTCGGGCCCTGCATGGCTTCGGCCGGGTCGGTCGAGTGGCAGATGCCGCAGCGCTGGGTGAACAGGGTCTTGCCCCGCACCGCGTCGCCGGCAGCCGTCGCGGCCCCAGCCGCCGGAACGGCCGACGGGGTCTGGGCGCGGACCTTCTTCGCGGTCGCGGCCTCGGCGCCGATCGCCGCCGCCAGGGTGATGATGGCGATGATCGCTGAGGTCGTCTTCTTCACGCTTCCAGCCTCCGAAAAATTTCGCTGACCTTGGCCACGGCCAAGTCTCTGTCAAGACGGCTCGTTGTTACAGGTCGCCACCTGAACGGCGGATGACCGGTGATCCGTCGCCGCTAATCTCCGGTCAGCAGCTTGCCGAGCCCGGGAATGCTCAAAAGCACCTCGCGCAGCAGGTCGCGGCCGGTCTTGTCCCGCACGAAAGTCATGGCCACCGGCAGGATCGCCTGCATGTCGGAGGTGGTGATCCCCTCCCGCGCCAGCCTCTGGCCCATGGCCATGGCGTCGGACATGGCCGCGCCGCCGGCGCCGGCCGCGCCCCGCATCAGTCCGGCCATCAGGCCCCCGCCCTTGCCCTGGGTCAGGGCCTGGCCGGAGGCGGCGAGGTCAGCTGCGCCGGGGATTTCCCCGAACAGCTCCGAGACCTTGGCCTGGTCGCCGTGCTTCTCGATCAGGGCCAGGGCCGCCGAGAGGGTGAGGCGGGCCTGGTCGGGGCTCAGTCCGGCGCGTTCGGACGCTTCCTGTACAAGGTTTTCGATCATGGGACGGTCTCTAACACAAAGAGAGGAAGCGACTCAGGGCGGGCGGAGGCCTCAGGCGGCCGTCCAGCCCCCGTCTATGGGCAGGGCCGCCCCGTTCACCGAGGCCCCCGCGTCGGAAGCGAGATAGAGGGCCAGGCCCGCCAGTTCGTTGTACTCCACGAACCGCTTGGTCGGCTGGGCTGCCAGGATCACGTCGCGCATCACCTGGTCCTCGGTCATGCCGCGGGCCTTGGCCTGGTCGGCGATCTGGCCCTCTACCAGGGGGGTCTTCACATAGCCGGGGCAGATGGCGTTGCAGGTGACCCCGAAGGTCGCGACCTCCAGGGCCACCGACTTGGTCAGGCCCAGGACCCCGTGCTTGGCCGCCACATAGGCCGCCTTGAACGGCGAGGCGACCAGGGCGTGGGCGGAGGCGATGGTGATGATCCGCCCGCGCCCCTGCGCCTTCATCAGCGGAACCGCCGCGCGGATGGCGTGGAAGGCCGAGGTCAGGTTGATGGCGATGATCTTGTCCCACTGGTCGATGGGGAAGTCCTCGATCGGCGAGACGTGCTGCACCCCGGCGTTGTTGACCAGGATGTCGAGGCGGCCGAACGCCTGGTGCGCGCTGGCGATCAGGTCGGCGATCTCGGCGGGGTTGCGCATATCGGCGCCGTGGTAGAGCGCCTGCACCCCGTGCCGGGCTTCGATGCCGGCCCGCGCCGCCTCGATGGCGGTCAAGTCCCCCAGGCCGTTCAGCACCACGTTCGCGCCCGCGCCGGCGAGGGCGTCGGCCAGGGCGAGGCCGATCCCGCTGGTGGACCCGGTGACGACGGCGGCGTGGCCCTTCAGGCTCCTCATGCCGCGACCTTTGCGATGGGCTGCGGGCGCTGGAACACCCAGTCGCGGGGCGTGGATAGACTCTGGATGTAGCGGTAGCCGCCGCCGTCGAAGGCCTTCAGGTCCTCCACATGCTCGATGCGGTTGTCGATCGCGAAGCGGGCCATCATCCCCCGCGCGGTCTTGGCGTAGAAGGAGACGATCCGGGCCAGCCCATCCTTCTCTTCCTTGAAGTGGCAGGTCACCAGCGGCAGCTTCAGGGCGCGGGCGTCCACGGCGCCGAAATATTCCTGGCTGGCGAGGTTCACCAGGGTGGGGTCCTCATGGCCCTTGGCCGCCGCGTTCAGGGCCTTGGCCGGCTTGTCCCCCCAGAAGTCGTAGAGGGTGTGGCCCCGCTCCGTGTCGAGGCGCGTCCCCATCTCCAGCCGGTAGGGCTGGATGCGGTCGAGGGGACGGAGCAGGCCGTAGAGGCCCGACAGGATGCGAAGATGGCTCTGGGCCCAGTCCAGCCCGCCGGCGTCCAGGGCGCGGGCGTCGAGGCCGTCGTAGACGTCGCCGGCGAAGGCGAGGGCGGCCTGGACCCCGGTCTCGCACTTGACGTCGAAGCTCCGGAAGCGGGCGACGTTGAGCTCGGCCAGGCTGTCGGAGATGTCCATCAGTCGCTTCAGGTCGCTCGCCCGGAGCTTGCGCGTCACCGCGGCGAGCTTGGCCGTATCCGCCCGGAATTCGGGCGAAGTGGCGGGAACATCGGTGGCCGGAGGCGAGAAATCGAGCGTCTTCGCCGGCGAAATGACGAGCAGCATCCAGCGGACCTTCGTCGAGGGCGCGACCGTGTAGACCCCAGGGCGAGTCGGCGCCAGCCCCCGCGCCGTCGCATCCGGCGCGCACCTGTGGACTGCCCGGAAAATGACCGGGGGCGCCGACGGCGTGGGTGACGCCGGGCGATCCGGTCCCTACAGGGGGAAGGCCATGGTCGACGCCGCCCCGCCCCTCGCCGAACGCCTGACCCCTTGCGGGCCGGTGCTGGACCGCGCGGCGGCGGCAAGAGTGCTGGCCGTGGCCGGGCCCGCCGCCCGTGCGGCCTGGGACGCCCTGGAGCCGGTGTTCGCCGCGTCGCCCTATCTGGCGGGCCTGGCCAGGCGCGATCCCGACCGGCTGGAGGCCGTGCTGACCGCGGCGCCGGACGCGCGCCTCGACGCCATCCTCGCCGCGACGGCCGCCGTGGCGGCGGGCGATCCCGACGCCGCGGGCGCGCACCTACGCAAGCTCAAGGCCGAACTGCATCTGCTGACCGCCCTCGCCGACCTCGGCGGGGTGTGGGACCTCGACCAGGTGACCGGCGCCCTGACCCGCTTCGCCGACGAGAGCCTGAAGGCGGCGCTGGCCGCCGCCGCCGGCATGGAGGTGGGCCGCGGCCGCCTCGCCGCCCCCCTCGATCCGGCCAACCCGGTCCCCGGCCTCTTCGTCCTGGCCCTGGGCAAGCACGGGGCCTTCGAGCTCAACTACTCCAGCGACATCGACGTCACCGTTTTCTACGACCCCGAGACCATGCCCTCCGTGGGGATGGAGCCCGAGGCCATGGCCGTGCGCCTGACCCAGGCGACCGCCGCCCTGCTGCACGAGCGGACCGGCGACGGCTATGTTTTCCGCGTCGACCTTCGCCTGCGCCCCGACCCCTCCTCGACCCCGCCCGCCGTGCCGGTCGAGGCCGCCCTCGACTACTACGAAACCGTCGGCCAGAACTGGGAGCGGGCGGCCATGATCAAGGCCCGGGCCGCCGCCGGGGACATGGCGCGGGCGGGGGAGTTCCTCACCGCGCTCCATCCCTTCGTCTGGCGCCGCAACCTCGACTTCGGCGCCATCTCCGACATCCACTCCATCAAGCGCCAGATCCACGTCCACAAGGTCGACGAGCGGCTGGAGGCCAAGGGTCACAACCTCAAGCTCGGGCGGGGCGGCATTCGCGAGATCGAGTTCTACGTCCAGACCCAGCAGCTCATCCTCGGCGGGCGCGATCCTTCCCTGCGCAGCCCCCGCACCCTCGACGCTCTGGCCGCCTTGAGCGAGGCCGGCCACGTCTCGCCGGAGGCCAAGGGCGAGCTCGCCGCCGCCTATGACGAGCTGCGTGCGCTGGAGCATCGGGTGCAGATGCTCGACGACGAGCAGACCCACGTGCTGCCCGAGGCGGACGAGCGCCGCCGGCGGGTGGCGGCCCTGTGGAACTACGCGGATCTGCGCCGGTTCGACGCCGCCGTCGGCAAGCTGCTCAAACGGGTCAATTTCCGCTACGGCGAGCTGTTCGCCGAGGAGGAGGAGCTGGCCTCCCGCTTCGGCAGCCTGGTCTTTACCGGGGTCGACGACGACCCGGAGACCCTGGCGACCCTGGCCCGCATGGGGTTCTCCAAGCCGGCCCAGGTCTCGGCCACCATCCGCAGCTGGCACCACGGACATATCCCCGCGACCCGCACCGAGCGAGGACGCGAGCTCTTCACCCGCTTGGCCCCCCGGCTCCTCGAAGCGGCCAACGCCACGGGCTCGCCGGACGTCGCCTTCAACCGCTTCGCCGACTTCTTCGCCCATCTGTCGACCGGGGTGCAGATCCAGTCCCTGTTCCTGGCCCAGCCGCGCCTGTTCGACCTGATCGTCCAGGTCATGGCCTTCGCCCCGCAGCTCGCCTCGACCCTGGCCCGGCGCCCGGCGGCCCTGGACGCATTGCTGGACCCCGGCTTCTTCGATCCCCTCGACCCCGACGAGGCGGCGACCCGCCTGCGCGAGGCCGTGGCGGGGGCGGACGGCTTCGAGGCCGCCATGGACGCCGCCCGGCGGGCTCACCGCGAGGAGGCCTTCCGCATCGGACTGCAGGTGGTCTCGGGGACGGCCGACGCGGTGGAGGCCGGCCGCGCCTTCGCCAGCCTCGCCGACGCCTGCATCCTGGCCCTGGCGCCGGCGGCCCTGGCCGAGACCGAACGCCTCGGCGGCGACTTCCCCGGCGAGGTGGCGGTGGTGGCCCTGGGCAAGGCCGGCTCGCGGGAGATGACCGCCGGCTCCGACCTAGACCTGATGACCGTCTACGCCGCCGCCCCGGGCGCCCTGTCGGAGCGCAAGGGCTGGGGCGCGGAGACCCTCTACGGCCGCTTCACCCAGCGCCTGGTCACCGCCCTGTCGGCCCCGACCGCCGAGGGCGGGCTCTACGAGGTGGACATGCGCCTTCGCCCGTCCGGCTCGGCCGGGCCGGTGGCGGTCAGCCTGCCCGCCTTCGAAACCTACTACGACGACGAGGCCGAGACCTGGGAGCACCTGGCCCTGACCCGGGCGCGGGTGGTCTGGTCCACCTCGGAGGCTTTCGCCGCCCGCATCGGCGCGGCGGCGGCGGCGGCGCTGCGCCAGCCGCGGGACCTGGCCCGTCTGGCCAAAGACGTCCTGGAGATGCGGGCGCTGATCGCCAAGGAGAAGCCCTCGGCGGGGTTCTGGGACCTGAAGCTCGAGCCCGGCGGTCTGGTCGACATCGAGTTCGCCGCCCAGCACCTGCAGCTCGCCGGGGCGGCGGAAGGGGGGCCGCTGCGGGTCCACACCGGCGAGGCCCTGGCGGCGCTGGCGGAGGCGGGCCTCGCCGAACCGGCCCAGGTGAAGGTCCTGCTGGAGGCCTGGCGGCTGCAGCAGAACATCTCCCAGGTGCTGAAGCTGGCCCTGGCCGACAACGCCGATCCCTCCGGCGAGCCCGCCCGTTTCCGCCAGCTCCTGGCCCGCGCAGGCGGCGTGCGGGACTTCCGCGCCCTGCGCGGGGCCTTGGCCCGGACGCGCAAGGCCGCGCGGGCGGCCTTCGCCGCGGTGGTCCATCCGTAACATCATGGCTTTGCTGCGGCGCCGTCGCACAGGCTCGACGGACTTGCAGCGTTAGAGCGTTTAGAGGCGGACAAGGGGGCTCCGAAGGAGACCTGATGACCCGATCAGTCGATTTCGCCGAGTACAGACAGGTTGCAGGGACCGCGCGCCGCGAACGCGAGGCCTGCGCCTTCTCGCGCCTTGCCCAAGGCGAAGATACGCTTACCCTGGATGAGCTGGACGGCCGGACTGCGGAGCGCGCGATGCGTTTCGAAGGCCTGAGCCGTCCGCGCGGGACTGCCGACGGCGACGTCGGCGCCCGTGGACGATAGACAGGGAATGCGGGGCCGGGGGGCGCCTGCGCACACCATGGGCAGAGAGAAGCTTTTTGGCAGGTCGGCAGACGGCAGGACCGGCGCAGGCGCCAGATCCCGACGCGGAGCTGATCGTGGGCGTTGCCCAGGGCGACCCGGCGGCCATACAGGCCCTGGTCGCGCGCAAGCTGCCGCGCATGCTGGCGCTCGCCCGACGGATGCTGGGCGACGCCTCGGAAGCCGAGGACGTGGCCCAGGAGGTCTTCGTCCGTGTCTGGCGGCAGGCGCCGACCTGGCGGCCTGGTACGGCGCGGTTCGACACCTGGATGCACCGGGTGGCCCTGAACCTCTGCTACGACCGGCTGCGCCGGCGCCGCGAGATACCGACCGCCGATCCGCCGGATCGGCCGGACCCGGCGGACTTGCCCGATCGCGGGCTGGAGCAGGCCGACCTCGCCGTGAGGGTGGACGCCGCTCTGAACCGCCTGCCGGCGCGTCAGAGAGAGTCAATTGTTCTGTGTCATTACCAGGAGTTGTCCAACATCGAGGCGGCGGCGCTCATGGGCGTCAGCGTCGAGGCTTTGGAAAGTCTGCTTGCCCGGGGCCGGAGGGGGCTGAAGGCGTTGTTGGCGGACCTTGCGTCAGGGTGAGGGGCTGAGGGAGGGTGCGGACTATGGACATCCAACGCTTTGAAGAGCTGTCGGCCGCCTACGGGGCCGACCTGCGCCGCTGGCCTGAGGCCGAGCGGGAAGCCGCCGCGAGCCTGATCGCCGGGGCGCCCGAAGCCAGCGCGACCGTCCTGCGCGAGGCCGACGGCCTGGACGCCCTGCTCGACACCTCCCGTCCGCCGGTTCCGTCCGCCTTCCTGCGCGAGGCGGTGATCCGCAGCGCGCGCCGCAGCCATGCGCGCTCCTTGGCCGACGCCTGGAGCCGTCTGTGGCTTCCGGGGGCCGCCGCTGCCGCCTGCGCGGCCGGCATCCTCGCCGGGGCGATCCTGGTCGGGACCGTCGGCGCCGAGACCCGGGGCGAGGAGGCGATCGCCGCCGCCGCCCCGGACGAGGCCAGCATCATCTCCACCTGGCTGGAAGGCCGGAGCACATGAATTTCGAAGGCCCCGGCCTGAAGACGCTGCTGGTCGCCTCGCTGGCCGGGAACCTGTTCCTGGTGGGCCTGGGCGTCGGCGTGGGCGTCATGGGCTGGCGCATGGTCAACAACCGCCCGCCGCAGCAGCGGAGCAACGTGTGGCAGGCTTCCACGGCCCTCTCGCCGGAGGACCGCGCCGCCATGCGCCAGGTGATGCAGGCCCACGCCGTCGAGGCGACCCCGGACATGCGCGCCGCCCGCACCGCCCGCCGCGAGGCCTCCACCCTGATGATGGCGCCGGTCTATGACGCGGCCGCCGTGACCGCGGCCCTGGACAAGGCCCGCATCGCCGACATGGCCGCCCGCGCCAAGATGGACGCCGGCCTTGTGGCCTACACCGCCACGCTGGACGCCCCGCGTCGCGCCCTGCTGGTCCAGGCCATGCAGACCGACGCCCGCAACATGAGGCTCGGTCGCGGCGGTCGAGGCGGCGGCGGTCGGGGCGGTCCCGACGGCGACCGCGATCGCGGCCAAGGCGCTCCCCGCGCAGACGGCGCTCCGCCGGCCGCGACGGCCCCTCAAGCTCAACCCAAATAGGCTCCGGCCCGCTGGCTTCAGCGGAAGCCGTACATGGCTGCGCCGGCGGCTGCCGCGGCGACGAGGGTCCCGCCCCCGAACCAGGCGCCGAACCGAGGCCCGCCGACCACGACTGCGATCGTCATCTTGGACAGGCTGTCGACGCCTGCCGCGATCAGCACCGCATAGGCCGCCAGACTCAGGTCCGTCCCCTGGGCCGCTAGCCGGGCGGCCGTGAGGGTGACAGCGTCGGCGTCCGCCACCCCCGCGACGGCGGCGACCGGGAGCAGGGCGCTGGGGCCGAAGAGCGCGGTCAGGATTCGGCCCGCGGCCAGCACCGCTCCGAGCAGGAAGGCAAATTTGAACACCAGGCCGAGGTCGAGCGGGCTCTTCATTGAGGCCGGGATTTCATTGGCCTCGGGGCTCTTGGCCCGGCGGGCCATGGCCAAGCCCGCAAGCGCCGACACGGCCGCGAAGGCGCCGAGCGGCGCGGCGAGGCGCGCGAACAGGGGCGGTGCGATCACGGCGGTGATCGCGCAAAGCCGCACCGCCATCACCGCACCGGCGATCAGCGCGGCGCCGGCGTAGGCCGTCCTAGCCGGGCCGGTCCTGTTCAGCCGCGCCATATAGAGCGTCACGACCGTGGAGGAGACGAGCGCCCCGGCCGCACTCGCCAGCACAGCGCCGCGCGACGTCCCGAAGATTCTGATCGCCGCGTAGGCCACGAACGAGACCCCGGCCATGGCGATGGTCAGCATCCAGAGCTCGTAGGGGTTGACGCTGCCAAAGGGGCCGAAGCCCCGGTTCGGCAAGAGCGGGAGGGCGACGAAGCTCATGGCCAGGAGGACAAGCGCGCTCCGCAGCTCGGGCCAGGTCAGCTGTCTGAGCCAGCCGTGGAGCACCCCCTTGAACGCCAGCAGGGCGGTGGCGACGACCGCCGTCGCGGCGGCGACGTGCCCGTCGCCGATCACGGCGTAGGCGCCCAGGGCGAACACCAGGAGGGCCGCGACGACGGCGGTCACGGAATGGTCGCCGTCCTCCGCCTGCTCGCGTTGTTTCGACAGGATGAAGGCGGCGGCGAAGGGCGCGCCGATCGCTGCGAAGGCCCAGCCGCCAAGGGCGTTGCTCAACAGGCCGGCCAGGCCGCCTAGCAATCCCGTAAGCGCATAGGTGCGGATGCCCGCCGTCCGCCCGCCTTCGGCCACGTCCCGGTCCTGCCAGCCGCGCTCGACACCGACCAGAAAGCCGATGGCCAGGGCCAGCCCGAGGCGTTGAAAGGTTTCGAAGGGCATGGCGATCACCGGCCGCTTTCAACCGACATGGGGCCAGCCTATCCGCAGGGCGCGTCGCTTGCGACAGCGCGGTTGATCTAGGCTGCCACCGAGGCCGCGCCGCCTTCGCTGGTGCGGGCTTTGCGCACCGGCAGGGTGAAGGAGACCGTGGTGCCGTGGCCCGGCTCGCTCTCCATCCCGAACATGCCGTGGTGCATCTCCACCAGGGACTTCACCAGGGCCAGGCCCAGGCCGGTGCCCTGCTGGGTTTTGGACAGCTGGCTTTCGATCTGCTCGAAGGGACGGGCCAGCCGCGCCAGATCCTCCCTGGAGATGCCGATGCCGGTGTCGCGTACGGCGATGCGCACCAGCTCGCCGTCGCCCAGCTTCTGCGCCAGCACCTCGACCCGCCCGCCGCGCGGCGTGAACTTCAGGGCGTTGGTGATCAGGTTCAGCATCACCTGCTTGACCGCGCGGTAGTCGGCCTGGACCTCGGGCAGGTTGGGATCGAGGTTCAGCTCCAGGGTCAGGCCGACCTCGATCGCCTTGTTGCGGAGCACCCGGGCCGCGTCCTCGACCACGTCCTGCACGTCCACCGCCTCCAGGCGCAGGGACATCTTGCCCGCCTCGATCTTGGACATGTCCAGGATGTCGTTGATCACCGCCAGGAGGTGCTGGCCGGACGACAGGATGTCCTGGACATACTCCTTGTAGCGGGGGTCCCCGAGGGGGCCGTAGAGCTCCTGGGTCATCATCTCCGAGAAGCCGATGATGGCGTTCAGGGGCGTGCGCAGCTCGTGGCTCATATTGGCCAGGAACTCGCTCTTGGCCCGGTTGGCGTCCTCGGCGCGGATTTTCTCGATCTCGTACTTCTGCGCCAGCTCCGTCAGCTGGGCCTGGTTCTCCTCCAGCCGCGCGACGGCCTTCTCCAGCGCCTCCTCGTTGCGGCGGCGGGCCTCCTCCTGGCTGCGCACGGCGCTGATGTCGACGGCGGTCATCACTGAGCCGCCCTCGGCCGTGCGCCGCTCGGACACCAGCACCCAGCGCCCGTCGATCAGTTCGGCCTCGCGCACCCCGCGCCGGTCGGGCGGGGCCATGCGCCAGTTCTTCACCCCCAGTTCGGCGACCTTCAGCACCATGGCCCGCTGCACGCCCGGCTTGAGGAAGCGGGCCTCCAGCGAGAAGAAGTCGCGATAGGCGGCGTTGCACATCAGGAGGCGCCCCTGCCGGTCCCACAGCACGAAGGCTTCCGAGACGCTGTCGATGGCGTCGCGCAGGCGGGTCTCGGCGGCCTGGGCGCGGGCCTGGGCCATGCGCTCCTCGGTGACGTCCAGCGCCACCCCGATGATGGTGTTGTAACCGCCCGAGGCGGCCGCGCCGTAGGCCTGGCCCCGGCAGTCGATCCAGGCCGAGCCCTGCGGCCCGGGCACGCGGAAGGTCACGTCGAAGGCGCCATAGGAGCGCGAACCCATCACCGCCTGGCGCACCCGCTCGCGGTGCTCGGGGGCGATGCGGCCGATCACGTCCTCGGCCCGGGCCGCCCCGCCGCCGCCCCAGCCGAACATCACGCCGGTGACGTCGGAGAGGAACACCTTGTCCTCATCCAGCCGCCATTCCCAGATTCCGCAGCGGGCGCCTTCGACGGCGAGCCGGAACTTGCGCTCGCTCTCTATGCGGGCCGACTGCACGGCCTCGATCCGCCGGGTCTGGCGGATCAGCACCAGCCCCATGACCAGGGCGATGGCCAGGGGGGCGAGGAGGGCGAACAGCTCGTTGGCCAGGGTCCGCCGCTGGGCTCCCAGCACCGAATCGGCCGGTACGGCGGCGACGGCGATCAGGGTCCGGTCGGGGGTCAGGGCCGCCCGCGCCCGCGCCGCCCGGGCGGGGAAGCTGGCGACGGTGTCGCGTCCCGCCTCGGCGTCGGCGATGAGGGTCGCGGTCTTGGTGGTGAGCGAGGCGTCGAGGGTCACGGCCTTGGGCGCGGCGTCGGCTCCGGCGGCGGCCAGCAACCCGCCCTCGGCCCCGGCGATCAACAGCGTCTCGTCGGGCCCGCGCGCGCTGGTCAGGTCGGCGAAATCGGTCGCCGCCACCACGTAGAACCGCCCCCGGCGGGTGGAGGCGCTGACGACCGAATAGGTCGTGCGGCCGCCCGATGCTCCGGCAGTGGTGTTGTCCGCCGCGCCGATCCAGAAGGTCTTGCCGGCGGTCTTGGCCCAGCCGGCGGCGGCCGACCACGCGCCCAGCGGCAGGTCCCCCGCCATGCCCACCACCTCTCCCTCCAGCACCACGGCGACGGCCCGCGAGGCGGGCCGCGTGAGCCGTAGGGCCTGCTCGGCGGCGTCGAGCGGTTCTTCAGGCGAGCGTTGCAGCCGCTCGCCCGCGGCGGCCAGGCCCGCGCGCAACCGCGCGACCCGCGCGTCGGCCCGGGCCGCCAGCAGGTCGGCGTCGGCCTTGAGGTTGCGCTCCGCCTGGCTCGAGCCGTCGGGGCGAACCGTCTGGTTCAGCCGGTAGGCGGCGAGCGCCGTGTAGACAGCCAGCAGCAGCAGCGCAGCCAGGATCAGGATGCGCAGGAATGCAGGCAGATTGTGCGGCGGCGCGCGAGCTTCGGGCCCGCCAAAGGCGTCCCCCAACTCAGCGCGCGGTCTTGCGCGACCGGCCAAGCGGACGCCCTCCCGATTCTCCAAGGGAAACCAGGGTATGCGGGGGGTGCGCCCTCTGTCACCTCTCCCGCGCGCGAGGGCGGGGGATAACAGTCAGGCTGCTACGCTCTGGCGCAGGCGGGCTGGAGCGCGTCAGGCGAAGTGTGCGCGGTTCGCCGCCCGGACCCGCTCTAAGATGCTAAAATGGAGAGCCTTTCTAACGGATCAGATGAAGCTATCTGATCCTGGAAGGCTCTAGCCCGCGGCGGCCTGGGGTTCGGCGGTAAAGCCCGGACGGCCGGCCCGGCGTTCGGGGCCGCTGTAGGCTTCGTCCTCGCGGCGGCGACGATCCGGACCGAAATAGGAGCCGGCGCGCACGAACGGCCGGGGGTGTTCGATCACCTCGACGATCTTGCGGTAGATTTCCATCGCCGTGACCGGCTTGGCGCAGAACTCGGTCGTGCCGGCGTCTCGAGCGGCGGCGACACGGTGCTGCTCGGTGTAGGCCGTCAGCATGACGATCGGCAGGTAGGGGTTCGGGCTGTCGCTGGCGTTGCGCATCATCTTGATGAACTCGATGCCGTCCATGAAACCCAGGTTGTAGTCCAGGAACACGATGTCGATGGCGTACTGACGCACGGTGGCGAAGGCCTCCGCCACGTCCCGCGCCTCATAGATGTGCACGGCGCCGAAATTCTTCAGGATCGTCTTGACGATGTGCGCCATGTTGGCGTTGTCGTCGACGACCAGGAAGGCCAGCTTGGTGAGCGGACTTGCCAATTGTTAAGTTCCTGGAACGGACGACTTAAACCACTTGGCTAAGCTTTAGGTTGCGATAGTTGCTCAATTGTTAGCGGCGTTAAGTATGTTCCTCGCCGAGGGCTTTTTCCGCCAGCTCCAACACATTTTTCGAGACGCCGTCGCGACTTACGATACGGGCGAGTTGGGCCCGCATCAGGGCGCCGAGGTCCTCCCGATAACGCCGCCAGCCGCCCAGCGGTTCGATCATCCTCGCCGCAACCATGGGGTTGTAGCGGTCCACGCTGAGGATCTGGTCGGCCAGGAACTTGTAGCCGGCGCCGCTCGGATCATGGAACCGGGCCGGGTTGGCGGAGGCGAAGGTCTGGACCAAGGCCCTTAATCTGTTGGGGTTTTTGGCTTCGAAGGCCGGGTGCGCGGTCAGACCCAGCACCCGTCCCAGCACCCCTTCGTCGGGCGAGCGGGCCTGGATGGCGAACCATTTGTCGATCACCAGCGGCTCGGTCTTCCACTTCTCGTAGAAGGCCTCGAGAGCCGTCTCGAAGGGCTCGCCGCCGATCAGCATCAGGGCGGCCAGGCCCCCCATGGCGTCGGTCATATTGCCCGCGCCGTCGAAGTGACCCTTCGCGCGCCCCATTGTCGCGGAGGACGGATCCGCGGCGAGCATCTCCAGGGCGGCGTTGCGCAGGGCCCGGCGGCCCGCGGCGTCCGCGGTGGTGGAGAACTCTCCCGGTTCCTGCAGGCCGCCGTGCAGCCGCACCAGGGTCTCGCCCAGGTGAATGGCGATCCGTGCGCGGAGGATGTCGCGGGCCTCGTGCAGGGCGGCAGGGTCGGCCGGCTGGCTGGCGAGGGCCAGCTCCTGTTCCGACGGCAGGGTCAGCATCAGGGCCTTGAAGGCGGGCTCGGCCGCCTGGTCGTTGAGCGCGCGCCCCAGCGCATCGGCGAAGCGCTCTTCGCTGACCTCGTCGGGTCGGCCGGCCGCCCGGCGCAGCATCAGGGCCTGGGCGAGGTTCTGCGCCGCCTCCCAGCGGTTGAACAGGTCGGAGTCCCCCGCGAGGATCGCATAGGCGTCCTTGGGCGGGGCGTCGTGGGTCAGGCGCACGGGCGCCGAGAACCGCCGCAGCGGCGAGACGACGGGCCGTTTGCGGACGCCTTCCAGCCTCACCTGGGCGGTGGAGCCGGTCAGCATCAGCACGGTCTCTATGGTGGTCAGTCCCGTCGCCGGGTCGGTGAAGGGCAGGGGCGCCCCGTCCTCGTCCAGCAGCCCGACCGCCACCGGGATCGGCAGGGCGCGCTTGTCCGGCTGCCCCGGCGTCGGGGCCGTGGCCTGGCTGAGCGACAGGTCCAGGGCCTTGCCGGCCTCGTCGTAGTCGGAAACCAGGGTCACCGCCGGGGTGCCCGCCTGTTCGTACCAGGCGAAGAAGTCGGTCAGGTCGCGCTTCGACACGTCCGCGAAGCACTCGACGAAAGCCTCGACGGTGGTGGCGTGCCCGTCCCAGCGCTCGAAATAGAGGTCCATGCCGCGGCGGAAGTCTTCCGGCCCCAGCATGGTCTTCAGCATACGGATGACCTCAGCGCCCTTCTCGTAGATGGTCGCGGTGTAGAAGTTGTCGATCTTCAGGTAGCTGGCCGGCCGAACGGGGTGGGCCAGGGGCCCGGCGTCCTCGGCGAACTGGCGGGCGCGCAAGGCCTTCACGTCCTTGATCCGCTGCACCGCGCGGCTGCGCTGGTCGGCTGAGAACTCCTGGTCCCGGAACACCGTCAGCCCTTCCTTCAGGCACAGCTGGAACCAGTCGCGGCAGGTGATCCGGTCGCCGGTCCAGTTGTGGAA
>CANJID010000036.1 GCA_947474395.1 Caulobacterales bacterium
CGCCGCCGCCGCCGCCGCCTCCCCCGCCGCCGCCGCCGCCGCCGCCGCCTCCGCCCCCGCCGCCTCCCCCGCCGCCGCCGCCTCCGGCTCCGGCTCCGGTTCCTGAGGCCCGGGAATTCATCGTCTACTTCCCCTTCGACCAGTCGATCCTGACTCAGGACGCCCAGGCCGTCGTGCAGCAGGCCGCGCAATACGCGACCAGCGGCCGGGCGACCCAGGTGATCGTGATCGGTCACACCGACACGTCCGGTTCGCTGGCCTACAACGTCCGCCTGTCGGAACGCCGCGCTAAGGCCGTCGCCGATGCGCTGGTGGGCCTTGGGGTGAACCAGGGTGTCATGTCCGTCGACTGGAAGGGCGAAAGCCAACCGGCCGTTCAAACGGGCGATGGCGTGAAGGAGCCGCTGAACCGGCGCACGACCATCAACATCAACTTCGGCCGCTAAGGCTGAGCGGGGAGCTTCGGGTCCGCCCGAGGCTCCCTACAGCCTTCAAAGCCAGACCTATCGAGAGCCCGGTGCAAGCCGGGCTCTTTTCTTTTGAGTTGATGGGGTCGAGCCGTCGCCCCGCCTGACCTACCCGAAGGCCGCTTGGATCGAAGGGTCTAGGGCGCGACCGGCTTGCCGGTCCGGGGATCGCGCGGCTGGGGCTTGAAGCCGAGGCCGACGAACAGGCGCATCTCCCGCACCCGCTTGGGGTCCAGCCGGATCCGCAGGAACTCCTCGTCCCGGATGGCGGGGAAGTCGGCCTTCTCCTCCTTCAGGAAGTCGGGGACCATGCCCACCATCAGGACGCGCGCGCCGAGGGCGGGGGTCAGGGGGTTAGAGGTCTCGGCCTGATTCTGGGCCTTGGACTGGCGCACCCACATGACCAGGGGCGGGTCCCCCGGATGGCCGAGGCGGTCCCGCCCGTAATAGGCCATGGCGTTGAACAGGAAGCGGTCGTCGACGGCGATGGCGGTGAGGCCACCCTTCAGGCGCTCCTCACCGGCCCGGTCGAGGGCGGCGTCGGTGGAGGAGGCCCACCCCCTGGCCCGCTTGAAGGCGTTGGAAAGCCCCAGCCGGTCGGCCATGCCCGAGGACGCCGCCGCCGTCAGGAACACGGCCCCGATCAGCGCCTTGATCGACACCAGGGTGGCCAGGGTGCGATTGGCCCGCCAGCGCAGCAACCAGGCCGCCACCAGCACCGAGGCGGGGCTGTAGGCCGCCCCGGCCCAGTTGGCGTTGGCTCGCGACAGGGCCGCGACCGCCAGGATGATCAGCAGGGGCGGCAGGGTCAGGGACAGGAGCAGCTTGTCCGCGGGCTCCAGCCGGCGCCGATAGGCCAGGACCGCGCCGCCGCCCACCAGCACCGCGAAGGAGATCGGTCCGAACACCCCGAACTGCGAGCCGAGGAAGCCCAGGGCCCCGCGGGGATCGAAGGCCAGGGCGCTGGCGGGGGGCGCGTCCTCGGCCCTCCCCAGATTGGCGTTGGCCGCCGTGTGGGCGATGGTCTCGAACCCGTGGCTGACGTTCCAGGCCAGGTTGGGGGCGAGGCAGGCAAGGATAAGCCCGATGGTCAGGGCCAGTTCGCGCCAGCCCCACCGGGCCCGCGCCTCTCGGCTCCAGAGGGCATGCAGGATCAGGCCGAGCACGAAATAGAAGGCGGCGTACTTGGCCAGCACCGCCAGGCCCACCGACAGGCCGATCCCCGCCGCCCAGCGGAGGCGCTCCTGCGCCGGGGCGGTCACGAAGCCGGCGTAGGCCCAGAGGCCCAAGGACAGGAAGGCCAGCAGCGGGGCGTCGGTGGAGACGACCCCGGCCGAGAGCTGGACCCCCGGCGCCAGGCTGTAGACCACCGCCGCCCAGAAGCCGGTCCAGCCGCCGTAGAGCCGGGTCCCGGCCCGCTGCAGGGCGAGGGCGGCGACGGCGTGGCAAAGGGGGGCGCTCAGCCGCACCCAGGGCTCGGCCTCGCCCCCCAGGGCCGTGGTGGCCCGAATCAGCCAGGCGATCATCGGCGGCTTGGAAAAATACCCGAACGCCAGCTCGCGCGACCACAGCCAGTACTGGGCTTCGTCCGGGTAGAGCTCGAGGGGCGTGTGGAACAGGACCGCCAGGCGGAGCACGGTGAGACCGGCGATGAAAGCCAGGGTCAGCCGCAGGGGAACGCCCAAGGCTGCGGCAGTCCCGTCGGGGGTCGTTGTCTGGGCCACTGTGGCTCCCGCCGCCGGCGCGCAAATCGCCGGCGCCGGAGGATGGCCCATTAAACCGGCGCCTGCGAAGCGGGAAGCTTCCTTTCTCGTCGTCTCCGGGGCAGTGTCGCAAAACCGTCGGAAATCCGTTGTCGGAGCGTGACACTTTTGTCGTCATAGGTCCTGACGTTTGTCGTCAGAAGTTCCAAAAGCGTAGTTATTTCAGATCGCCATGAGGCGCGCAGACGCGCGCCCGCCTGAGGGGTGTCCATGTTGACCAAGAGGCTGAGCGCCGGCGCCGGCGTCATTACGCTTGCCATGGCCCTGACGGCCACCGCGGCCTATGCGCAGGAAACCACCGGGGGCATCCGCGGGCAGATCACCGCCGCGGGCAAGCCGGTCGCCAACGCCACCGTTGTGGTCACCCACGTGCCTACCGGCACCCGCGCGACCAGCATTACCAATGCGGACGGCTTTTACTCCACCCGGGGCCTTCGGGTCGGCGGCCCCTACACTGTCGAGGCCAGCGCCCCCAACGTGGAGGGCGAAAAGACCGAGGTCGCGTTGATCACCGTGGGCGAACCCACGGCCGTTGACCTGGTCCTGAACCCGGCCGCCACAGCCGTGGCCGAGGTGGTGGTGACCGCCGCCCCCGTCCAACGCAACAACGGGCCAACCACTCGATTCACCGTTTCCCAGATCGAGAACGTGCCCTCGATCAACCGCGACCTGAAGGACCTTGCCCGGATCGATCCCTTCGCCACCCTCGATTCCTCGAACCAGAACGCCCTGTCCTTCGCCGGCGTGAACACCCGCTTCAACCAGCTGACCGTCGATGGCGTGCGCCAGAACGACGACTTCGGACTGAACAACAACGGCTATCCGACCCAGCGCTCCCCGGTGTCGCTGGAAGCGGTGCAGGCCGTCTCGGTGTCGGCGGTCCCGGCCAGCGTGATCAACGACGGCGCCCTCGGCGGGGCCATCAACGTGGTCACCAAGTCGGGCACCAACACCTTCCACGGATCGGGCTTCTACGAGAAGACCGGGCGCGAGTGGCAGGGAGACTCGGTCCGCGGAGCCCTTGCCGGCGCTCCTTTTGAGGAGCGCTACTGGGGCGGCACCTTCGGCGGCCCGATCTGGAAGGACCGGCTGTTCTTCTTCCTGTCTTACGAGAACTACAACGGGCAGTTCAGCCTCGACGAAGGTCCGTTCGATCTGGGCCGCGCCGTGTCCATCCCGCGCATCTCCTCGACCGCGGTGAACACCTTCACCGCCGCGGTGAAGAGCACCTACGGCTACGATGCCGGCACCTTTGTGACGGGCGCCCCGCCGGTGACCGACGAAAAGTTCCGGGCGCGGATCGACTGGAACATCACCGACAACCACCGCCTGATGTTCAGCTACCAGAAGACGGACGGCAATTCGTACAACGGCTCGACCTCTTCGGTGTTCATCAGCGGCGACTCGACCACCCAACCCCGGATCGGCCTGGAATCCACCCAGTACAACAAGCACGAGGTCCTGGACTCCTACACCGTCCAGCTGAACTCGGACTGGACCAGCAATTTCTCGACCGAGCTGCGCTACAACTACAAGCAGGTCGACACCACCCAGATCCCCCTGGGCGGACTGACGGTCGGGCAGGTGGACGTTACGGTCACCGACCTGGCCGGGGTCGCCGCCGGGACCGGCACGCCCCAGATCCGCTTCGGCGCGGATATCAGCCGCCACGACAACTACCTGAACACCAAGGTTCAGACCATCGAGGGGATCGCCCGCTACCGCCGCGGTCCCCACGAATTGCTGGCGGGCATCCGTACCGAGACCGACGACGTCTACAACGTGTTCGTCGGCAACTCGATCGGCACCTACACCTTCTCCAGCTACGCAAATTTCCTGGCCAAGACCGCCGCCACTTTCACAGCGACGGGCGCCGTGGCGAACCCGTCGGCCGGAACGGTCCCCGCGACCCTGGGCACCGCCCGCAACGGGGTGTCCGAGTTCGCCTTCCGCCAGAATTCGATCTACGGCGAGGACAACTGGCAGATCACGGACAATTTCAGCGTCCTGTTCGGCCTGCGCTACAATTGGTTTTCGACCAGCGACTCGCCCGTAGAGAACGTCAACTTCGCGTCGCGCAACGGCTTCTCAAACTCCCAGAGCATCGACGGCAAGAGCATCATCCTGCCGCGCGTCAGCTTCAACTGGCGGCCCCAGTCCGGCATGACCATGACGGGCACCCTTGGCCGCTACTCCTCGACCGGGCTGAACGTCTGGCTGTCCAATCCCTTCGCCAACGACGGCGTGCGTCAGACCATCGCCGTCTGCCCGGCGGCGCCCTTCCTCAACGTCGACATAACCAAGGCGCCGGCAGGCTGCACCTTCACCCCCGGCAACGGCAACACCAACTTCCTCGCCCCCGACTTCAAGGTCCCGACGGTGTGGAAGGCGACCCTGTCCTACGCCTACCGCTTCGACCTGCCGGGCCTGCTGGGCAAGAACTGGCTGCTGCAAGGCGACGTGCTCTACCAGACCAACGAGAACGCCCTCTATTGGCATGACTACCGCGCCCGCATCATCGGCCAGGCGCCGGACGGCCGCCCGGTCTATGGCCGGACCACTGTCGGCACCATTGGCGCCAACCAGTTCGACATGGCCCTGGCCAACAACGACAAGGGCCACAACCGGGCCATGACGCTGACGGTGGGCAAGGACTGGGACACGGGCTGGGCAAAGGGGCTGTCCATGCGGGCGGCGATGACCAACACCCGGGGCACCGACGGCAACCCGATGACCAGCTCCATCGCCCTGTCGAGCTTCGTGCGCTTCGCCTCGGCGGACCACAACAACCCGACCTCGGCGACCTCGGACTACGAAATCCGCAACCGCTTCTCGCTGACCACTACCTACAATCGGAGATTCTTCGGCGACAATCTGACCAACATAACCATCTTCGCTCAGCGTCGATCCGGTCTTCCCTTCTCGTACGTGTTCGCCAATAGCGGCACTTCGGGCTTCGACAACGACTTCGGCGAAATCGTCACCAGCTACAGCGGTCGCCAGGTCTCCTCCGCCGACCTGCTCTACGTCCCCCAGGCCAGCGGCGGCCACGTGACCGCCACCAGCGACCCGAAGGTCGTCTATGCGGCGGGCTTCGACGTCCAGGCCTTCGACAACTTCCTGCAGAAGACCGGGCTGATCGACTACGCCGGCCGGATTTCGCCGCGGAACGAATTCAAGGGCCGTAGCGTCACCACCGTCGATGTCCACCTCAGCCAGGAACTGCCGGCCTTTTTCCCGCGGGGGGCAAAACTGGTGGCCTATCTGGACCTGCTCAACCTGGGCAATCTGCTCAACGACAGCTGGGGCACGCTCGACCAGTACGACTTCTACCGCGGGGTCTCGGTGGTTGACGTCACCTGCGGCGCGGCGGCGGGTTCATGCGCCGTGCCTGGCGCCAAGTACACCTACTCTGGCCTCGTCACCGAACCCGGCACCACCGACCAGCCGCGCAAGCCGTTCATCGTCAACAGCGGCTCCCTCTGGCAGCTCAAGGCGGGGATCAAGTTCCGCTTCTGATCGGCGTGCGCACCGACATGGAGAAGGGCGGCCTTTGCGGGCCGCCCTTTTTCGTTCGGCGCTTGACGCAGGGGGCGCCTGTTCCCACTTTCGCCCGCTCTTGATTGGAGGGCTGGATGAGCCTGGTCGTACCGGCTGAATGGGCGCCGCATCGGGCCATGTGGCTCGGCTTCCCGAGCCATGAGGACCTGTGGCTGGAGGACCTCGCCGAGGCGCAAGCCGAGGTGGCGGCCCTGGCCCGCGCCCTGGCGGGCCCGGGGGCTGAGCGGGTGCGCCTCTTGGTCTGCGGCGACGCCGCAGAGGCCGCCGCCCGCGCCCTGATCGACGGGGCTTCCGGCATCGAGATCGTGCGGGGCCAATTCGGCGACATCTGGCTGCGCGACACCGGCCCGATCTTCGCCCGGCGCGGCGAGGAGAGTGTGGCCGTCGCCTTCCGCTTCAACGGCTGGGGCGGCAAATATGTGCTGGAGGACGACGACACCGTGGCCGAGCAGATCTCCGCCGCGGCGGGGGTTCCCCGGCTGGAACATGACTTCGTGCTGGAGGGCGGCGCTATAGATCACGACGGTTTTGGCGCCATCCTGACCACCCGCCAGTGCCTGCTCAATCCCAACCGCAACCCGGACTGGGACGAGAAGACCGCCGAGGCCGCCCTCGCCGAGGCGGTGGGCGCCAAGACGGTTCTCTGGCTGGGCGACGGCCTCGCCAACGACCACACCGACGGTCACGTCGACAACCTCGCCCGCTTCGTGGCGCCGGCGACGGCCGCCTGTCCGGTGGCGCTGGGGCGGGACGACCCCAACGCCGGGGTCTATGACGACGCCGCGCGCAAGCTCTCGGGCTTCCGCGACGCCCGGGGCGGGCAGATCCAGGTGCTGCGCATCCCCTCGCCCGGACGCATCGAGGACGAGGACGGAAAGGTCATGCCGGCCTCGCACATGAACTTCGTCATCGCCAACGAGGCGGTGATCGCCCCGATCTACGAGGAGCGGGCGAGGGCGCTCACCCTCGACGCCCTGCAGTCGATGTTCCCCGAGCGGGCGGTGATCGGCCTGCCGTCGCGGGCCCTCCTGACCGGGGGCGGCTCGTTCCACTGCATCACCCAGCAGGAGCCGCAGTAGCCATGGCCCGCACCATTACGCTTGGCGTGATCCAGACGGCCTACGGGTCGGACATGGCCGCCAACATCGCCAGGACCGCGGACTTCGTGCGCGAAGCCGCGTCCAAGGGGGCGCAGGTGATCCTGCCCTCGGAGCTGTTCCAGGGCCCATACTTCTGCGTCACCCAGGAGGAGCGCTGGTTCGCCACCGCCTATCCGTGGAAGGAGCATCCCTGCGTCGTCGCCATGGCGCCCCTGGCGGCGGAGCTGGGCGTGGCCATCCCGGTTTCGATCTTCGAGAAGGACGGGCCGCACTACTTCAACAGCCTGGTGATGATCGACGCCGACGGCCGCCCCTTGGGGGTCTATCGCAAGAGCCACCTGCCCGACGGGCCGGGCTACCAGGAGAAGTACTACTTCCGCCCCGGCGACACGGGCTTTCGGGTCTGGGACACCCGGTTCGGCCGGATCGGCACGGGGATCTGCTGGGACCAGTGGTATCCGGAGGCCGCCCGCGCCATGGCCCTGATGGGCGCCGAGGTGCTTCTCTATCCCACCGCCATCGGCTCGGAGCCGCATGATTCCAGCCTGGATACGCGCGACCCCTGGCGGCGGGTGATGCAGGGCCACGCCGTCGCCAACGTCATCCCCGTGGCCGCCGCCAACCGCATCGGCTTCGAGCCCGGCGGGGCTGGGGGGCAGAGTTTCTACGGCTCGTCCTTCCTGGCCGACCACCGGGGCGACCTCGTGGCCGCCTTCGAGCGGGAGGAGGAGGGGGTGCTGACGGCGAGCTTCGACCTCGACTTCCTGGCCACCCACCGCGCCGCCTGGGGCTTCTTCCGCGACCGCCGCACCGACCTTTATGAGGCGTTGGGTCCCGCCAAGGTGTTCGGGAAGTAGGCGCCTGTGAGTCGCTCCCCCTCTGGGGGAGCTGTCGCCCCGAACGGGGCGGCTGAGGGGCTCAAGGGCGCGGCGGTTCAGTTCGCGCCCTCGAGCCCCTATCGTCGGCCCGTCCGGGCCGACACTTTCCCCAGAGGGGAAAGGACTTAAGCGCCGCCTACTTCGCGAACAGCTTGGCCCAGCGCGGCTTCTCGCGGCCCTTCCAGGCCCCGCGGTGGTAGGCGTCGGAGGCGATCAGGGGGATCACGGTGGTGGCCTCGGCGAAGACCATCTGTTCGTAGGTCACGTCCACCTTGCCCCAGGAGCAGGCCTCCTTGAGGGTCGAGGAGGAGCAGGCGCCGTCGCGGACGTCGGCCACGGTGATCTGCACGGCGTATTTGTGCATCTCGGCCTCGATGCCGAGGATCTCGGCGCAGACGACGGTGTCCTGGGCGAAGTTCTTGGGCACCCCGCCGCCGACCATGAACAGGCCCGTGGTGCCGGCCGCGATCTTCACGTCGGTCAGCTCGCGGAAGTCGGCCACCGAATCGATGGTGACGTAGGGCTTGCCCGCCTTGATCCGCTCGACCTGGTGCTTGACTAGGCCGAAGCCGGCGGACGAGTCGGTGAAGGCCGGGCAGAAGATCGGCACGCCCTCCTCGTAGGCGGTCTGGATCAGGCTGGCGGGCTTCTTGGCGTTCCCGGCCGCCAGCCACTTGCCCATCTCGTAGATGAACTCGCGGCTGGAGTAGGGGCGCGGCTCGAGGCTGTCGGTGATGTCCTTGATCGCCGCGTCGCAGGCCTGCAGCTCTTCCTCGTCGATGTAGGTGTCGTAGATGCGGTCGATGTAGAGGGCGCGCAGGTCCCGATCGTCCACGTCGGCCTGGGCCTGGTAGTGCTTGAAGCCGAGGGCCTCGAAGAAATCCATGTCCACGATGGAGGCGCCCGTGGAGACGATGCAGTCGGCCATGCCGAACTTCACCATGTCCCGGTAGACGTGCATGCAGCCCCCGGCCGAGGTCGAGCCGGCCAGGGTGATCCACACCGAGCAGCCCTTGTCCTCCAGCGCCATGGTCAGGATGTCGGCGGCGCGGGCGGTGTCGCGGCTGGTGAAGCTCATCTTGCGCATGGCGTCGATCACCGGCCGCGCGTCATAGGCGGTGATGTCCACGTGCTCGACGGTCTTGGAGAGGAGCTCGGCCTTCTTGTTGGAGGCGGCGGTCGGAGCGTTCATCGGCTAGGTTTCCCTGTCTGGTGATCGCCCGTCTCAGTTTCAGACCCGGCTCGGACGGCGCGACGAGCGGGGCGCGGGATATAACGCCCATTCCCTCAGGTGAAGGGCCCCCAGGTAAAGGGGATGGGCGCGCAATTTTAGGTGTCCTGTGTGACGGCTACTTCCGGCGGCGGCGTTTGCCGCCCTTGACGCGGGAGAAGCGGACCACCTTGCGCTCTTCCTGCTCCTCCACCCGGCGGGTGGGGATGGAGCGAGGCGCGAGGCCGTACATCGAGGCCATGGGGGCGTCGCCCACCACCACGGTGTCGTTGTCCCCGAAGCCGTTGAAGCGGGTGTTCATGGCCACGCCATAGGCGCCGAGCATGCCGATCTCGATGTAGTCGCCCTCGGCCACGTCCTCGGGCAGCCAGAACGGCCCCGGCATGTGGTCCAGGCTGTCGCAGGTCGGGCCGTAGAAGCGGAACGGCTTCAGCTCGGCCCCGCTGTCGTCCTCCCGCACCAGCTTGACCGGAAAGGGCCATTTGGTGTGGGCGGCGTCGAACAGGGTCCCGTAGGAGCCGTCGTTCAGATAGAGGGCGTCGCCCTTGCGCAGTTCGACCTTGGTCAGGATCGAGGAGCTTTCGGCCACCAGGGCCCGGCCGGGCTCGCACCACAGCTCGGTGGTCTCGTGCACCATCATCTCGGCGAAGCCGCGGTGGATGGAGTCGACATAGTCGGCCATCACCGGGGGCACCATGCCGGGATAGACGGAGGGAAAGCCCCCGCCCACGTCCACGACGTCGGCCAGCACGCCCGCCCGCACCAGGGCGCGGGAGGCCTGGGACATGGCGGCCTGGTAGGCGGTCGGCCGCATGCACTGCGAACCGACGTGGAAGGAGACGCCCATCAGGTCCTGGGTGGCGCGCCGGGCGGCGAGCAGCAGGGACGGGGCCTCCTCGGGGGAAACGCCGAACTTGCCGGACAGGCTGTACTGCGCGCCCTCGGTGGAGACGGCCATGCGGACGATCAGGTTCAGGTCGTCGGCGCCGCCGGTCTCGGCCCGGATCTTGGCCAGCTCTTCATGGGTGTCGAGGGCGAAGGTCCGAACGCCGAAGTCGAAATAGGCGCGGGCGATCGCTCTTCGGCTCTTCACCGGATGCATGAAGGCCATCTTCGCCTCGGGCGCAGCCTCCGACACGAGCTCGATCTCGGGGATCGAGGCTACGTCGAAGCCACGGACGCCGTTCTCCCACAGGGTCTTGACCACCCATGGGGAGGGGTTCGCCTTAACGGCGTAGAGGACGTCGCCTTGAAAGTGTTCCTGGAACCAAGCCCCAGCTATGGCCACCGCATCCGGTCGCACGAGGGCGACAGGACGCTCAGGGGACCGCGCACGGACCAGGTCCAGGGGCGTATGGTAGGTTCCCACCTCACGCAAACCCCTGCATTTGTTGACCCAGACCGGCGTTAGCAGCGTTGTTTATCTGTACGGGGTCCGCCGGGAGATGCGCAAATAAGGAACTGGCCCCCCCTTGTAAAGAGGTGATTTGTCCACAGGCTGGCGGCGTCAGAACGCGTTGTCGAAATTCGTGGAAAAACGCCATTATTCCAACGGGTTATGGTGAGGTCGCGGCGACCAGAAATCTCATGTTTTTCACGCGCCCGCCGCCCGGGAATTGTGACAGCGCGCCAGGGGGTCGGGCGCCGTCTTCGGGGCCTCGGCGCCCATGCTCCGTGCGAGGAGGCTTCTGCCCGCCGGGGGGATGACATAAAAGCTTTGCTACCGGGGGCTAGCGCGCTTCCATGTCCGCCCTACGCCGCTGATGGAAGAGGCCGAGCCCACCCGATGCCTGCCGAGGCCGCGCTGGAAGCGCGCGACATCTCCAAGACCTACGGGGGGCGGCGTGCGCTCGACCGTGTGGGCCTGCGCGTCGAGCGCGGCGAGATGGTCGCGCTGATCGGACCCTCGGGTTCGGGCAAGTCCACGCTCCTGCGGGCCGTGAGCGGCTTGGTGACGGTCGATGCGGGGCCGGGGCGGATTTCCGTGTTCGGACTGACGGTGCAGCAGGACGGCAGGATCGCCGAGACCGTGCGCCAGGTGCGCCAGCGCACCGGCTTCATCTTCCAGCAGTTCAACCTGGTCGGCCGGCTGACCCTGTTCTCCAATGTGATGATCGGGGCGCTCGGGCGCCTGCCGTTCTGGATCGGCCTCTTCGGCGCCTGGCCGCACGAGGAGAAGCTGAAGGCCATGGCCGCCCTGCACCGGGTGGGGGTCTCCGACTACGCCGGCCAGAGGGCCAACACCCTGTCCGGGGGCCAGCAGCAGCGCGGCGCCATCGCCCGCTCCCTGGTCCAGGGGGCCGAGCTCCTCCTCGCCGACGAGCCGGTCGCCTCGCTCGATCCGGTGGCCGCCCGCCGGGTGATGGACACCCTGTCGAGCCTGAACCGCGACGACGGCCTCACCGTGGTGGTCACCCTGCACCAGGTGGACTACGCGATGCGCTACTGCCGCCGCATCGTGGCCCTTGAAGCGGGGCGGATCGTCTACGACGGTCCGGCCAAGGGGCTCGACCGGGCGCTGCTGGCCAAGATCTACGGCCCGGAGTTCCAGGAAGCCCTGTTTGAGGAGGAGGACCGATGAAGCGCCGCTCGATCCTGGCCGGCCTCGCCGCCGTACCCCTGGCGAGCCTCGCGGCCTGCGGCAAGTCCGGCGGGGCCAAGGCGGCCATCGACACCATCAACTTCTCGGTCCTGTCGGCCCAGGACCAGCAGTCCATGGGCGCCTTCTGGCAGCCCGTGCTGGACGACCTGGCCAAGGCCACGGGCCTGAAGGTGAAGCCCTTCTTCGCCACCAACTACGCGGCCCTGATCGAGGCCATGCGCTTCAACCAGGTGCAGGCGGGCTGGTTCTCGGCCCTGTCGGGGCTGGAGGCCGTGCGCCGGGCCCAGGCCAAGGTGGTGGCCCGCACCGCCGACCGGGACGGCCTGACCAGCTACCGCTCGGTGCTGATCGTCAAGAAGGGCCGCGGCCTGACCCTGGACAAGGTGCTCAAGTGCGACAAGCGCCTGGGCTTCGGCATCGGTGACGCCAAATCGACCTCCGGCACCCTGGCGCCCATGTCCTATCTATTCACTCCCCGAGGGATCGAGCCGTCGGAGTGCTTCAAGACCGTGCGCTCGGCCAGCCACCAGGCCAACTTCTTCGCCGTGGCCAACGGGGTGCTGGACGTGGCCACCAACAACACGGTGGGCCAGATCTTCTACAAGCGCGACTACCCGGCGCTCGCGGACAAGGTGGAGATCATCTGGACCTCGCCGGATCTGCCTGAGTCCGCCATCGTCGTGCGCAAGGACCTCGATCCTGCGGTGGTCAAGAAGATCGCCGACTTCTTCACCACCTACGGCAAGGCCCAGGACGCCGAGGGGGAGCGCCAGCGCAAGAACCTGGAGAAGCTGGAATATTCCGGCTTCCTGCCCGCCGACGACAGCTACCTGCAGCCGATCCGCCAGATGGAGGCGGGGGAGGCCCTGCGCGAGGCCCAGCGCTCCGGCGACGCGGCCCGCATCGCCCAGACCAAGCAGGCCTATGAGGCGGTGCTGACCGCCGGCAAGACCCTCGCGCCGTGAGCGACGCGGTCGTCATACCGCCGCCTCCGACGCGGCCCCTGGCCCAGCGGGCGACCGACGTGGTGGTCTGGGGCGGGATCATCGTCCTGCTGCTGATCAGCTTCGGCCACGTGGACATCGCCCGCGTACCTTTGCTGTTCGCCAATTCGGCCAATATGCGCCAGTTCGGCCAGTCGTTCCTGCGGCCGGACTGGACGGACCTCGCCACCTACGTCTCGCAGATGTGGCTGACCCTGCAGATCGCGCTCTGGGGCACGGCCCTGGCCGTGCTGATCGCCATTCCGCTCGGCCTGGCGGCGGCCCGCAACGTCACGCCGGTGTGGATCCAGCAGCCGATCCGCCGGATGCTGGACGTGCTGCGCTCGGTGCCCGACCTGGTGCTCGGCACCATGTTCATCGTCGCCGTGGGGCTCGGCCCCCTCGCCGGGGTGCTGGCCCTGGCGCTGAACACCGGCGGGGTGCTCGGCAAGCTGTTCTCAGAAGCGGTGGAATCGATCGATCCCAAGCCGGTCGAAGGGGTCCGCGCCACGGGCGCCGCGCCGCTGCAGGAGGTGGTGTGGGGGGTCCTGCCCCAGGTCGCCCCGCTCTGGACCTCCTACGCCCTCTACCGGTTCGAATCGAACTCACGCTCGGCCACGGTGCTGGGCCTGATCGGCGCCGGCGGGATCGGCCAGGTGCTGTTCGAGTCGATCAGCGGCTTCCAGTACGAGCGCACGGCCGCCATCGTCATCGTCATCGTCGTCGCCGTCTCGATCATCGACCTGTTGTCCCAGGCGATGCGGCAACGGCTGCTGTAGCCAACAACGCCCAAGGGGCGGCCGCCGCCGCAAAAGCAAACCGGCCAGGGACTGGGTCCCTGGCCGGCGCCTGGCCGATCGTGGGTTCGGGGGAACCCTCGAGGCTTAGTACTTCACCCGCAGTTCCAGCCCGAAAGTGCGGGGCGGGTTCAGGTTGCCGTAGTCGCCGATCGTGCCGCGGTTGGCGACCGAGACGCGGTAGACGTAGGTTTCGTTCAGCAGGTTGCGGGCCCAGAGCGAGAGGGTCGCCGTGGCGCCGCCGCCGCCCATGCCGATATCGGCCAGGGCGATGTTGCCGTTGACGATGAAGCTCTTGTCGCCCTTCGCGCCGACGTTCTGGACCAGCTTGCCGGTCGGCGAGACGTCGGCGAACTCGGTCTGGAAGGAGTACTGCGCATCGGCGTAGTTCGCGTCGAGGTGTCCCTTCAGCGTCAGGGAGCCGACGGGCATCACATAGTCGATGAAGGCCGTGGCGGCGCTGGGCGGCGTGTAGACGACATGCACAGGGAACGGCGAGCCCAGGGGCACATCCGGGTTGCCGGTGAAGGGGAACGGCGCCGAGGGGACCTTCACCTTGGTATAGGCGTAGGCGACGCCAACGGTCATGCCGTCGGTCGGCCGGGCGGTCAGTTCGATTTCGAGGCCGCGGATGGTCGACTTGCCCGGCGCGTTGCGGGTGTCTTCGGTGTGCGCGCCTTGCGTCGGGCTGCCCGGGGTGGTGTCCACGTTGTCGAAGTCGATCTGGGTGCCGGTGCGGTCCATGGCGTAGGCCGCGACGTTCAGGCGAACGCTGCGGTCGAACCACTCGGTCTTCGCGCCGACCTCGTAGGACTTCACCTTTTCCGGACCGAAGGCGAAGAAGGTCTGGGAGCGGTCGTTGGCGCCGCCGGCGCGGAAGCCGGTGGAGAACTTGGCGTAGAGGTTGACGTTGCTGGACGCCTCGTAGGCCAGGTTCACCAGGGGGTCGAAACGGCTGTTGTCGTAGGCGAAGAGGAAGTTCGTGGACTTGCCGGCGACCTTGTAGAGGACGCCGTCGCGCTTGTCCTTGGTCCAGCGACCGCCGACCGTCAGGTGCAGGGCGTCGAACCCGGCCGGGGTGTAGGTGGCCTGGCCGTAGGCGGCGTAGCTGGTGGTGTCGGCCCGGCTGGCGCGCTGGATGAAGCGGGTTCCGTATTCCCAGCCCTGGGTCCCCGCGGCGGCGGCGGAGGTGCCGGCCGAGTTGCGGATGGTGAAGGCCGTGCCGTCGGCGTTCCACTGGTTGGTCAGGGGCGTGGCGGCCGATTCCTTCGCGTGCTCATCGAAGTAGTAGAGGCCGGCCACGTACTCGAGGCTGCTGCCGTACTTGCCGACGGCCTGGAATTCCTGGCTGATCTGGCGCTGGTACAGGTCGGACAGGCTGTAGCGGCCGAAGGTGGCGTTCGGAGCGAACACGTTCCGGCTGCCCACGCCCGAATTGTCCCACTGGTTGGTGCCGACGGCGCGAACCGCGGTGATCGAGCGCAGTTCCAGATTGTCGCTGACGTTCCACTTCAGGGTGGCGGCGACACCGCCGGTGTCATCGACGCTGGGCTGCTGGACCGTGCCGACGTCGGACACGGTCTGACGCTCGGTGTGGACCCTGAGCAGGGGCGCGAGCGGGTTGATCGTGCCGGCCGGAGCGGCGGCCGTGGCGGTGATCTCGGCCAGGGTGCGGACGCGCTTGCCGTAGGGATTGAAGCTCAAGAGCTGGCTGTAGAACGGCGTGTTCTTGTCCTCGGCGAAGTCGACCGCGACCTCGGCGCTGAAGTTGTCGGTCGGGCTCCACAGGGCCGTGACCCGGCCGCCGGCGCGATTGTACTGGCCCCAGCCCGCCTGGCCGTTCATCGGGTTCTTCACGAACGGGCCCTGGTGCTGGACCACGCCGTCGAACTTGACCGCGATCCTGTTGAATTCCGGGAAGTCCTGATGGATCTCGGCATTATAGGCGCCGTAGTTGCCCACGCCGACCGACATCCGGCCGCCGAACTTGCCCGTCGGCTTCTTGGTGACGATGCTGAGCGCGCCGCCTTCGGTGTTGCGGCCGAACAGGGTGCCCTGCGGGCCGCGCAGCACTTCGATCCGCTCCACGTCGTAGAGGGCGGCGTTCAGGCCCTGCTGCCGACCGAGGTACACCCCGTCGATATAGACGCCGACGCCCTGGTCCCGGGCGGTCTGGTTGGCGTCGAACGGCACGATGCCGCGGATGCCGACGGTCAGAGCCGACTGGCGGGCCTCGAAGGTGGCGACGCGCAGCGACGGCACGGCCCCGTCGGCTAGGTTCAGAAGGCTTTCCACATGGCGGTCTTCCAGGGCCTCGCCGGCGACCACCGAAATGGCGATCGGCGTCTTCTGAACGTTCGTCTCCCGCTTGGTCGCGGTGACGACGATCGCTTCCAGGCTCGCGGTGGAGGTCTCAACGGGAGCCGCGGTGGAGGTTTCAGTTGGCGCGGTCGTGGCGTCGGCGGCGCGGACGGGCTGCGCAATGGCGAAAGCAAGGACAGCCATGGCCGCCCCACCAAGATACTTATGCATTTTATTATCCCCTTAGTTTGGTGGGGATTGTTTGCCGCGTGAGTATGTCGGATCGGTAACAAGGCAATGACGATTGGGCGACGTTTTACGAACAATAAAAAATTCGGCAGCTGCAATACATGCCGGTCACACGCTGGTTTTACATGCAAATCCCAGACGGGGTGTAACCATCGATATCTACCTTTGATCCAGCGCGCCGGGCGGATGCAAAACCAATCCAGGAGACAATCCATGCTGAGAAAGCTGATCATCGCCGCCGCGGCCCTGCTGGCCAGCGGCCTGGCCGCCCAGGCCGCCGACATCACCGGAGCGGGCGCCACCTTCCCCGCCCCCGTCTACGCCAAATGGGCCGAGGCCTATAAGGCCGCCACCGGCACGGGCCTGAACTACCAGGCCATCGGCTCGGGCGGCGGCATCCGCCAGATCCGCGCCAAGACCGTGGACTTCGGCGCCTCCGACAAGCCGCTGAAGCTCGACGTGCTGAATGAGGCCGGGCTGGTGCAATTCCCCACCGTCATCGGCGGCGTGGTGCCGGTCATCAACATCCCCGGCCTCGCCGCCGGCCAGCTCAAGCTGTCGGGCCCCATCCTGGCGGACATCTTCGCCGGCGACGTGAAGCGCTGGAACGACGCGCGGATCGCCGGTCTGAACCCGGACGTGAAGCTGCCGAACCTGCCGATCACCGTGGTCCACCGCTCGGATGGCTCGGGCACCAGCTTCATCTTCACCACCTACCTTTCCTACAAGAGCCCCGGCTGGGCCTCGAAGGTGGGCGCCAACGACGCGGTCGAGTGGCCGACGGGGGTGGGCGGCAAGGGCAATGACGGCGTCGCCGCCATGGTCAAGCAGACGGTGGGTTCGATCGGCTATGTCGAGTACGCCTACGCCCTGCAGTCGAAGATGGCCCACGTCTCGCTGCAGAACAAAGCCGGCGCCTTCGTGCAGCCGACTGAGGCCAATTTCGCCGCCGCCGCCGCCCGGGCCGACTGGGCCCACGCCCCCGGCTACTACCTGATCCTGGTCGATCAGGCCGGTCCGACCACCTGGCCGATCGTCGGCGCCACCTTCATCCTGGTCTACAAGAACCAGTCGAACGCGGCGAAGGCCGAGGCGGTGCTGAAGTTCTTCGACTGGGCCTACAAGAACGGCGACGCCCAGGCCGCCCAGCTCGACTACATCGCCCTGCCGGTGGGCGTGAAGAATCAGGTCCGCGCCACCTGGGCGGCCCAGATCAAGGGTCCCAACGGCCAGGCGATCCTGAAGTAAGCGCCTTCACATAGCGCGGGCCCATCCCGCGCAAGGCCAAGGGCCCGCGAGCTTCACGCTCGCGGGCCCTTTCTCTGTCAACTGTGACAAGTCGATTACAATAAAAAGACAGAATTAATACTGTTTGATCGCGAGAAAATGGCGGTTATGATTCAATCTTGTCATGTATAGCCGCGCCAGTCGGATAATATCACCCTGACTACCGTACAGATATTGTCTTTATACGGATATTGAAGGGCTGGCGCCTTCCCGATGTGGGGCGTTCCGGCAGCCGGCCCCGTCCGGCGCCCGAGCGGAAGGGAATAGGCGTCGTATGCGTAGGGGATACGTCCACCTCTTCGAGGACGAGCACGACTTCGCGCGCCAGCAGGCGATGCTGAAGGACGCTGGCTGCGAGGAGCTGCTGGTCGAGCGCGAGGTCGGCGAGCGGGCGCGTCTGCGGCTCGACGAGTACCTCTACAACATGGGCGCCGGCGACGAGCTGGTGGTGCTGCGCCTCGACGTCTTCGGCCGCAGCACCGGCAAGCTGGTGATGATCTTCGACGGCCTCATCCGCAAGGGGATCACGATCGTGGGGCTGGAGCCTCGGCCGGTCATCATCGGTCCGGAGAAAAGCGATCCGGCGAAGGCGCTGCTGGAAGCCCTGGTCGAGCACGAAATGTCCCTGCTCGAACGACGCTATCCCGCGGGCCCGAGGTCGTCGCGCAGCCGCGCCCGGAAGATCCTGCTTCCGGCCCAGGTGGAAGATGCGCTGCGCGGTTTCCAGGCCGGCGAAAGCCTCGCCTCCATAGCCGCCCGCCTGGACGTCGGGCGCGAGGTCGTGGACCGGGCCCTCAGCGGCCGTCGCAAGCGCGGGGAGAACCGGGGCCCCGGCGGGATGATCAGGTCGCGCCGCACCGTCCTGACCCAGGAGCGGCCCTTCGAGGTTCTGCGCACGGCCCCCGGCCGCCGCGAGGAAGAGAGCGAGTAGGCGCCCGCCCCCCAAAGCCCCGGCGGTCCCCGCGCTGCTGTCACGAGATTGATACGCGTCTGTCGATGAAACGACATCGAGCGTCCCTACCGTCCAGGCGCGCCCAAAGGGCGACGGGAGGGGTCCCCTTCATGACGTTTCGTCGCGTGCGAGCTCGCCGCCGCACCGCGGCGTCCGGCCGGTTCCCCCCGGCGCGCCGCCGTACACAGAAGATTTCGGAGACATCCAAATGCTGAGAAGGCTCATCATCGCCGCCGCGGCCCTGCTGGCCAGCGGCCTGGCGGCCCAGGCCGCCGACATCACCGGAGCGGGCGCCACCTTCCCCGCTCCCGTCTACGCCAAGTGGGCCGAGGCCTATAAGGCCGCCACCGGCACCGGCTTGAACTACCAGGCCATCGGCTCGGGCGGCGGCATCCGCCAGATCAAGGCCAAGACGGTCGACTTCGGCGCCTCCGACAAGCCCTTGAAGATCGAGGAGCTCAACGAGGCAGGGCTGGTGCAATTTCCCACCGTCATCGGCGGGGTGGTGCCGGTCATCAACATCCCCGGCGTCGCCGCGGGTCAGCTCAAGCTGAGCGGCGCGCTTCTGGCCGACGTCTTCGCCGGTGAGGTGAAGAAGTGGAACGACCCCCGCATCGCCGCCCTGAACAAGACCGTGAAGCTGCCGAACCTGCCGATCACCGTGGTCCACCGTTCGGACGGCTCGGGCACCAGCTTCATCTTCACCACTTACCTCTCGGCAAAGAGCCCCGCCTGGGCCTCGAAGGTGGGCGCCAACGATGCGGTCGAGTGGCCGACCGGGGTGGGCGGCAAGGGCAATGACGGCGTCGCCGCCATGGTCAAGCAGACGGTCGGTTCGATCGGCTACGTCGAGTACGCCTACGCCCTGCAGAGCAAGATGGCCCACGTCTCGCTGCAGAACAAAGCCGGCGCCTTCGTGCAGCCGACCGCCCCGAACTTCGCCGCCGCCGCCGCCCGGGCCGACTGGGCCCACGCCCCCGGTTACTACCTGATCCTGGTCGATCAGGCCGGTCCGACCACCTGGCCGATCGTCGGCGCCACCTTCATCCTCGCCTACAAGAACCAGTCCAATGCGGCCCAGGCCGAGGCGGTGCTGAAGTTCTTCGACTGGGCCTACAAGAGCGGCGACGCCCAGGCCGCACAGCTCGACTACATCCCCCTCCCTGCCGGCGTGAAGAAGCAGGTCCGCGCCACCTGGGCCCAGATCAAGGGCCCCAACGGCCAGCCGATCCTGAAGTAGGGAGCCGCCTTCCGGCGCAGCCCTCCAGGGCCCGCGAGCCTCGCCGCTCGCGGGCCCTTTCCTTTTCCGCCCGCCCCGCCATACCGGGCTTGCGGAGGAATCATGGCTGCAGGGACAGTTCGGGGCGCCAGGGGCCTGGCCGCGTGGCTTCGCTACGAGGCGATCTACCTGTGGCCGTCCTGGCGGGGCTATTCGGCCTTCAATTGCGGTTTCGCGCCGGTGGACGCCGAGGTCGCGGGGCGCTTTCCCAAAGAGGCGCTGCAGATTCAGCTCTACGCCGAGCTCCTGAAACAGGGGGGCGGGGCCAAGGTCCTCTCCGGCGGCCTGCTGGAGGTGGCGGCGGGGCGGGGCGGCGGCCTCGCCTATCTGGACGACGAGGCGCCGGGAGCGGAGCTGGTGGGCGTGGACCGCTCGTGGATGGCCGTGCGGCATGGACGGGCGCGGGGGCTGGACCTGCGCCGCGCCGCCGCCGAGAGCCTGCCCTTCGCGGACGGGAGCGTCGCTTGCGTGGCCTGCCTGGATTCGGCCAACACTTTTGGCGATCCAGCCGCAGCCTTTGCGGAGATGGGGCGGGTGCTCGCGCCCGCCGGGACGGTGCTGCACGGCGACTTCATCCTGGGGCCGATCGAGGCGGCCAGCGCCCGGCTGGAAGGGTGGGCGCAGGGAGCGGGCCTCAAGGTGGCGAGCTTCCGAGACGTCACCGCCAACGTGGTCGAGGCGATCAGGCTGGACAGCCCGCGCAAGGCCGCGGCCCTGGCGCAGGTCCCTCACCTCCTCAGGCCGTGGGTGCGCGAGACCCTGACCCTCGAGGGCACCGAGCGCTACCGGCAGTGGATAGAGGGCGAGCGCAGCTATTATCTGGCGGCGCTCAGGCGCTCAGGCGCTAGACGCGAGCGTCCGGCGTCTTCACCCCGCCGATCTGGGTGCGGCGGCGCAGACGGGCGAGCCGGCGGAGGCGCCGCCAGAACCTTGTCTTCTCCGGCGCCGGATAGGGCTGCAGGTTGCGGATGAACTCCTCGGTGGAGGCCCGCCAGGAGAAGCGCTCGGCGTAGGCGCGGGCGTGGGCCCGGTCGATCTTCAGGGCCTCCACGCAGGCTTCGCGCAGGTCGTCGGACAGGACCCCCGCCCCCGAGCCCGGCACGATGTCCACCGGCCCCGGCGCGGGATAGGCCGCCACCGGCGTGCCGGCCGCCATGGCCTCCAGCAGGACGAGGCCGAAGGTGTCGGTCAGGGACGGGAAGACGAAGACGTCGGCGTAGGCGAAGAAGGCGGCCAGGTCCTGCTCGAACTTCATGCCCGCGAACATGACGTCGGGATATTTCTGGGTCAGGGCCTCGCGGGAGGGCCCGTCGCCGACCACGGCCTTGGAGCCCGGCAGGTCGAGCTCGAGGAAGGCCTCGATGTTCTTCTCCACCGCCACCCGGCCGACGTTCAGGAAGACCGGCCGCGCACGCCCGGCGTAAGGGTCGGGCACGCCCGCCGCCGCCAGGGCCTCGCGGGGCTGGAACAGATCGGTGTCCACGCCGCGGGTCCACGGCGAGAGGTTGGTGAAGCCGCGCTTCTCCAGTTCGTCGCGCATGGTCGGGGTGGCGACCATCACCCGTCCCGACGGCTTGTGGAACCAGCGCATGTAGGCGTAGCCGGCGGTGGACGGCACCGGGAAGCGGGCGGCCACATATTCGGGGAAACGGGTGTGGTAGCTGGTGGTGAAGGGCAGCTTCCATTCCACGCAGAGGCGCCGCGCGGCCAGGCCCACCGGGCCCTCGGTGGCGATGTGGATGGCCTCCGGCTCGAAGGCCTTGAACCGCTCCTGCATGGGCTCGTAGGCGCCCACCGCCAGCCGGATCTCCGGATAGGTCGGCAGGGGCACGGTCTTGAACTGGTCGGGAGAGACCACCTCGACCTCGTGACCCATCGCCCGGCATTCGGCGACGGTTCGGATCAGCGTCCGGACCACCCCGTTGACCTGGGGCTCCCAGGCGTCGGTGGCCAGGAGGATCCTCATTCGGCGGCGGCCGCCTCGTCGAAGACAGCCTCGGGTACGGGCGTCGGCGCCCGGCGCCGGTCCAGCGGCGACCAGGCGCGGGTCTTCGCCCAGTCGACGATCGACAGCTTGCCGTCGAAACCTTCAACCACGGCGGTGCAGCTTTCCACCCAATCCCCGTCGTTCACGTAGAGCACGCCGTCAATCTCGCGCATCTCGGCCTTGTGGATGTGGCCGCAGATCACCCCGTCCACTCCGCGCCGCCGGGCCTCGTCGGCCACGGCGCTCTCGAAGTCCTCGATGAACTGCAGGGCGTTCTTCACCTTGACCTTCAGATAGGCCGACAGGCTCCAATAGCCGAAACCCATCCGGCGACGGAGCAGATTCCACTGGGTGTTGAGGCTCAGGAGCGCCCTATAGGACCAATCCCCGAGGAAGGCCAGCCACTTAGCGTGACCGATCACCCCGTCGAATTCGTCGCCGTGGACCACCAGATAGCGCCTGCCGTCGGCGGCTTCGTGGATCGCGTCGCGGACCACCACCACCCCGCCGAAGTGCACGCCGCAATAGTCCCGCGCCCCGTCGTCGTGATTGCCGGGCACATAGACGACGTTCACGCCCTTGCGGGCCATGCGCAGAATCTTCTGCACCACGTCGTTGTGCGACTGGGGCCAGTACCAGCCGCTCTTCAGCTTCCAGCCGTCGATGATGTCGCCCACGAGGTAGAGGGTCTCGCATTCGACCGAGCGGATGAAGTCCAGAAGCAGTTCCGCCTGGCAGCCGCGGGTCCCTAAGTGCACGTCGGAGATGAATATGGTGCGGCAGCGGAGCGTCGGGGTGTCGGTTTCCAAGGCTCTGGTGCTCCCTCAGCGGCCGATCAGCCCCCGGCTAAGGCGATTGGGCGACGATTGCGTGACAGGGGGCATTGCCTCTGGCGCCGCCGCGTGCGGGCGCCTATGTTGAAATTGCTGCAACGCAATATCGCCCCGCGGCCCTGTATTGATTGAGGACTCCCAGCGAGATGGCGGACGACGCGCCAGCCACCAGGATCCGGGCCGCAGAGACGCGGAAGTCCAAGCGCACGCGCCAACGCATCCTCGACCAGGCCATGCGGCTGTTCGCCGAGGTGGGCTACGCGGGCGTCACCAACGCCCGGCTGGCGGAGGCCGCGGGCCTCACCCGAGGCGCCCTGCTCTACCATTTCCCCACCCATGAGGACCTGATCGACGCGGCCGTGGCCCATATCCAGGCCGCCCGCACGCGCCTGCTGCAGGAAGCCGTGGACGCGGCCCCCAAGGGCGCCGACCGCACCGACCACGCCATCGATTCCTACTGGCGCCTGCTCTCCGAGCCCGCCTTCCTGGCCTTCGGCGAGATGGAGGGCGCCGCCCGCACCGACGAGGCCCTCGGCCTGCGCCTGGCCGCTGCGCAGGAGGCCTTCGACCGGGCCCGCATCGGCGATCACCTGTTCGACTTGGTGCAGGGGGGCCAGGGTCCGCGGCTTCAGGCCAGCCGCGACCTCGCGCGGTTCATGCTTGAGGGCCTGGCTCGGGCGCACCTGACCTACAACGGCGACGAGCGCACCGATAACCTCTTGGCGGTGGTCAAGCGGGCCGCGCGGATGCTCAACCGCAAGGGCTCCGAGCGCGATCTCTGGCCCGAGGGATAGGCTCCGGCTTGGCCGATGCACCCGCTGCGCCTAGTTTCCCAGGATGAGCGAACCCACGCCGATGATCGAGGTCGATGACCTCGTCTACGACTACCCTTCAGCGAGAGCTCTGCACGGGGTCGGTTTTCGCATCCGCCAGGGCGCGGTCCTGGCCCTCGTGGGACCGAACGGGGCGGGCAAGTCGACCCTGATGCGCTGCATCGCCGCCCTCGACCGGCCGACGGGGGGCAGGATCACTGTCGCGGGCCTCGACACCGAGGCCGAGCCTCGCGGGGTGCACGCGGCCCTCGGCTACCTGCCGGACTTCTTCGGCCTCTACGACGAGCTGTCGGTGCGCCGCTCCCTGATCTACGCCGCCCGCTCGCGGGGGGTGCCCGCCGGGGACGCCGACGCCGCGGCCCTCAGGGCGGCCGAGCGGGTGGCCCTGACCGACCGGCTGGAGACCCGCGCGGGCGAGCTGTCGCGGGGCCTGCGCCAGCGCCTCGCCATCGCCCAGACCATCGTGCACGAGCCCCGCGTCCTGTTGCTGGACGAGCCGGCGGCGGGCCTGGACCCCGAGGCGCGGCGCAGCCTGTCGGACCTGATGCGCAGCCTGGCGGCGGGGGGCATGACCATTCTGGTCTCCTCCCACATCCTGGCCGAGCTGGAGGACTACTGCACCGAGATGCTGATGATCCGCGACGGCCGCGTGGCCGGCGAAGGGGTGGTCAGCGCCGGCTCCGGGTCCAGCGGGAGCGCGCACGCGGCCGAGCGGGTGCGGGTGGTGTTCGGCGAGACCGCCGATCTGGCCGCCCGTCTCGAGGCCCTGGGCCTGAAGGTCGAGCAGCTCAGCGGGCATGAGGCGGTCCTGGCCCTCGATCCCGGCCCCGACGCCGAGGCGCGGACCCTGACCGCCCTGGTGGGCGCCGGGCTGGCGGTGAAGAGCTTCGCCCCGGTGCGCGCCAGCCTGGAACAGGCCTATCTCGAAGAGGCCCGGCGCGGGCCGCCGCTCCCGCCGATGGAGACTCAAGCGTGAACCCCGAGCTGCAGCGCAACCTCTGGCTCGAGGCCTCGTCACGCCGGATCGTCTGGGCGGTGGTGGTCCAGGCGGTGATCTATGGGGCGACCCTCGCCATCACCAACCAGTCGACCGACGCCCTGGCCGCCGTGGGGGTGATCGTGTTCGGGGTGGCCGCCCTGATCTGGGGTCCCCGGGCCGCCGGCCGCGCCATCGGCGGCGAGGTGGCCATGCGCACCTGGGACTTCCAGCGGCTCTCGGCCCTGAAGCCGTGGACCATGACCTGGGGCAAGCTTGCGGGCGCGACGAGCCTGTCCTGGCTGGTCGCGGGCGTGGGCCTGGCGATCGCCTTCGCCGAAATGTTCGTGAAGTCGCGCGATCCGGGCCAGGCCGTGGCCTGGCTCGTGCTGATAGTCGCCTTCGCCGTGCTGATGCAGGCCGGCGCCATGGCCCTGGCCCTGGTCGGCGTTCGCCGAGCCCGGGCGGAAGGGCGCCTCGCCACCCTGCGCCTGACCCCAGGGACCCTTGTCGGGGTGATGGTGGTGATGTGGGCCTTGCAGCATGTCGCGCCGTTCGGGCGGCCGATCGGGGTCGTGGGCCTGGGCTCCCTCCTGCCGGGCTTCGGCGGCGATGGCGGCCGGATCGAGTGGTGGGGCCTCGTCCTGGGCAAGACCTGGTTCGCCGCCCTTTCCGCCTCCGTGTTCGCGGGCTGGGCCGTGCTCGCCTCCTGGCGGCTGATGCGGTTGGAGCTGCAGATGCGCAACAGTCCCTGGACCTGGGGCTGTTTCGTGGTCTTCGCCGCCCTTTACGGGGCAGGGTTCGTCTTCTCCACCGGCCTGTCGGAGATGTTCGCCGTGGCCGGGGCGGTGTCCGCCGCCTGCGCCTACGCCGCCGCCTTCGCCGAGCCGGCCGACCGGGTGGGCATCCGCCTGTTCGTGGACGCCCTGGTCCGCATGGACATACGCCGCATCTGGGCCGAGCTCCCGCCGGTGATCGGGCCTGTGAAGATGGCGGCCTTCTGCGCCGTTGGCCTCGCCGTCGTCGCCACCCCACCGCTGGCGCCCGCCCTGCAGACCGAGTGGCGGCTGATGGGCTTCGCCGCCCTGGCCTTCCTGCTGCGCGACCTCGGGGTGATCGCCTATTTCCGCTTCGGGCCACGCCCGGGCCGGGGGGACCTGGGAGCCGTGCTGGGCCTCTTCCTGCTGTATTTTGCCGGTGGCCTGGCGGGGAAGTCCCTGCTGGGCGCCGAGGGCGGGGCGATCTTCATGCCGACCTTCGGCAGCCTGGGCTCCAGCCTCGCCCCGGTCAGCCTGGCCTCGGGCCTGGTCCAGGCCGCCGCCGTCTGGTTCCTTGCCTGGAGCCGCATCCGTAAGCCGGAAGTGAGCGCGTAAGCTGCCAAAGACGTAATCACTTTGTCGCGGATTCAGGTGCGGGCGGTCCCGGCCGCGCGCTAAGCTGTCCCCACCCCATCCAAGGAGGTCCTGTGATGATCCGCAGCGTCCTGGTCCCCGCCGCCGCCGCGTTGCTGGCGCTCGCGGTCCTGTCTCAGCCCACAGCCGCTCAGCCGCCGGGCGGAGGCGCCGATCCCCTGATCCGCGAGGGCCAGACCCGCAAGGTCTCCGACCACGTCTGGGTGATCCCCGACAACAGCGTGCCGATGGTCCCCAACGTCGGCATCATCATCGGCAGCAAAGCCACCCTGGTGATCGACACCGGCATGGGCGCGCGCAACGGCGAAACGGTGATGCGCGAGGTGGCCAAGGTCAGCCGCAACGCCGAGATCTACCTCGTCGCCACCCACTTCCATCCCGAGCACGACCTCGGCGCCGGGGGCTTCCCGGCCTCGGTGAAGATGATCCGCTCGCAGGAGCAGGTGAAGGACATCGAGGAGTTCGGCCTGACGCAGCGGGACCAGTTCGCCGCCCGCTCGCCTCTCAACGCCGAACTGCTGAAGGGCGCGACCTTCCGCAAGGCCGACATCCTGTTCGATCAGGAACGCATGCTCGACCTCGGCGGGGTGCAGGTGCGCTTTATCGCCATGGGCTCGGCCAACCACACCCGCGGCGACACCGCCATCATGGTGCAGCCGGACGCGGTGCTGTTCTCGGGCGACGACGCCATGTCGGGCGCCCCGGCCTTCGCCAGTCCCTATTCCAACCTCGCCCACTGGCTGGCGAGCCTGGACCGCCTCGATGCGCTCAAGCCCAAGGTGGTGGTGCCGAGCCACGGGCCCGTGGGCGACGCAGGCTTCATCGCCGGCTATCGCAGCCTGTTCATCACCGTGCGCGACCGGGCCACGGCCCTGAAGCGCGAGGGCAAGACGGTGGACGAGACGGTGGCGACGGTCTCCGGGGAGCTCACGCCCCGCTGGGACCGGGGCCGGGTCGGCGGCGCGATCCGCGCGGCCTACGCCGAGGCGCGCTAGGGGCTGATGACCGAAGCGCCCAGTGTGCCGAGCGTTGACGACCCTGCGGCCTCGGTCTGGAGGATCGGGGAGAACCTGCCCTGGACGGCGCCCTGGACCGGTGAGCGGCGCTTCTGGCTGCAGCCTTCCGAGGGCTTTCCCGGCCTGACCGAGATCGTGCAGGCGACGGCCCCCGGCGAGGGCGAGCCCATGCTGAGCGGCATGAACGTGATGCGCCAGCGGCTGGGGGTGACCAGGCTGCTCTGCCACGTCTGCGGCAAGCCGACGCCCAAGTCCGACCGCTACCTCTTCCCCACGGCGACGGGGACCTTCCTGCCCATGGCCAACGGGGAGCAACGCTACGTCAGCCACCTGCCGCCGACCCATGCGGCCTGCGCCGAACGGGCGATGCGGCTCTGCCCGCACCTGCGCACCCGCTACGCCCGGCCGGTGCGCTTCCCCACCGACGAGGGCCGCATCCGCCCCGAGACCAGCCTGCCCGACAGCCTCAAGTTCCTCGAGGCCCAGATCCCCCGCGACCGCCCGGTGGTCTATTCCTATTATCGTATCTACAGCCCGGCCTTTTCGCGGCTGGTGCAGCGGGTCCGCGCCGAGCACGCGGCAGGGGACGGGACCAGGGAGGGGACATGACGAGGACCGGTCTGGGCGTCCTGGCGGCGGGCCTCGCCATCCTGTCGGCGAGCGGCTGCAGCCAGCCCCCCGCCCCGTCCAATCAGCAGGCCGCGGCCCTTCCGCCGCCGCCGGTCGCGGCGCCGGTGGCGACCGGCCAGGTTCCGCCGCTCGACCCGGCCCTGCGCGAACGCATCCGTCAGAGGGACGCGCGGATCGCCGCCGCGAAGGGCGGCCAAAGCCAGTTCGACGCGTACCTCGACGCCGCCAAGCGCGTGCAGGCGGAAGGGCGGGAGCGCGGGCGCTAGCTGGGCGCCCGGCCCGCCTCGATCGTCTCCAGCATCCGCTCGAGGGTTTCCAGGGTGTCGGCCTCGGCGGCGGGTTTGTCCCAGCGGATGCGGCTGATCCTGGGGAAGCGCATGGCCACCCCCGACTTGTGGCGGGCGGAGCGCTGCAGCCCCTCGAACGCCACCTCGAACACCAGGCCGAAGCCCCGGTCGGCCCGGACCGAACGGACGGGCCCGAACCGCTCGACGGTGTTGTCGCGGACGAACTTGTCGATCTCCTTCAGCTCCTCGTCAGTGAAGCCGAAATAGGCCTTGCCCACCGGGGTCAGCTCCCCCTCCCGCCAGACCCCGAAGGTGTAGTCCGAATAGAAGCTCGACCGCTTGCCGTGGCCGCGCTGGGCGTACATCAGCACCGCGTCCACGAGGTAGGGATCGCGCTTCCACTTGAACCACGGCCCTTTGGGGCGGCCTGCCTCATAGAGGCTGTCCTTGCGCTTCAGCATCAGCCCTTCGGCGGCGAGCGGATCGCCTTCCGGCGGATTGGCCCGCAAGGCCGCCAGTTCATCCCAGGTCTCGAAGGGGAGCATTTCCGACAGGCCCAGCCGCTCGTTGCCGTGGGCGGCGATGAAGGCCTCCAGCCGGCCCCGGCGCAGGACGAAGGGCAGGGCGCGCAGGTCCTCGCCACCTTCGGACAGCAAATCGTAGGCGCGGATGCCGGCGGGGTGCGCCGCCACCAGCTTGGCGTCGGCGGTCTTGCGGTTCAGCCGCTGCTGCAGGTCCCCGAAGGGGGCGACACGGCCCTCGCGCAGGACCAGAAGCTCCCCGTCTATGGCCCCCTCGAAATCCAGGGCCGCCATCAGGTCGGGGAAGGCGTGTGTGATTTCGTCGCCGGTGCGCGAATAGAGCCGCGCCACCCCGCCCTCCCGCACGGCCTGGATACGGATGCCGTCCCACTTCCACTCGGCGGCGAAGTCTGCCGGGTCGAGCTTGGGGAAATCCGCCGCCTCGTCGATCGCCTGGGCCAGCATCACCGGACGGAAGCGCCCCGGGGCCTCCGGATCGGGGCGGGGGCCGCGCCCCTCGATCCAGGCGAACAGCTCGGCATAGGGCGGGGCGACGGCGTGCCAGACCTCCTCGATCTCGGCGACGGGGATGACGTGGCCGTACCGCGTGGCGAGATCCGCCGCCGCCTGCTTGGCGAGGCGCGCGGAGAGGCCCACCCGCAGGCCGCCGGTCAGGAGCTTCAGCAGGGCCCAGCGGCCGTCGGGATCGAGGGCGTCCAGCCAGCCTTCGAGCAGGGCCGGGGTCTGGGCGCGATGGGCGGTGCGCAGGGTGTCCACCACTTCGGACAGCTCCGGCTCGCGGTTGGCCCCACGCTTGGCGGGCCAGATCAGGGCCACGGTCTCGGCGAGGTCGCCGACATAGTCGTAGGACCAGGCGAAGAGCTGCGGATCGACCCGCGCCTCCACCGCCTTGCGGATCATGGCAGGCTTGGCGGCGTCGAAGGTCAGGGCGCCGGTCAGGGCCGCCAGGGCCCAGCCCCGGTCGGGGTCCGGCTCGGCCGCCAGGAAGTCGCGCACCAGGGTCAGCTTGGCGTTGCGCGAAGCGGTCAGGGACAGACGGTCCAGCAGGTGAGCGAAGGCGCGCATGGCTTCTAAAGGTAGTCCGGCCCGCGCCCGGTTCCACCTGACATGTCACAACTTGGGTTGAAATGTCAGATTCAAGTTATCGTGCGTGACATTACAGAAGTCACAAAGCCATGACTGGCGATAGTTGAACGTTTACGGAAAGCAGAATCCGTCGGATGCTTTACGTACAAAAGCAATAGAGGGAGAAATGGCCATGATTGTTCGTCTCGCGGGCGGCGGCGGGGCCGTCGTCAATCACCGGCTGCTGGGGGACGCCCGTCCGCGAAAGCTGTCGCGCGGCATGACTCTCGCCATCGCCGGCTCCATCGCCCTGCACGCGGCGGCGGTGCTCTACGTCTACCACCAGCGTTTCATGGTCCCGGCCGCCCCGACCGAAACCCCGGATGCGCGCTCGATCGTCTTCCAGCGGCTGATCCCCCTGGTCCCGCCCAAGCCGACCGACAAACCGACCCGTACGGACGTTCACCAGACGACGATTTCCTCCGAGACGCCCCCGGACAGGGTGATCGAGGTTCCGCCCGCGCCGCCGCCGGCCCCTGACATCACGATCCCGACCCGCCTCTTCGACCCGCCGACGAGCTATGTGGCCCCGCCCGAACCGACGCCGCCCCTGCCGCCCCAGCCCAGGATTATCCGCAACCCGACCTGGATCAGCCGGCCTTCCGCCGAACAGTTGGCGCAGTCCTATCCGCCCCGGGCCCTCCGGCTGGGGACCACCGGGATCGCCGTGCTGGACTGCAAGGTCGCCGCGTCGGGGACCGTCGGAGGCTGCACGGTCGCCTCGGAAACACCGATGGGTCAGGGCTTCGGCCAGGCCGCCATCAGCCTCTCGCGCTTCTTCCGCATGAGTCCGCGCACTGTCGATGGCCAGGCGGTCGATGGCGGCGTGATCACCATCCCGATCCGCTTCCGTCTTGTGGACTGAGTGACGGATTTGGCGCGCTCATCTTGACCTCTCCCCGGTGGGGAGAGGGAGGGGCCCGTTCGGCTTTAGCCGAATGGGAAGGTGAGGGGGGCTGGCGTGGTGCAGCTGTATCCTTAGCCCCCTCACCCGGAGCGCTTACGCGCTCTCGACCTCTCCCCACCGGGGAGAGGGGAAAACCCGACGGCCCGCGCTACCGCACGGCGCAGGTGAAGCTGGCGGCGCTGTTGATGTCGCCGGTCCCCTTGTACTTCGGCCAGGCGGGGTATTCGCAGAGCGGCCGGGTGCGCCCGAGGGTCTCGGTATTGGTGTCGGAGGCGACCTGCGGTCCCGGCGCCTTGCCCTTCTCCACCCACTCGTCGAGGGCGGTCAGCGAGTCCCAGGCCACGGCGAAGGTGCCGCCGCCATGGCTGAAGCCGGGGGCGAGGTAGAAGCGGGCGAAGCTCTTCGTGTCGGCCAGGCCGTACCGCTTCACCAGCCGGTCCCAGTACATGATGGTGTTGTGGGGCGTGACCGACATGTCGATCGTCCCGTGCATCAGGAGAAGCTTGCCGCCGTGCCTGCGGAAGGCGCCCAGGTCCGAGGTCGAGGCGTCCTGCATGTTGGACACCTCGACGATCTGCTTCTTCCAGTCCTTCGGGTCGAACTTTATGGAATCGAAGGTGGGGTCGCGGGTGATGAACCAGCGCACCTGCTGGTCGCCCATGGTGGCCTGGAAGGCGTTCTGGCCGCCCACGGGGGGCCGCTGCAGGTTGGGTGAGGAGCCGAAGCCGAGGTTGGTGCGGATGTCGCCGCCCTCCAGCAGGGGCCACTTCGGGAAGCTGTCGATGCCGCCCTCGACCGGGAAGCCGATCTTCCAGGGGGAGTTCCACACCGCGATGGTCTCCACCTCGGCCTGGGTCAGGCAGTCCGGCCCAGGCAGGCCCGGGCAGGACAGGCTCTGGGGCGTGTAGACCTTGTTGCAGCCGCGCACGTTGGAGATCAGCCCGTCCTTGACCCCGTCCAGCTCGTCGCAGGTCGCGATGGCCTTGTTGTAGATCATCAGCGCCTTGGCCGGGCTCACCCAGGAGCCGGGGCCGCGATAGAGGGCCTGGGCCAAGTGGTTGGCGTCCAGGTGCAGGACGGTGAGGTCGTAGACAGGGTGGACGGCGATGGCGCCGTCGTAGTCCTTCGGCCAGCGCTTCAGGGCCACCAGGGCCTCGTGGCCGCCCTGGCTGTTGCCGTTGAAGTACATGCGCTTCGGCGCCGCGCCGTAGCGCTGCTTGATCAGGGCGATGGCGACGTCGTGGGTCTTCTTCAGCTGGTCGCCGGCGAAGTTGTGCATGGCCTCGTCATTGGCCGCGAAAGCCGCCGCGTCCTGGCCGCGCACAGCCTGGTGGCCGGAGTCCGAGGCGAAGGTGGCGTAGCCGAGGGAGACCACGGTCGGGCCCTTCGGGTCGCCGAACCGCGCCGGGCCGGTGGTGACGGGGATGGAGCCGTCGAAGCCGCCGCCGCCGAAGTGGACGACCTTGCGGTTCCAGCTATTGGGCAGGTTGAGCTGGAAGTTGATGTTCGGGGCCTTGGGGTCCTTCGGGGCGATGGCGCCCAGGACCTTGCAGTAGCCGGCCGGGTCCAGGCTGGCCGCCGTCACCTTGGCGCCGCTGGTGGGCAGGCCGATGGCCGAGGCAGGGACTTCGGCCCCGCTCAGGGCCGTGCAGGCCGCCGCATTGTCCTGCGCCGGGGCCGCCCCCGGCAGGGCCAGAAGGGTTCCGGCCAGCACAGCCAGAATTGCGATCGAACGTCCCATTCCCAGACCCTCCCCAGGCCTTTGTCGTTGGAGCGCAACAGACATCAGGGCGCGCCGTCCTGCAACCGCCCTGGGAGTTTGTTATCGTGCCTCCGCGGCTTGAGGCCGAAGCGGGGAAGCATGTCCGAAACCGTCGTCGAGACCCGGGACCTGAGGGACGGCCGCCTGGTCGTGACCCTGAACCGCCCCGAGGCGGCCAATGCGCTGAACACCGCCATGGGCCAGGCGCTGGCCGACCTGTTCGAGGGGCTGGCCGAGCCCGGCGCGGTCCGTTGCGTGGTGCTGACCGGGGCGGGCGCCCGCGCCTTCTGCGCCGGGGCGGACCTTAAGGAGCGCAACGGCATGACCGACGCCGCCTGGGCCGCCCAGCACAGGGTGTTCGAGGCGATGATCCAGGCCCTCATCGCCTGCCCGGTCCCGGTGATCGCGGCGGTGAACGGGGCGGCCTTCGGCGGCGGCGCGGAGATCGCGCTCGCCTGCGACTTCGCCTATGCGGCCACGGGGGCCCGCTTCGCCCTGCCCGAGACCACGCTCGGCCTCATCCCCGGCCTCGGCGGCACCCAGGCCCTGCCGCGGGCGGTGGGCTACGCCCGCGCCAGGGAGCTGATCTTCACCGGCCGCGCCATCAATGCGGAGGAGGCCCTGGCCTGGGGACTGGTCAACCGCACCTGCAGTCCTGGAGCCCTGCTGGACGACGTTTTGGAAACAGCCGCCCGCATCGCCTCGGGAGGGCCGCTGGCCGTCGCCCAGGCCAAGCGCGCCATGGCGGGGGGGCGTCACCAGTCGCTAGAGCAGGCCATGGAGACCGAGCTGGAGGCCTATGAACACCTGGTCCCCAGCACGGACCGGCGGGAAGGCGTGGCGGCCTTCAACGAGAAGCGGAAGCCAAGCTTCACCGGCCGGTAAAAACTTGGCGTCACCATTGCACGGTAGGAGCCGACCGTCCCGGAGCGGCACACCCGCTCCCCAGCCGAGGCCGCCGCCATGTTCGCCAGGACCCCTTCGAAGGCCCAGACCCCTCCGCCGCCGATGATCGCGACCCCCGAGCCCGCGTTCAACGCCGCGCCGCGGCCCAACATCCATCCCGTCGCCACCTCGGTGGTCGGCCCCGACCTGATCATGGAAGGCTCCATCGCCGGTGACGTCGAACTTCACGTCGAGGGCGCCGTCCGCGGCGACATCCACGTCACCCGCCTGATCGTGGGCGAGAAGGGTCACGTCGAGGGCCGCGTCCGCGCCCAGGCCATCGAGATCCACGGCCGGGTGATCGGCGACGTCGAGGGCCTGAAGGTCAAGCTGTTCGAGAGCGCCTATGTGAAGGGCGACATCCTGCACGAGCAGCTGTCGATCGAGCCGGGCGCCTTCTTCCAGGGAGTCTGCCGCCAGCCGACAGCCCAGGCTCCGCACCAGTCTCAGGGCCCCTTCGCCAATCCCGCGCCGACGCCGCAACCGGCCCCCGCGCCCCAGGTGCAGCCGGCCGCGCAGTTCGCGTCCCAGCCCGCCCAACAATTCGCGCCCCAAAACACGCCCCAAGACACGTCCATGCCCTGCGACTGGGACAAGGCGAGCTAGAGACTGATCTGATCGGAAACGGTTGGAGCGGGCGGCGGGAATCGAACCCGCACGAAAAGCTTGGGAAGCTTTCAGGCTACCACTACATCACGCCCGCGGAGCCGAGCCCGTTCTAGGGCGCCGACCCCACGCTGTCATCCCCTGGAACGGTCCTTTCCCCTCTGGGGAAAGTGGCCCGAGCTTGCCTCGGGTCGATAGGGGCTCGAGGGCGCTGCTGCTCGGATTGCGCCCTTCAGCCCCTTCAGTCAGGCCGTTCGGCCTGACAGCTCCCCCAATGGGGGAGCGACTCGTTCACCACGGCTTGAAGTGCTTGGAGAGCTTCAACCCCTGGCGTTGGTAGTGGGAGCCGTCCTGGCCGTAGAGGCGGGTGGGGCGCTGGGTCAGGGGCTCGTAGACCAGGCGGGCGACCGTCTGGCCGTCCTCCAGGAGGAACGGGGTCTCGTGGCTGCGGACCTCCAGCACGCCGCGGCTGCCGACGCCGCCGGCCTCCTGGGTGCCGAAGCCGGGGTCGAAGAAGCCGGCGTAGTGGACGCGGAACTCTCCCACCGACGGATCGATCGGGGTCATCTCGGCGGCTTCCAGGGCGGGGATCTCCACCGGCTGCTTCGAGGCCAGGATGTAGAACTCGCCGGGATCGAGCAGCAGCTCCCCGCGGCGGGGCTCCAGGGGCTCCCAGAAGTCGTGCGGGTCGTGCCCGTCTTCCTTGTCGAGATCGACGACGCCGGCGTGGCGCCGGGCGCGGAAACCGGCCAGCTCGCCGGTCAGGTCGACGCCGACATCCACGCTGGCGCTGATCTCCGGGCGGCCGCGCTTGAGCCGAAGCTGGTTCAGCCGGGTCCCGGAGCGCACCAGGACCGAGAAGGTCTGGGGGGCGATCTCCGCGTACAGGGGGCCCGAGTAGCCCTCCTGCACGTCGTCGAACACCGGCCCGTGGTCGGTCAGCAGGCGCACGAAGACATCGACGCGGCCGGTTGAGCTCGGGGGGTTTGCGCGGGCCGAGACGCCCGGGGGCAGGGCCAGGCGCTCCTGCACCTCGGCGATATAGACGCAGCCTTTTTCCAAAACCGCTCCACCCGAAAGGTCGAGCTGGTGCATGGAGACGTCGGCGAGGCGTGTCGCCACCGTGCGGCCCAGTCCGGGCAGGAAGGAGGCGCGCACCCGCCAGGCCCGGCCGCCCAGCCGCAGGTCCAGGCTGGCGGGCTGCACCTGGTCGGGCGCGAAGGGCGTCGCGGCCGTGATGGCGCCATTGGCGACCAGGGCTTCGATCTCTTGGCAGGGCAGGATGCCGGGGGAGGCGCTCATGTGGCGGCGACAGTCGCCAAGGCCTCTGAGTCTTGCAAGGCCCGCGCTGCGCTTTCCCCAGCGGAAAGCAGTCTTGTTTACCCCTTTATTAACCCTGTTCCGACAGGTTCGGACGACGTTGGAAGGCCCTCCCTCGCGTCATGTTCGCTCGCAGACCACAGCTCGCAACCGCCTCCGCCTCCAGCGCTTCGTCGCGGGGGGCCGGGAGCTTTTTCGCCAACCCCTATGTCGGGGCGGGCGGCGCGGCCGCGATCTTCGTGGCGGCGGCCGCGGGCCTGGTGCTGGCGGTGGGCGATCCGCACGCGGGCGCTCCCGCCGTGCAGGTGGCCCTGCAGGCCCCCGCCGGCCCCCTGCCGGGCCCCCTGCGCCCCGCCCCGTCCCCCGACGCCCTGGGCGCCGACGGCGGCGTCCTGACCCTCGACAGCCTCGCCCCCGGCCAGGACGTGGCCATGCCCGGCGCCCCCGCCGGCGAGGCGGTGATCATACTTCCCCAGGGCGGCAGCATGGGCGGCGCGAGCGGCGCATCTGGGCGCCCCGCCGGTCGTCCCGCCGCTCAGCCGCTTCCCGCCGCCCCCATCGCCGGCCTGTTCGTCCCCGGCCCGGGCGGCCCGCTCCCCGTGGTGGGCCGTGACGGCAAGACCCCGTTCCAGGCCTACGCCCGGCCCTTCCAGTCCAACGGCAAGCCCAAGATCGGCCTCGTGATCGGCGGCCTCGGGCTCAATGCCGCGGCCACCCGCGCCGCCATCGACCGCCTGCCCCCCGAGGTGACCCTCTCCTTCGTGCCCTACGCCGACGGCCTGCAGGGCTGGATCGATCTCGCCCGGGCCACCGGCCACGAGGTGATGCTCGAGATCCCGATGGAGCCGCTGGACTCCCTGAACAACGATCTGGGCCCGCAGACCCTGATGGCGTCGGCCCAGCCGGCCGACACGGTCAAGCGTCTGGAGTGGCTGCTGTCCCGAAGCGCCGGCTATTTCGCCGTCACCAACTACTTCGGCGGCAAGTTCCTCAATTCCCCCAACGGCATGGGAGCGTTCCTCTCCGCTCTGCGGACCCGCGGCGTGGGCTTCATCGACGACGGCCAGGGCGCGAGGCGCTTCATGGTCGGCGGCCTGGCGCGAGCCTCGGCCGACACGGTGATCGACGAACAGCTCTCCGGCGAGGCCATCGACCGCCAGTTCCAGGCCCTGGAGGCCGCGGCCCTGCAGCACGGCCAGGCGCTCGGCGCCGGCTTCGCCTATCCGTTGACGGTCGAGCAGGCCGCCCGCTGGACCCAGGCGCTTGCGGGGCGCGGCTATCAGCTCGCCCCCGCCTCCGCCCTGACGCGGCGTTAGCAGGGTGGACGCCGCTCCGGCCGGCTACCGGCCGAACGTCGGCCTGGCGGTGTTCAATCCCGAGGGGCGCGTCTGGTTCGGCCGCCGCGTCCGCACCCCGCCCCCCTACAACTGGCAGTTCCCGCAAGGGGGCGTCGACCGCGGCGAGGACCTCGAGGCCGCCGCCCGCCGCGAGCTGGAGGAAGAGACCGGCATCACCTCGGTCAGCCTCATCGCCCGCACGCCCGGCTGGATCACCTACGACTTCCCGGCCGAACTGCGCGGCGCCAAGGCCCTGGCGGGCAACAGGGGCCAGGCCCAGGTGTGGTTCGCCTTCCGCTTCGAGGGCCAGGAGGCGGAGATCGCCCTGGCGCGCCACCATCAGATCGAGTTCGACGCCTGGCGCTGGGCCCGGCTGGACGAGGTCACGGATCTGGTCGTGCCCTTCAAGCAGGACGCCTACCGGCAGGTGGTCAGCGCCTTCGGCGCTTACGCCGGTTGAGCATTTGACGGGTCGCTAGAGAACCCGATCCCGCCGAACGCGTTGTCTCCCCAGAGCCGCCGCCCCGGATGAACGCCAGCTGTCCAAACGCGTTCAGGGGCCTGTCATGCGACGAATGGTCCCTTGGGCCTGTGTCGCCAGATGCGGCGCCGAATGGAGGAGAAAAACCCATGAAACGCGTTCTTACCGCTCTGCTGGCTGTCAGCGCCCTGGCCGCCGCCGTCCCCGCCACCGCCAGCGCCCAGTCCTGGAACGGCCGCAACAACGGCGCCTGGATGAGCATCGACGCCCGCCAGGCCATGCTCGACCGCCGGATCGACATGGGCATCCGCAATGGGACCCTGACCCGGCGCGAGGCCGACCAGCTCCGCCGTGAGTTCCGCGACATCGCCCGCCTTGAATCCCGCTACCGCTCGGGCGGCCTGCAGGGGTGGGAGCGCGCGGACCTCGACCGCCGGTTCGACACCCTGTCCGCCCGCATCCGCGTCGAGAGCCGCGATAACGATCGCCGCTACGGCTACGGCTACGGCGACGGCCGCTACAACCCCTATCGCTACTAGGGCTGACGACCAGGCGTGAGGGGAGGTGGCCTGGAGCCGCCTCCCCGTCGCCTACCCGGCCTTTCCCGTAAGTCGAGCTTCCGTCGCCGCGCGGTCCGCGGATCGCCCCTATCCACCTTCGAGGAACCCACCGATGAACCGCACCCTTCTTAGCGCCCTGCTCGCGGCCGGCGCCCTGACCGCCGCCGCTCCCGCCTTCGCCCAAGGCTGGCAGGACATCCAGACCCGGCAGGCGGCGACCTTCCAGCGCATCGACGACGGCGTGCGTCGCGGCGTCCTCACGGCCTCCGAGGCCTTCGCCCTGCGCAACGAATTCATCAGCCTGATCGGCCTGGAGAACCAGTATCGCCCGGGCGGCCTGAGCCCCGCCGAGCAGGCAGACCTGAACCGCCGAGTCGACCTCGTTCTCATCAAGGCCCGTGGCGACGACCGCCCGACCTACAACGGCCGCCCCTGGCAGACGATCGACTCCCGCCAGGCCATGCTCGACCAGCGCATCGACTTGGGGGTGCGGAGCGGGGCCCTGACCCGCGATGAGGCGGCACGGCTGCGCGCCGAATTCCGCGGCATCGCCGCCACCGAGGCCGGCTATCGCGTCGACGGCCTCTCAACGGTCGAGATCGCCGACCTCGACCGCCGCTTTGACACCCTGAGCGCCAAGATCCGCGTCGAGGCCAACGACCGCCAGACCGCCAACAACGGCCCGAACGGGCGGCCCTTCGAGTCGATCAACGCCCGCCAGGCCATGCTCGACCAGCGCATCGACACGGGGGTCCGCGTCGGCTCCCTGACCCGCCAGGAGGCCGCCAGCCTGCGCCGCGAGTTCCGCGACATCGCCGGCCTGGAAGCCCGCTACCGGGTCGACGGCCTGTCCCAGATCGAAGTGGCCGACCTCGACCGCCGGTTCGACGTCCTGAACGCCAAGATCCGCGTCCAGGCCGGCGACCGCCAGCAGCGCTGGGAGGGTATTAATGAGCGCCAGGCCCGGCTTGACGCCCGTATCGACGGCGGCGTTCGCAACGGCACCCTGACCCGTCAGGAAGGCCGCCGCCTGCAAAGGGAGTTCCGGGACCTCGCGGCCCTGGAGGCCCGCTACCGCGTGGACGGCCTGAGCCGTTCCGAGCAGGGCGACCTCGACCGCCGTTTCGACCTCCTGAGCGCCCAGATCCGCTTCCAGGCCGCGGACAACCAGGGCCGCCGCTAGGCGCAACGAGCTGCTCGGCGATGAGGGTCGGACCGCAAGGTCCGGCCCTTTTCGTTTCTACAGTCCGAAGGCGCCGGCCAGGAGCTCGTAGGAGCGCACCCGCGCCGCGTGGTCGTGGACGATGGTCAGGGCCATGATCTCGTCGATCCCCACCGCCTCGGCCATGGCCTCCAGCGTCGCCCGCACCGTCTTCGGCCCGCCGACCACCAGGCGGGGCCATTCGGATTCGGGCGGCCGGTAAGGCGTCTCCTCGAGCTCGGCGAGGGCCCGCTCGATGGTCGGAACCGTTCCCTGCTGACCCCGGGCGATGCGGCCGGATATGGCCCTCATGCTGGAGGCGATCCGTTCGGCCTGGGCGTCGTCTTCCCCGCAGACCACCCCGAGGGCGACGATATTTCTCGGCGCGGCCAGGCGGGGGCTCGGCAGGAAGCGGGCCCGGTAGACCTCCATGGCCTCTCCCGTCACCGGCGGGGCGATGAAGTGGGCGAAGGCGTAGGGCATGCCGTACTGGCCGGCCGCCACGCCGCTCCACATGCTCGAGCCCAGCATCCAGATCTCCGGACCCCCGACCACTTCGGGGACCACCCGCAGACTCTGGAAGGGATGGTCGTCCGGGAAGGTCCCTTCCAGGAAAGAGGTCAGCTCGGCCACCTGGTTGGGGAAGTCGTCGCCGAAGGGGGTGTTGTCGCGCTTGCGGCGGAGCGCCAGGGCGTCGAGCCCCTCCCCTCCGGGGGCGCGGCCGATGCCGAGGTCGATCCGGCCGGGGGCGAGGGCGTGCAGGGTGCGGAAGACCTCCGCCACCTTCAGGGGAGAATAGTGGGGTAGGAGCACGGCCCCGGAGCCGACGCGGATTCGCTGTGTCGCCTGGGAGATCACGGCGATCATGATCTCCGGCGCCGAGGTGGCGATCATCTCCAGCCCGTGGTGCTCGGCGATCCAGTAGCGCTCGTAGCCGAGCCGGTCGGCATGCCGGGCCAGGTCGATGGAGTTGCGCAGGGCCTCCTCGGCGTTGGAGCCCTCGGAGATCGGCGACTGGTCGAGGATGGAGAGTTTCACGCGGCGCGCTCCATTCTGTTCATCTCACCGGCCAGCCGTGATCGAGGGGGCCGTGGCCGGCGCCGAAGCCGGGGGCGCGGCGGATGGCCTCCAGCACATAGTCCCGCGCCCGCGCCACCGAGCGATCCAGCCCGAGCCCCTGCGCCAGGCCTACCGCGCAGGCCGACGCCAGGGTGCACCCCGTTCCGTGGGTGTGGCGGGTGTCGAGCCGCCCGGTTTCGAAGCGGGTTTCGGCGTAGGGGGTCATCAGGAGGTCGACCACCACGGGACCCTCCACGTGGCCGCCCTTCATCAGCACGGCCCTGGCGCCCAGCTGCAGGAGGGCTTCTCCCGCGCGGCGCATGTCGTCTTCGGTCTCCACCGCCAGGCCGGTCAGGGCGGCGGCCTCCGGCGCGTTGGGGGTAAGGAGGGCGGCCAGGGGGATCAGGCGCTCGCGCACCGCCGCCACGGCGCCTTCGTCCAGCAGGGACGCGCCGCCCTTGGCCACCATGACGGGGTCGATGACGGCGGGGATGTCGCCGGCGGACTCGATGATCCGCGCCACCAGCTCGACCACGGCCTCGTCGCCCAGCATGCCGGTCTTGATGGCGTCGGCGCCGATGTCGTCCAGCACCGCGCGGGCCTGGCCCTCGATGATGTCGAGCGGGATCGGATGCACCGCCGAGACGCCCAGGGTGTTCTGCACCGTGACGGCGGTGATGGCCGTCGCCGCATAGCCGCCGAGCGCGGTGACCGTCTTGATATCGGCCTGGATGCCCGCTCCGCCCCCGGAGTCCGAGCCGGCGAGGATCAGCACCCGCCCGCGTCCCTCGTGACCGATCATGGGGCCGCTCACAGGGCGCCCCGTTCTATGGCCCGCCAGACGGCGAGGGCCTGGGCCGTCTCCCGGACGTCATGGACGCGGACCGCCGCCGCGCCCTTGGACGCCCCCCAAAGCGCGGAGGCGAGGCTGCCGCCGATGCGGTCGTTGGGGTCTTCCGCCGTCGGGTCGATCGCCCTGACGAAGCGCTTGCGGCTGACGCCCAGGAGGACCGGAAAGCCCAGGGCCACCAGCCGGTCCAGGTCGCGGATCAGGGTCAGGCTGTGGTCGGCCCGTTTGCCGAAGCCGATGCCGGGGTCGAGGGCGATCCGTTCGCGCGCCACCCCCGCGGCCATGGCGATCTCGGCGCGCCTCGCCAGGAAGCCGCAGACCTCGCCCACCACGTCCTCGTAGGCGGGGTTGTCCTGCATGGTCGCGGGCGAGCCCTTCATGTGCATCAGCACTACGTCGCAGCCGAGCTCGGCGGCCACCGCAGGGCTTTCGGTTTCCTGGCTCAGCGCGGTGACGTCGTTCCAGATCGTGGCCCCGGCCGCGACGGCCGCGCGGGCCACGCCGGGTTTCCTGGTGTCGATGGAAAGGATCGCGCCGCTACCGACCAGCGCCTCGATGACCGGGACCACCCGGCGGATCTCCTCGGCTTCGGGGACGGTCTGCGCGCCCGGACGGGTGGACTCGCCGCCGATGTCGAGCATGTCCGCCCCGGCGGCGATCAGCCCCCGCGCATGGGCCACCGCGGCCTCGGGGTCATGGAAGCGCCCCCCGTCGGAGAAGCTGTCCGGCGTCACATTGACCACGCCCATGATCAGCGGGGCTTGGCGGGCTTGGGTCCAGGGCATGACGCTACCTAGCCCTTCTCCCGCAAGGGGAGAAGGGACGGAAGGTCGGGCTTTACGCCGGCTCGGGATCGGGCCGGTGGGTCAGGGGAACCGAGACCTTGCTCGCCGGCGGCGCCTTGGTTTCCGAAGCGTCGCGCACGGGCGGGACGCCCTTCAGCACATTGATGATCTCGTCGCCGCTCAGGGTTTCGAACTCGAGCAGGGCCTTGCCCAGGGTGTGCAGGTCCTCGAGCCGCTCGGTGATGATGCGCTTGGCGTCGTCGTACCCGGCCTGGACCAAGAGCTTGACCTCGCTGTCGATGACCTTGGCCGTCTCCTCGGAGATGTTCTGGGTGCGCGAAACCGAGTGGCCCAGGAACACCTCTTCCTGGTTCTCACCGTACGAGACCACGCCCAGCTTTTCCGAATAGCCCCACTTGGTGACCATCATCCGCGCCAGGCGCGTGGCCTGGTCGATGTCGGAGGAGGCGCCGGAGGTGACCTTTTCCTTGCCGAAGATGATCTCTTCGGCGACCCGGCCGCCCATCAGGATGGCGAGACGCGAGGTCATCTGCTCGTAGGACATGGAGAGCTTGTCCCGCTCGGGCAGCTGCATGACCATGCCGAGCGCCCGGCCGCGGGGGATGATGGTGGCCTTGTGCACCGGATCGGTGTTGGCGACGGTCAGGGCGATCAGGGCGTGGCCGCCCTCGTGGTAGGCGGTCATCCGCTTTTCGTCCTCGGACATGACCATGGACCGCCGCTCGGCGCCCATCATCACCTTGTCCTTGGCGTCCTCGAAGTCGCGCTGCATCACCATGCGGCGGTTCTTGCGGGCGGCCATCAGGGCGGCCTCGTTGACCAGGTTGGCCAGGTCCGCCCCGGAGAAGCCGGGGGTGCCGCGGGCGATGACGCGCACGTCCACGTCGGCGGCGAGCGGCACGTTGCGCATGTGCACGCGCAGGATTTTCTCGCGCCCGACGATGTCCGGGTTCGGCACCACGATCTGGCGGTCGAAGCGGCCGGGACGCAGCAGGGCCGGGTCCAGCACGTCGGGGCGGTTGGTCGCGGCCACCAGGATGATGCCCTCGTTGGCCTCAAAGCCGTCCATCTCGACCAGCAGCTGGTTCAGGGTCTGCTCGCGCTCGTCGTTGCCGCCGCCGAGACCCGCGCCGCGATGGCGGCCGACCGCGTCGATTTCATCGATGAAGATGATGCAGGGGGCGTTCTTCTTTGCCTGTTCGAACATGTCGCGCACGCGGCTGGCGCCGACGCCGACGAAC
>CANJID010000037.1 GCA_947474395.1 Caulobacterales bacterium
GTAGACCACCACGTTGATAGGCCAGGTGTGGAAGTGCCGCGAGGCATGAAGCTTACTGGTACTAATCGTCCGATAGGCTTGATCGTTTTTCAGTTAAGCCCATGCGCGGTGACGAAGTCGTCGCTGCACTGAGCTTCGTCTCCAGACTATATATCTTGTCTTTCCTGCCGACCTGGTGGCTTTGCCGGGGGTTCCCCACCCGATCCCATTCCGAACTCGGTCGTTAAGTCCCCCAGGGCCGATGGTACTTCGTCTCAAGGCGCGGGAGAGTAGGTCGCCGCCAGGTCCGCAGGACAGACAAGCTTCTCAGGTCAATTCGACCCCTCATCACGAACTTCAGAGCTTTGCCGCGGGGTGGAGCAGCCCGGTAGCTCGTCAGGCTCATAACCTGAAGGTCACAGGTTCAAATCCTGTCCCCGCACCCAACTTCAAGCCTTTAAGGGCCCTGCTCGAAACCCGAGCAGGGCCTTTTTCCTGTGTGCCGTTCGCCCGTCGCCTGAGTTCCGGCGCGGGGCCGGCCAAGGTCTGCTAACCTTAACCCGCGCGCCCATTCCGGGCGCGGGGAGGGGACGGACCGGTGAGGTTCCTGCTCGGCGTCATCATTGTCGCGGCCTGCCTGCTGGGCGCCGCGGGCCTGCTCGGCTACGGCCCGCTGGCGTCCGGAGAACCGGTCCAGGCCTTCGACAGGGCCGTCAAATCGCTGCAGCAGACGGTCGCCGGCTACGCGCGCCCGGCGGCCGAAGCGCCGCCCGCCGAAGCTCCCGCCAACGCCGCCCCGGCCGCCGGTCCCGCGCAGCCGGCCGCGCCCGCGCCTGCCGCTGCGGCGCCCACCCCGGCTAAGCCCGCGACGCCCCCGGAGCGGGCGCCTGCGGCCCCCCGGGATCCCGGCCCCTTGCCCGACCTCTCCAGCGCACCCGCCGTCCCGGACTCGGGGCCGCCGGTCCCTGATAGCGGACCGCCCCGCGCCGAGGCCCTGCCGCCCGGCCCCTGACGCCGGAAAACCGCGCTCCCAAAAAGACGTCTCTGACGGAACGAAAGGCCCTGCCTGGGGCGTTAGGGATGATCGGGCCGCGAACACGCGGCGTGGCCAGGGACGCCGTGCGCGTGGCGATCGACACACCAGCTCTGAAACGACAGGCCGCCCTCGAGTGGGCGCGGCTTCGCGACGCCTTCCATCCGCGCCGCCTGCGCCAGGCCCGTCCGCCCCGCTGGGAGCACGTGCCCCGCTGGATGAAGTGGACCGGCGGAACCGTGGCTGTCCTGGTCGCCGCGATCGCCCTGTTCCTGGCCTGGTTCGACTGGAACATGCTGCGCGGGCCCATCGCCCGCTACGCCTCCGAACGGACCGGCCGGGCCGTGCGCATCGACGGAAACTTGAGGGTCCGGCTCCTGACCTGGACCCCCACGGCCACCGTGGAGGGGCTGAAGGTGGGCAATCCCGCCTGGGCGCCCCGAGGGGACATGGCCCAGATCGAATCGGCCACCGCCTCCGTCGACCTGATCCCCCTCCTGCACGGGGACGTGCAACTGCCGCTGCTGGCGGTGCGTCGGCCCAACGTCGCCCTGTTCCGCGACCAGACCGGGCGGGCCAACTGGAACCTGGATCGCAAGTCGGCCAAGCCCTTCAAGCTGCCGCCGATCCGCAACTTCATCATCGAGGACGGCAAGCTCACGGCCCTCGACCTGAAGCGCCGGCTGGCCTTCGCGGGCACGGTCAACGCCAACGAGCGGCCGGACGCCGAGGGCGACGCCTTCCGGTTGGAGGGCAAGGGCGAGCTGAACGGCAAGCTGTTCGTGGCCAGCGCCAAGGGCGGCCCGCTGCTCAACGTGCGCCACAACCGCCCCTATCTCTTCGACGCGGACGTCCGCGCCGGGGGTACCCATGTCACGGCCAAGGGCGCCATCCCCAAGCCCTTCGACCTCGGGATCCTGGACGCGGCGGTCACCGTCTCCGGCGACGACCTGAACAACCTCTACTACCTAACCGGCCTGACCCTGCCGAACACCCCGGCCTACCGGGTCTCGGGGTGGCTGAAGCGCGACGGCCTGACCTATCATTTCACCAACGCCAACGGCCGCATCGGCGGCAGCGACGTGCACGGCCAGCTCACCGTCGAGACCGCCTCCGGGCGGCCCTTCATCAAGGGCGAGCTGACGTCCGACCTGCTGGACTTCAAGGACCTGGGGACCCTGTTCGGCGCGCCCCTGCCCAGCAAGGCCGCCTCCCCCGAGCAGAAGGTCGCCGCGGCGAAGCTGCAGGCCACGGGCCGCCTGCTCCCCGACGAGCCGCTGCAGATCGAGCGCATCCGCGCCATGGACGCCGACGTCCACTACCAGGCCAAGGCCGTGAAGGCGCCCGGCCTGCCGCTGCGGCGGGTCGAGCTGGGGGTGAAACTTGACCACGGGGTGATGTCCCTGAACCCCATCGCCCTGCATTTCCCCTCGGGGCGCCTGTCCGGCACGGCCCGCATCGACGCCAGCAAGGACACGCCCGAGAGCGACGTCGACATGCGCGTGGTGGGCCTTCGCCTGGAAGAGTTCGTGAAGAAGGTCGGCGGACAGGAGCCGCTCTCCGGCCTGCTGGCCGCCCGCGCCAAGCTCCACGGCCGGGGCAATTCGGTGCACAAGACCGCCGCCACCGCCAACGGGGCCATGACCCTGGTGATCCCGCGCGGCCAGGTCCGGCAGCTGTTCGCTGAACTCATGGGCATCGACGCCACCAAGAGCCTGTTCCTCTACCTCGCCAAGGACCAGTCGCCGACGGACATCCGCTGCGCCGTGGCCGAGTTCCAGGTCAGGGGCGGGGTGCTCTACGCCCAGAGGGTCCTGCTCGACACCGGGGTGGTGGTGGTGGCCGGGAAGGGGAGCGTGAACCTCGGCGACGAGACCCTGGACCTCAGCTTCAAGGGCCAGCCCAAGAAGTTCCGGCTGATCCGGGTGGCCGCGCCCATCACCGTCGGCGGCTCCCTGCGCTCCCCCAAGTTCGGCGTCGACGTCGGGGCGGCCGCGACGCAGACGGGGGTCGGCATCGCCCTCGGCGTTCTCCTCACCCCGCTCGCCGCGATCCTGCCCTTCGTCGATCCGGGACTCGGCAAGGACGCCAACTGCGCCGGCCTGATCCAGGAAGCCCAGGCCGGGCGGGCGCCGGTGACCGGCGCGTCCGTCAAGGCGCCGGCGCCTCGGGGCTGAGGCTTGCCAACGGCGCCGTCCAGGAATCAGATCGCGCCCGCGAAACCGGGCGCCGGACGCCCGGGCAGGGGGAGAACGACATGAGCGCTTCAAAAAGGACAGGCCTGCGCTGGCTGGCGGCGGGGGCGGCCATGGGGGCCATGGGCGCCTGGGCGGCGATCACCGCCCCCGGCATGGCGGTCGGGGCCTCCGCGGCCGACGCGCGGGCCCAAGCGGCGGCGGACCGGGCCGAGATCGAGCAGCTGATGATGGGCGACTACCCGCGCGCCCTCGATGGCCGCGACTGGAAGACCTACGGATCGCTGTGGGCCAGCGACGGCACTTTCCTTTACCGGGGGACCACCTACACCGGCCCGGCGGCCATCGCGGCGGTGTTCGACCGTCCGGCCACGCCGCCCGCCGCCGGCGCGGCGGCGACGCCTCCGGCCCGGACCCAGCACGTGGTCACCAACCTCACCCTCAAGCTGAACGGCGACCGCGCGGTCGCGCAGGCCTACTGGCAGACCCTTGGCGTGCGCACGGGGCAGGAAGTGATCCTCGGCTCGGGCCACTACGAGGACGAACTGCGCCGCGAAAACGGCCGCTGGAAGTTCGCCAAGCGGGCCATCGTCAACGACCTTCCGCCGCCCGCTCTCGCGGCGGCGGCCGCCGCCACACCGGCCGCGAGGTAGGAAAGGAGACCGCTCCCCCAATTTCCGGTTGAAAACCGCCCGGTTTTCAGGTCATCGAGCCCAATTCAAATGCGCTTCCGGCCGCAGAGCTGTTCCGTGGCCGGCGCTTAGGAGACTGCAATGCCGACTGGCGTCGTCAAATGGTACAATCCGGCCAAAGGCTTCGGCTTCATTCAGCCCGAAGGCGGCGGCAAGGATGTGTTCGTCCACATCAGCGCGGTTGAACGCGCAGGTCATGGCGACCCCATGGAAGGGGACCGCATCAGCTATGACCTCGAAAAGGGTCGCGACGGGCGCGAGTCCGCAATCAACCTGCGCGCGCCGGAAGCTTGATCCTGGCCTGAGCGGAGCTGACGTCCGAGACATCGGCTGGGTTTCGGACCCGCGTGGGGGCGGGTTTGGAGGCCTGGCCGAGAATCGAACTCGGGTGCGAGGATTTGCAGTCCTCTGCGTAACCACTCCGCCACCAGGCCGGCCGCTTCAGGTGGCGCAGCGCTAACAGAACCGCGTGCGAGCGGCAAGGCGAGCTAACACACGATTGGGGCCGATTGCCTTCGGCTCCGTGGGGGCCCTATAAGCGGCCGTCTTTAAGCAAGCTTGGGCGGCAAGAGGCCGGAATGACGCTCGATTTCACCGCGGCGCGGACCAACATGGTGGAGAACCAGGTCCGCACCAACGACGTCAGCGATCTCGACGTCCAGGACGCCATGCGCGAGGCGCCGCGCGAGCGTTTCTGCACGGCGGGCCGGGACCACCTCGCCTACGCCGAAGTGGCGCTCGAGTACGCTCCCGGCTGGTTCCTGATGGAGCCGCGGGACGTGTCCAAGCTGCTGCAGGGGATTTACCCCCGCCCCGGCGAGCGGGCCCTGTGCATCGCCGCGCCCTACGCCGCCATGATCCTCGCCCGCATGGGCTGCCGGGTCACCGCCCTCCAGCCGGAAGGCAAGGCGACGGACGCGGCCCGCCAGGCCCTGGCCGGCGAGACGGTCACCGTCATCTCCGGCGACCTCGCTCACGCGGGCAAGGACGGCCCCTACGACATCATCATCAGCGAGGGCGCCGTGACCCGCGCTCCGGCCGCCTGGATTGCCGCGGTCGGTCACGGGGGGCGACTTGGGGTGGTGGAGCGCGACGGACCTGTGGGCAAGGCGCGTTTGTATCTGCGAGGCGACGACGGGATTGCGGCCCGACGGGAGCTTTTCGATGCCACCCCGCCGATCATGGCGGGTTTCGAGGCCGCTCCGGGTTTCACGTTCTGAAGGCGCACATTGAAGTCGTGGAGGCCGATGCCCTCGCGATGGGGTTCGGTCGGGCTACGCGCCCGGTAGGTCGGAGTCGGGAGTTGTTGATGGGTATCAAGACTCGGGCGGCGACGCTCCTCATGGCGGGCGCCGCGGTCGCGGCCCTGGCGGGCGGGGCTGCAATGCCGGCCCACGCCGAGACCCTGGCCGACGCCATCGCGCTCGCCTACCAGTCCAATCCGACCCTGCAGCGGGCCCGCGCCCAGCAGCGCGCCCTCGACGAGACCTATGTCGTCGCCCGCGCCGGCTGGCGGCCGTCCGTCTCGGTCTCCGGCAACATGCGCTACAGCGACACCAGCGGGCTGGGCGACAGCAATTCCGGCGGGGTGAGCCTCAGCGCCTCCCAGCCGATCTTCACCGGCGGCCGCACCTCGGCAGAAGTGCGGGCGGCGATGGCCGGCGTGATGGCCGGCCGCGAAGGCCTGCGCGGGATCGAGGGCGACATCCTGCAGGCCGTGGTCCAGGCGTTCGAGGATGTCCGCCGCGACTTCACCATCCTCGGTATCCGTCAGAACAACGTCGAGCTCCTGACCCAGCAGCTCAACGAGACCCAGACCCGCTTCGAGGTCGGACAGGTGACCCGCACCGACGTGGCCCAGGCCCAGGCCCAGCTCGCCGCCGCCAAGGCCCAGCTTTCCTCGTCGACCGCCACCCTGCAAAATAGTCGTGCAAGTTACGCCACCCTGGTCGGCCGCAACCCCGGCGACCTGGTCGAGCCGGCCAACCTGCCCGGCCTGCCGGTCACCATCGACCAGGCCTTCGACGCCGCCGAGGCCGAGAACCCGGACCTGCGCCATGCTCGCCTGACCGAGGAAGCCTCCCGCGCCCGCGTCGCCGGCGCCAAGGCCGCCGGCCTCCCGACCGTCTCCCTCTCCGCCTCGCTCGGCTATTCCGGCCAGGTCGCGCCCTTCGACGTGCGCGACTACAGCCGCGCCGTGTCGGCCCAGGCGACCGTGACCCAGCCCCTGTTCTCCGGCGGGGTGATCCGCTCGAACGTCCGCCGCTCGCTGGAGAACAACAACTCGGACCGTATCCAGATCGAGTCGGTCCGCCGCGCCGTGGTGCAGAGCGTCTCCCAGGCCTGGAACTCCATGCTGTCGGCCCGCGCCAACGTCTCCTCCGACGAGGAGGGGGTGAAGGCCGCCACCGTCGCTTTCGACGGCATGCGCGAGCAGTACCGGGTCGGCCTGTCGACCACCCTCGACGTGCTGATCGCCCAGGAGCGCCTGCGCGACGCCGAGCTCGCCCTGGCCCAGGCCCGGCGCGACCGCTATGTCGCCGAGGCGGCCCTGCTCAACAACATGGGCCGGCTGGAGGTCGCCAGGGTCGTCACCGGCGCGCCGGTCTACGACCCCACCGCCTCCTTCGACGAGGTGAAGAACCAAGGCGCCGTGCCGTGGGAGCACCTGGTCCAGTCGCTCGACAGCATGGGCGCTCCCGCCGACCCCGATCCGAGCCGGCCGATCCCTGCGCCGCAGCTCCCGGGAGCGGCCGTGGTGATGCAGCAGGCCAACACGGCGCCGCCCGTGGACGCCCCGTATTCGACCGCCGTTCCGACCACGCCGCGCGCGACTCCGGCGCCGTGACGAAACGCCGTTTACGCGGCGCTCTCGGACAAATTGCAGGATCGCGCGCCACGGCCTAGGCTGGGTTACGCCCACCCGATTCACGAACGGTCCCCGCCATGGCAGATCCCAGTCCTCAGGAACCGACGATGGAGGAAATCCTTGCCTCCATCCGCCGCATCATCTCCGAGGATGACGCCCCGGCGGACACCGGCGAGGCGACGCCTCCAGCGGCCGTGGAGGCCGCTCCCGCCGAGGAGGAGCCGCCTGTCCTCACCGTTGTCGAGCCGGAGCCCGAGCCGGCGACCGTGTTCGCCGAGGACGACGACGATGTCCTCGAGCTGACCGAACGGGTCGAGCCCGAGCCCGAACCCGAGCCGGAAGCCCTTCTGGAGCCTGCGGCGCGCCATTCGATCGGCGACCTGGATGTGGTCGCTCCGGTGGAAGCGCGGGCCCCGGCCCCCGCGCCGCGGGCGGCGGTCATGTCGGCCCCCGACGACGAAGACTCCCTGATGTCCGCCCCCGCGGCGGACGAGGCGGCCTCGGCCTTCGGCCAGCTTGCCCGCACGGTCTTGATGCCCGCCGAGGGGCACACCCTCGAGGACGTGGTGCGCGAGATGCTGAAGCCGCTCCTGAAGGATTGGCTGGACCGCAACCTGCCCAGCATTGTCGAGGCTCAGGTCCAGGCAGAGGTCGAGCGGATCTCCCGCCGGCGAATATGACGGGCCGCAGATAGGCGCGCTTCCGGCGCACCCAGCCGCCCGTCCCATCCCTTAGGACTTGCCAGAGGCGGCGCTAACCCGTAGCGCCGTCGGTTCCCATGCTTGAAAAAACCTTCGATCCCAAGACCGTCGAGCCGCGCCTGTACGAGGCGTGGGAAAGCTCCGGCGCCTTTTCGCCGGACGGCGCCATCGCGCGCGACCCGGCCGCCAAGGCCTTCTCCATCGTCATCCCGCCGCCGAACGTCACCGGCTCCCTGCACATGGGCCATGCGCTCAACAACACCCTGCAGGACGTCCTGGCCCGGTTCTACCGGATGAAGGGCGAGGCGGTGCTCTGGCTGCCGGGCACCGACCACGCCGGCATCGCCACCCAGATGGTGGTGGAGCGCCAGCTCGCCGCCTCGGGCAATATCGGCCGGCGCGAGCTGGGCCGCGAAGCCTTCCTGGACAAGGTCTGGGAATGGAAGGCCGAGAGCGGCGGCGCCATCACCCGCCAGCTTCGCCGCCTGGGCGCCTCCTGCGACTGGTCCCGCGAGCGCTTCACCCTTGACGACGGCCTCTCGGCCGCCGTGCGCAAGGTGTTCGTCGCCCTGCACAAGCAGGGACTGATCTACCGCGACAAGCGGCTGGTGAACTGGGACCCGCAGTTCCAGACCGCTATCTCCGACCTGGAGGTCGAGCAGCGCGAGGTCGACGGCAGCTACTGGCGCTTCGCCTATCCGCTCGAGGACGGCTCCGGCGAGATCGTGGTCGCCACCACCCGGCCCGAGACCATGCTGGGCGACACCGCCGTCGCCGTGCACCCCGACGACGAGCGCTACACGCATCTGATCGGCAAGATGGTGCGCCTGCCCATCGCCGACCGGCTGATCCCCATCGTCGCCGACGCCTACGCCGACCCCGAGAAGGGCTCCGGCGCGGTGAAAATCACCCCCGCCCATGACTTCAACGACTTCCAGGTCGGCAAGCGCCACAACCTGGCGGCCATCAACATCCTGACCGTCGACGCCCACCTGAACGAGGCTGTGCCCCCCGAATTCCAGGGCATGGACCGCTTCGTCGCCCGCAAGGCGATCATCGCGCGGATGGAAGCGCTGGAGCTCCTGCGCGGGATCGATCCGACCCGCCATGTGGTCCCGCACGGCGACCGCTCCGGGGTGGTGATCGAGCCCTACCTGACCGACCAGTGGTACGTGGACGCCAAGACCATGGCCCAGCCCGCGATCAAGGCGATCGAGGACGGGCGCACCGTCTTCGAGCCCCGCCACTGGGAGAAGACCTATTTCGAGTGGATGCGGAACATCGAGCCCTGGTGCATCTCGCGCCAGCTCTGGTGGGGCCACCGCATCCCCGCCTGGTACGACGCAGAGGGCAATATCTACGTCGAGGAGACCGAAGCCGAAGCGGTCGCGGCCGCCGGGGGCAAGTCCCTGACTCAGGACGAGGACGTCCTCGACACCTGGTTCTCCTCGGGCCTGTGGCCCTTCTCGACCATGGGCTGGCCGCAACAGACCGACGATCTCAAGCGCTTCTACCCGACCACCACCCTGGTCACCGGCTTCGACATCATCTTCTTCTGGGTCGCCCGGATGATGATGATGGGCCTGCACTTCATGGGCGAGGTCCCCTTCCGCCAGGTGTTCATCAACGCCCTGGTCCGCGACGAGAAGGGGCAGAAGATGTCCAAGTCGAAGGGGAACGTGATCGACCCCCTCGACCTGATCGACGAGTACGGGGCCGACGCCCTGCGCTTCACCATGACCGCCATGTCGGGGCAGGCGCGCGACATAAAGCTCTCCAAGCAGCGCGTTGAAGGCTATCGCAATTTCGGCACCAAGCTGTGGAACGCCGCCCGCTTCTGCCAGATGAACGAGTGCGTTTCCGACCCGAAGTTCGATCCGGGCGCGGCACGCGAGACCCTGAACCGCTGGATCCGCGGCGAGACCGTCAAGACGGCCCAGGCGGTCACGCAGGCGCTGGAGACCCGCGCCTTCGACGAGGCGGCCACGGCCCTCTACCGCTTCGTCTGGAACGTCTTCTGCGACTGGTATCTGGAGCTCGCCAAGCCGATCCTCAACGGCGAGGACGAGGCCGCCAAGGCCGAGACCCGCGCCATGGCCGCCTGGGCCCTGGACCAGGCGCTCAAGCTGCTGCACCCCGTCGCCCCCTTCATCACCGAGGCCCTGTGGGGCGAGACCGCCGAGTTCGGTCCGCCGCGCAAATCGCTGCTGATCGAGGCCGCCTGGCCGGTGCTCGACCCGGCGTGGATCGACGCGGATGCGGCGGCGGAAGTGGACTGGCTGATCGACCTCGTGAGCGAGGTGCGCTCGATCCGCTCGGAGATGAACGTGCCGCCGTCGGCTCGCGCGCCCCTGACCTTGGTGGGCGCCAGCGAGGCGACACGCGCCCGCCTGTCCCGCAACCGGGACCGCCTGCTCAGCCTCGCCCGTCTCGACAGCGTCAAGGAGGCCGACGCCGCTCCCGCGGGCGCGGTCCTGTTCGTGGCCGGGGAGGCGACCGGAGCGCTCGCCATCGCCCAGTTCATCGATCTCGCCGCCGAGAAGGCCCGCCTGACCAAGGCCATCGCCGGCCACGCCGACGACATCGCCCGCACGGCCAGGAAGCTCGACAACGCCGACTTCATGGCCAAGGCCCCTGAGGCGGTGGTGGTGGAGAACCGCGAGCGCATGGCCGAGGCGCAAGGAGCCAAGGCCAAGCTGGAAGCCGCCCTCGCGAGGCTGGAAACGGTCAGCTAGCAGATCCCCTCTCCCGGCGGGCTTCGCCCGTCCGCCTCTCCCGCAAGGGGAGAGGTGAAAAACGAAAGGCCGCCCGCCCGGGACATATGGGCGGACGGCCTCGCTTTTCGACGGCCGGCGAGGGGGCGGAGAGCCGGCAGTCGATCTCCTAGAGCGCGCCGGGGGAGGATCGCGCCCTAAGCTCTGTGTCGGCTACCAGCGGCCGCGATGATTGCGACGGCCGCCGTCGTAGTAGCCGCCGCCGCTGCGGTAGGCCGGGACCGGGACCACCACAACGCGCGGGGCCGGGGCGTAGTAGGTCGGCGCCGGGGCGTAGTAGCTGGAGCCGTAGTAGCCGCTGTCGTAGGCGGGGCTGGCGTAGGTGGGGCTGGCGTAGCCGCGGTCGTAATAGCCCTGGTCGTAATAGCCGCTGCTGCCGTTGTCGTAGTAGCGGCTGTCGTAGGCGGTGTTGCCGTACGAGGACCCGCAGTTGCGCGAGTTCGAGCCGACCGCGCCGCCCACCAGGGCGCCGAGCAGGCCGCCGACGATGCCGCCGTCGGTGCGGTGGCCGCGGGCGGCGACCGAATTGCCGATGGCCGCGCCGGCCAGGCCGCCGACGACCACGCCCGCGCCGGTGTTGTTGCTGCAATAGCTTTGGGCCGAGGCGGTCGAGGGCAGCGCGGCGGCGCCCGCGACGGCAGCGACGGCGACGGTCGCGGCGACGGCCCTGGCGATGATGCTCTTGCTGGTCATGTCCCTACTCCTGAGTGCTGTACCGGCGCGTCCTGCGCCTCTGTTGCCGCCGTTATCGACCCTGCTGCCTGAACGGTGGTTGAGCAGGCCGTTCATCTTTGTTCATCAAACCGGCCGGCCCCGAATGACGGGAAAAGGCGAACTGACGGCGTGGATGTCCTAGAACGTGCCGTCGCGGGCATGGATGCATCGCGCGCCCGACTGGAGCCCCCTTTGTCCCGCCCCCCCGCCGCACGCCCCGAGCCGGCCTTTTCCGAGCCGGTGGAGCTGTTGATCGACCTGGTAGGGGCCCAGGGCGACGGCGTGGCCTCGGGCCGAATCTACACGCCCCTGACCTTGGCGGGCGAGCGGGTCATGGCCCGCGTCGCGGGGGACCGCGCCGAGGTCGAGTCGATCCTCACCCCCAGCCCCGAGCGTGTGGAGCCGCCATGCCCGCACTTCGGCGCCTGCGGGGGCTGCAGCCTGCAGCACTGGTCCCACGCCCCTTACCTCGCCTGGAAGGTCGAGCAGATCCGCCTGACCCTGGCCCGCGAGGGCATTGAGACGAACTTCGTGGAGGCCTTCGCCGCCGCGCCCGGCAGTCGTCGGCGCGTCGCCCTGCACGCCCGCAAGGGCTCCAGGGCCGCCGCGGTGGTCGGCTACAAGGCCCGCCGCTCCTGGAACCTCGTGCCCATCGAGGTCTGCCCCATCGCCGACCCGCGCCTGGTCGCCGCCTTTCCGGCTCTGCGTCGCCTGGCCCCGCCCTTCTTCCAGAGCCCCAAGTCCGCCCCGATGCTGCACGTGACCCTGACCGGGACCGGCATCGACGTGGATGTCACCGGGGTGGAGCGCCGCTCAGGCGGTCTTTCCGCTGACGCCGGCCGCGAGGTCGCCGCCCGGGCCGCCGAGGCCGGCTTCGCCCGCGTCACCTTAGGCGGCGAGATGCTCTACGGCGCCATGCAGCCGGTGGTGCAGTTCGGGCGGGGTAGGGTGGTCCTGCCCCCCGGCGGCTTCCTCCAGGCCAGCCAGGCCGCGGAAACTGCCATGGCCGCCTTCATCTGCGAGGCGGCGGCGGGCGCGAACCGTATCGCCGACCTCTTCTGCGGGGCGGGGACCTTCACCTTCCCCCTGGCCGATATCGCCCCGGTCCTGGCCGCCGACTCGTCGCCTGAGGCCATCGCCGCCCTGAAGGCGGGCCTGCCCACCGCGCCCGGCCTCAAGCCCGTCGATGCCCAGGCCCGCGACCTCTTCCGCCGTCCGGTCCTGGCCGCCGAGCTGAAGAAGATCGACGTGGTCGTGTTCGACCCGCCCCGCGCCGGCGCCGCCGAACAGGCCGCCCAGCTCGCGGAGTCCAAGGTCTCCACCGTCGTCGGCGTCTCCTGCAATCCGGCCACCTTCGCCCGCGACGCCGCGATCCTGATCGCCGGCGGCTTCCGCCTCGATCGCGTCAAACCGGTGGACCAGTTCCTCTGGTCGCCACACATCGAACTTGTCGGGGTGTTCGTCCGCTAGTTCCCGAAAAGCGAAAGGCCGCGGCTGCTTCTGGGGCAGCCACGGCCTCCGCCGGTAACCGATCCGACCCTAGAGAAGGGCGAAGTTGGTCGTGTCGAAGCCGGTCATGCTCCCCACGACGGTTATGTTGTTGAAGGTGGCCACCGCTGCCCCCGCCGCGAGGTTGTTATCGACGTCGATGTCGGCGTCGTAGAACATCTGGGCCTTGTTCAAGGTGGTGTCGAAATAGACCACCAGGGCGCCGGTCGCCGAGGTGCTCTGGGCCGCCACGGCGTCCTCGGCCGCGCCGACGTTGGCGTATCCCGTACCGGTGAGCACGATCACGCCGTAGGCCGTCGCCGCAACGAGGCTGCCCGCGGCGCCGGCGACGTAGGTGCCGGCGGTACCGTTCATCGACGCCTTGGTGGCCTCGACCTTGTCTCCGCCTACGCCGGTGGTGAAGTCGCTGATGGTGGTGATGTCGGCCGAGGCGAGCACGCCCGCGCTCAGCACATAGGTGTCCACGCCCGCCCCGCCGGTCAGGTTGTCGGCGCCGGCGCTGAGGTTGAGGCGATCCGTGCCCGTTCCGCCGGTGACGGTGTCGACCCCGGTCCCGCCGGTGAAGTCGTTGGCGCCGTCGCCCAGGCCGATGGTGTTGGTTCCCCCGGTCACGGTGACGGTGTCGGCGCCGCTGCCGCCGGTATAGGTCGTGCCCCCATTGCCACCGTTAAAGATGTTGGCGCCGTCGCCCAGGTTGACGGTGTTGGCGCCGTTGCCGAGGTTGACGGTGTCAGCCCCCGAACCGCCGGTATAGGTGTTGTTCCCGTTGGTCGCCGTGAAGCCGTTGGTTCCGTCGCCCAGGTTGACGTTGTTGTTGCCTGTGGAAAGCGTGACGGTGTCGTTGCCGCCGAGGGCGGTGATGGTGAAGTTGCCGGTCGTGCCCGTCACCGAGTTGTTGCCCGCGCCCAGGGTCAGACCGTTGTCCTTGCCGTTGGCGGCGGTGATGAGGTCGTTTCCGGTCCCGCCGGTGTAGGTCACGGCGCCGCCCGTCGCGGCGGAGAAGGTGACGGTGTTGACGCCAGTCGCGCTGCCCTTGACGACGGCCGCGGCCGCCAGCGCCCCGGAGGTCCAGGTAAAGGCGCCGGCCGATATGCCGCTGGCGTCGACCGAGGTCAGGGCCGTCGAGGCCTGGACCAGGCTTAGCCCCGCGTTCCCCGTGACAGTGATCCCCTTGGTGGCGGCGTCGACCACCACCGCCGTGTAGAGCGGGTTGGTCGGGGTGGTCTGGGTGTCGGCGGTCGTGATCGCCAGGGTCTCGGCGCCCGGCCCGTTGATCGTACCGACGTTCATGGCGCCGGCGCCGGAGGTCAGGACCAGGTTCAGCGTGTCGGTGGTCCCGCCGAAATTCTGCGCCCCGAGGGTCGTGACCGTACCGGTCCCGTTCAGCGCCAGGGTGCCGCCTGCGGCCAGCTTGTCGAGCGTCAGGGTGTTGCCGCCGCTGGTGAGCACATAGTTGACGAGGCCGAGCGTGGTGAGGTCGATCGTCGTATTGCCGGGGGCGGTCAGCTCCACCCGCTCGAAGCCGGTGATCTTGGTGAGGATGCCCGCCGCATTGGCGTTGTAGAAGGCCGCGGTCATGCTGAGGGTGTCGCCCGTGCCGCCGCCCCCGTCGATGGTGGCGGTCGGGGTGGTCGAGGCGCCGAGGACGAAGATGTCGTCCCCGCCGCCGAGCGAGATGGCCTTGCCGGTGGTCACCGCCGAGGAGGTCACCTTGTCCACGCCCGCGCCGCCGGTGAAGGTCGCCTTGGAGGTGTCGACGGTGACCGTGGTGGTCCCGGTCGAGCCCGAGGTGTCGACCGCCGTCACCGTCGCGCCCGAAAGGTTGGCCGTCAGGCCGGCCGAGCCGCTGATCGTCGCGGTCGTCAGGGCGCTCATGCCCGCGGTGGAGATCAGGGTCAGCACCTGCGTGCCCGCCACAGTGAGGGTGGTCAGGGCGCCGAGGGTGATGTTCGCCAGGGTCGAGGCCGCTCCCGCCGTCGTCACGTTCAGCTTGGTGTAGATGTCGGCGTCGTCGAGGGTGCCCCCTGTCAGCCCGTTCGCCGTCAGGTTCAGCGTCTTGTTGGTGACGGTGACCAGGGAACTCGAGTTGTCGATGAGGATGTTGCCCGAGCCCCGCGTCAGGCTGAGGGTGGTCAGGGCGTTGTCCGAAATGCCGATGGTTGTGTAGGTGTCGGCGGTGACGGTGGTGATGGTGCCGTTCGTTGTCGACGCCCCGCCGCCGTTCACGTCGGTGATGGTCACCGTGCCTGCGGTCACGCCGGAGGTCCCGGCTCCAGCCGTGGCCGTAGGCGTCGCCGTCGCCGTCACGGCTGTGGTCGAGGCGGTGCCGGTGACCGTCACGGCGCCATGCGTCAGGGTGGTGTTGAACGGATTGACCGCCGTCTGGTTGATGTTGACGCTCGTTCCGCCCTTCACCGTGACCGTGCCGGCCGCGCCGCCCGCGGTGGTGGTGGTGAGATTGACGGTGACCGTGCCGGTCGGGACGGTCGTGGCGCCGATGGCGACCGCGGCGGCGCCGTTCGCATTCGCGCCCGTGGCCGACACGGAGATGTTGGAGCCGCCGTTGACGGTGATCGTGCCCAAGCCGAGCGCGGCGGTAGTCACGGCCACCGTACTGGTCGCCGGGGCGGTGACGGTGGCGGAGCCGCCGGTCGCCACCGACAATTGGGTCAGGCCGGTCCAGGTCGAGGTGTTGGCCGTGACGGCCTTGTCGCCAGTGATGGAGCCGATTTCGATGGCCGCAACCGTGGCCAGCGGCAGGGTGTAGTCGGCGCCCGTCACCGAGGTGATGGTCAGGGTGTCGGTGCCGCCCGCGCCGTTGAGGTTGTCGGCGAGGTTGAAGACAGCGGCGCGGGTCACCCCGTCCGCGGCGAGATCGCTGGCGTTGAAGGCGTCATTACCGGCGCCGCCGGTAAGGGTGTCGGCCGCTATCGTGAGGCGCAGGGTCTGGTTCACCGGCGGCGGCGGGGCGACCATGTAGGGCACGACGGGCGAGCCCAGGCCGCCGCCGAGCGCGGCATAGGTCGTGACGATGTCGGCGTTGAAGGTGGCCGTGCCCTGGATCAGATTATAGGTGAAGTTGTTGGAGGCGGCTGCATATTGGCCGACGTCGGCCTTCATCGCCTCGCCGATCAGATAGCCGGCGGTGGCGGCCTTCAGCGCCAGGTCGATCTGGGCGGCCGTCGAGGTGGCGGTGATCATCTTCGCGTCGCGGGCGATCTGGGTCAGCGCCGCCTGGCGGCTGACGATGTCGGCGATGGCGAGGATGGGGTTGATCCCGGCCAGGGTGGCGAAGGCCGAGCCGACGATCTCCTCGTAGATGGCCCCCACATAGGCTGCGAAGCTCATCGAGCCGTAGGTCGCTGCGAAGGCGGCCGCGCCTTCGCCCAGGATGCCGAGGTTGGCGGCGAAGTTGATGGCGCGGTTCTCAAGTCCGAATTTTGCGTAGTAGGGGTCGTTCAGGTCGTTCGCGTTGACCGTGGAATTGACCAGGTAGTCGAGCCCCGCCTTGGTCGGAGTTTTGTCCGTGAAGAACAGGTAGGAGAGGTTGGCGATCGCCGTGGTCTTGTCGGCGTTGTTGATGATGTAGGTCAGCGCCTGGGTGTCGGTGCCCGTCCCCGAGGCGATCTGAACCGCCAGCGAGCTCAGCACCGCGGTCGTCAGGTCGTCCGGCGCGATGCCGTCCGTGGCTGCGGTCCAAGCCGCGACCAGTTGCGTAAACGTCAAGGCCATCAGAGTCCCCCGAACCGAAGAAGTGCGAGTGCGATTCGCACACGCATCGCGCACAAATACAGTCGTCATACTCGTCTTGAATGTCGATCCCGCAAAGCTCAAAGGTGAGCCGTCGCGTCAAACCGGTGGACCATGTCCTCTGGTCGCCCCATATCGAGCTGGTCGGGGTGTTCGTCCGCTGATCTGGTGAGACCCATGCAGGCCAATGGAAAGCCGTCGCCGCGCCGCGCCTTCGCCGTGGACGCCCGCGTCCAGGACGGCCTGTCGCTGCTGAAGACGGCCTGGTGGAGCGCCAACGCCGCCGCCGTCCGCGTCGTCAACCGGCCGCCCAAGCGCCAGGGCGACAACGCCAGGCCCCGCTTCACCTCCGACAATCCGCCCCCACCCAAGGGCTACCTGCAGAAGATTCTGCGCGAGGCCTTCGCCAAGGACGCCGCGGACGTCGCCGCCGGACTCTATCCAGTGTCCGAAGCCGGGCCGGCCGATCCCGTGGGCGCTGTCCGCCGGGCGCTCGACGTGATCGCAGACGCGCGCGAGGTGGAGGATCGCCGCCGCCGGGACGACGCCACCGAGGCTCGCAGCGAAGCCGAATCCGAAGCCTTCCCAGCCTATTACCGCCAGAACTTCCACTACCAGTCGGGCGGCTGGTTCACCGAGGACAGCGCCCGCCGCTACGAGGCTCAGGTGGAGGTCCTGTTCACCGGGGCGGCCGGACCCATGCGGCGCCGGGCTCTCTCGCTGCTGGCCCGGGCCTGGCGCGACCGCGACCAGCGTGGGCTGAAACTGGTGGACCTGGCCTGCGGCTCCGGCGCCTTCCTGAACGACCTGACCGCCGCCTTTCCCCGCGCCTTCGTGGCGGGCCTGGACCTTTCGCCCGCCTATCTGGCCGAGGCCCACAGGCGCAGCGGCCTTGCCACTATCCAGGCCGCCGCCGAGCGCCTGCCCTTCGCCGACGAGAGCCTGGACGGGCTGACCTGCATCTTCCTGTTCCACGAGCTGCCGCCCAGGATCCGCAAGGCCGTGGCCGCCGAGATGGCGCGGGTGCTGAAGCCCGGCGGGGTCCTAGCCTTCGCCGATTCGGTCCAGGCCGAGGATGAGCCGCACCTGGCGCGCCTGCTGGAATACTTCCCCCTGCATTTCCACGAGCCCTACTACACGGGCTACCAGGCCACAGACCTCGTGGCCCTGTTCGGCGCGGCGGGGCTGGCGCTCAAGGACCGCGACCAGGCATTCCTCACCAAGGCCCTGCTGTTCGAGAAGCCCCCCCGTGGCGGCTGAAGCCCGGACCGACTTCGTCATCGCGGGCGGGGGGATCGGCGGCCTGGCCTGCGCCCTGGCCCTCGCCCGCGCCGGGGTGACGGTGCGGGTGCTGGAGCGCACCGCCGAGTTCCGCGAGATCGGCGCCGGCATTCAGATGGCGCCCAACGCCTCCCGAGTCCTGGCGGGCCTCGGGGTGATGGAGGCGATCGAGGCCGTGGGCTACCGCCCGCCGCGCCTGCGCTTCATGCACGCGGTCACCGGCGAGACCCTGACCACCCTGGAGTTCGACGCCGTTTTCGTCGCCCGCTACGGCGGCCCCTGGATCACCCTGCACCGCAACGACCTGCTCCAGATCATCCGCGACGCCTGCCTGGCGACGGGGCGCGTCGAGCTCGTCACCGGCAAGGAAGTCGTCGAGATCGACACCGACAGGGCCGTCGCCCGCTGCGCCGACGGCAGTTCCTACGATGGGGCAGGGGTCCTGGCCGCCGACGGCATCGGCTCCAAGCTCAGGGCCCTGTTCTGCGACGACGAGCCGGTAGCCTCGGGCTACATCGACTTCCGCTCGATCATGCCCTGGTCCAATGCGGTGGGGCAGGAGACCAGCGGCGACGTCATGGCCTGGGTCGGCCCCGGCATGCACGCCATGCAGTACCCGGTCCGCCGGGGCGAGGTGTTCAATCAGCTCGCCGGCATCCTCAGCCGCCGCTTCCTCGCCGGGGAGGCGGAGTGGGGGAGCAAGGAGGAGTTCGCTGAGGCCATGCAGGGCGCCTGTCCGGCCCTGCGCTCGGCCCTGCCGGCGCTGCTGGCCAGCAACGCCCGCTTCGAGCTGAAGGAGCGCCCGCCCGCGCCCACCTGGGTGAAGGGCCGCGCCCTGATGGTCGGCGACGCCGCCCACCCGATCCTGCCCTTCGTGGGCCAGGGCGGCTGCCAGGCCCTGGAAGACGCCGCCGCCCTGGGCGCGGTGGTCGGCCACTATGTCCGCCGGGGCGATATCGCCGATCATGTGGAAGCGGCCTTCCACGCCTTCGAATCCCTCCGGCTACCGCGCACCCGGCGCATCCAGCGCGAGACCCGCGCCTTCGGCGAGGTCTGGCACGCCGAGGGGGCCTCCGCCCTCATCCGCGACGAGTTCCTGCGCAACCTGGCGCCCGGCGACTTCCGCTACACCGACCGCCTCTACCAGCCCGGCTTCGAAGGCGAGCGGACCCCCGAAAGCTGGCGGGCCCAGATCGCGCGCGTCTAGCGCCGCACCTCGACCTTGAAGGGCGAGGCTTCCGGAGCAATGCTAAGGAGCATGGCGCCCGCAGAGGCCCGCTAGGAACCGCTCATGACCGAACGCCTTCGTCTTTCCGTACTGATGGGCGCCGCGGTCCTCGCAACCGCCGCCCTGTCCCCGGCCGCCGCCCAGGCGCCGGCCGCGCCCCTGCCGGCCCCCTACAAGTCCGACGCCCCCGGCAACAGCTGGGACTCCATCGCCAAGCTGCCCGACTGGGGCGGGGTGTGGATGCCCGGCGGCGGTGGGGGCCGCGCCCGGCCCGAGGAGGCGGTCCTGACCCCGCCCTACGCGGCCAAGCTGGCGGCCTTCAAGGCGGCCCAGGCCAAGGGCGAGAACACCCAGACGCAGGCGGCCAACTGCGTCCAGGTCTCGCCCCCGGGCAGCATGCGCCTGCCCTATCCGATCGAGTTCCTGTTCACCCCCGGCAAGGTGACGGTGGCGATCGAGACCGACCACATGATGCGTCGCTTATTCCTCGACGGGCGGCCCCTGCCGGAAGACCCGGACCTCACCTTCCAGGGTTACAGCGTGGCCCACTGGGAGGGCGACACCCTGGTCGCCACCACCATCGGCTTGGTGAAGGACGCGACCATCGCCCAGGGGATCGGCCACTCCGACAAGCTGAAGATCGAGGAACGCATTCGCCTGGCCGGGCCGGAAAACCTGCAGATCCAGACCGTCATCACCGATCCGGAAGTGCTGGCCAAGCCGTGGACCCAGACCACCAACTACGTCCGGCACCGGGAGTGGGACATCAAGGAATACGAGTGCCACGAGAACAATCACGACGGCGCCGACGAGTTCGGCCGCCCGTTCATGAAGCTCGACGAGCCGCCCGCCAAGCCGGCGGCGAAGGCCAGGCCCGCGCCGAAGGCCAAGGCCAGCAGCACCAGCAAATCCAAGGGTAAGTGACATGAAAACGAACGCCTTGAGGACGATCGCCTTCGCCGCCGCGGCCGCGGTGCTCGCCGCCGCCGGATCCGCCGCCGCTCACCACTCGACCGCCATGTTCAAATGGGGCGAGGAATCGACCCTCACCGGCACGGTCGAGCAGTTCGAGTGGACAAACCCCCATGTCTGGACGTGGTTCCAGGTGCCCAACGGCAAAGGCGGCATGGACCGCTACGGGCTGGAGGGGATGAGCCCCAACTACCTGGGCCGCTCCGGCTGGGACAAGCACAGCCTCAAGCCCGGCGACAAGATCAAGGTGGGCTACTATCCCCTCAAGGACGGCCGCAAGGGCGGGTTCATGGTCAGCGCGACCATGCCCGACGGTAAGACCATCCGTCAGCTTCCGAGCCGCGCCCCGGCCTCGGCGGTCGAGGCGCCGCGTTAGCGCCTAGTCCGCCCCTCCGCGCGGGGGGCGGGCGTTCGCGGGCGGCGGCGCCGGGACCCGGTTCCTGTAGATGCTGGCGTCGTCGACCCCGACCTCCCGCGCGATCATGGCGTTCAGCTTGGTGTTCAGCGCCAGCAGGGTGTCGCGCCTGGCCGGATCGTTGGCCAGGTTCACCACCTCGTCCGGGTCGGCCTGCGTGTCGTAGAGCTCGAGGTCGTTCCTGGACGACAGCGAGGCCCAGTCCGTGGGCGTGTTGTGCCCGTCCACCCCGAAATAGCGGGCGAACTTGTAGCGGCCGTCGAAGATGCCGCGATACAGGTCCCGCGTCCCCGCTTCGGTCACGCCGCCTCGGGCCCGGCCCGCCGGCGTGGCGGCGCTTGGGGTCATGTAGTTGAAGAGGATGCCGGCCTCGTCGCGCCGGGAGCGGGCCCGGGCGTCGCCCACGTCGCGGCTGAGGTCCACGCCCTTCAGGTAGGGGTAGCGCGCCGCCCGGTCCGCCTCGCTCATGCCCGCCCACGACAGGAAGGTGGGGGTCAGGTCGACCGCCGAGGCGAGGGCCTTGGTGGTTCCGCCGCGGGGAACGTCAGGGTGGCGGACGACCAGGGGAACGCGCAGGCATTCCTTGTACATATAGGCGCCCTTGCCTTTCAGCCCGTGCGCCCCGCCCATCTCGCCGTGGTCGGCGGAGAAGACGACGATGGTGTCCTGGGCCAGGCCGAGTTGGTCGAGCGCTTTCAGGACCATGCCCACGTGCCGGTCCACGTCGCGGATGCAGTTGAAGTAGTAGTTCTGGAAGTCCTTCCACTTCGCCAGGGTGTCTTCCCGGCGGGACCGCCTCTGCACGGCCGGCTTGGTCGACAGATCGTCGGAGAAGCTGCGGGGCATCGGGAAGTTCCAGTCCCTGTCGTAGACCAGCTCTCCGGGCGGCGGCTTCGTCGGGCCGACGGGATTCACGAGCGGCGTCCCGTCGTCGCTCGTGTCGAGGTACATGATGTCGTGGGGATTGATGAAGTTGATGGCGAAGAACCAGGGCTTGCCGCCGGTCCTGCCCTTGGCGAACGATCGCAGGAGATCGACCGCGTCGGCCGCGATCACCCCGTCGTGGCCGTAGCCTTCCCAGGTCAGCCCCGAGACCTCGCCGTCGAAGTTGTAGTCGGAGAAGCCGAAGCTATCGAGGGCGTTGGCGGCGTAAGGATAGCCCGGAATGTTCTGGTTGATGACGCTGAGGTGCCACTTGCCCTTATAGGCGGTGTAGTAGCCCTGCTCGCGCAGCATGGTCCCCAGGGTCGGGAACCTGGGCGGCAGCTCGATGACCGCCCGCCCGTCGTAGATGTCCCGCGTGTATTCCCCCGGGGGGTTCGTATAGACGCCGGTCTTCTGCACGTGCTGGCCGGTGTAGATCACCGAGCGCGAGGGCCCGCAGGGCGCCTGGTTCACGTGGTAGTTCTCGAAGTTCCACGCGCCGCGGCGGAAGCCGTAGATATTGGGCAGGGGCAGGGCCGCCGGCACATCCGCCAGCGAGCGCAGCTGGTCGACGGTTATGAAAAGGATGTTCTTGCGCCCGTCGCGCCGCGCCGCCGTGGCGGCGGCGGGCAGCAGGGCGGAGGCGGCGGAGGCCGCTCCCAGCTTCAGCACCTCGTGACGGGTGACGCCTTTCCTGGCCATCGACTGACTCCTCGCCCCTAGAAGGAAAACCTGAGACCGCCGCGGTAATAGCGCCCGATCTTGTCGTAGAGCCCGGACAAGGCCGTCGATGGGAAGGGCGGGTCAGCATTGGTGACGTTGTTGATCGTCAGGTATGCTTGCAACCGCCTGGATCCGCTGTCGATAATATTGAACGAGCCGGACAGGTTCAGGTAAACACGGCCCTTTACATTGTTGTCGCCGATGGAAATCGGGGAGGCGGCGTTGTAGTCCGACTCATCCGGCCCGACCAAGGTGTTGTCGATGTGGCCGCCGCCGACGTAGCGGGTCTGGGCCGTGACGGACCAGCGGGGCGCGGCGTAGGTCAGGCTGCCGTTGAGCTGCCAGTGGGGGTCGCTGGTCCCGCCCGCGCCGACCTGGCCCGCGTGATCGACGACGCTGCCCTTGGTCTGGATGACGCCGGCGGCGTTGGAGGCGCGAAGGCTGCCCAGGCCGTCGTCCGTGGTGAGATGCTGGACGTAGGTTCCGAACATGCGCGCCGTCAGGTTCCCCGCCCAGAACGGTCTGCGGTAGCTCAGGTTGAAGTCGATACCCGAACTCATGAGCGAGGCGAGGTTTATCCGCTGCACCGCGAGGAAATTGACCACAGTTCCGGTGCGATTGTAGAAGCTGCAGTAGTACCCTGTCCCGGCGGGTGAGGCGGCGAGCTCTGCCGTGCATCCGTTTACGATCGTGGTCGTGCTCAGGGCCGAAATCGCCCCATTCACCTTGATCTTGTAATAGTCGAGCGAGAAGTTCAGGCCCGGGATCAGTCTCGGCCCAAGCACGAAGCCTGCCGTCTTGGTGTCAGCCTTCTCGGGCTGAAGCGTCGGGCTGGGCAGGTTGTAGATGGTGGTGCCCTGGCTGACCCCCGTGAAGGGGTTGATCAGCGGACTGTTGGACTGGGAGTTCTGGAACAGCTCGGAGCCGTTGGGGGCGCGGATGTCCCGGGACAGGGTGCCGCGGAAGGTAAGTCCCTCGATCGGCTGCCAGGTGGCGCCGGCCTTCCAGGTGGGGATGCCGCCGCTGATGCTGTAGTCGGTGTAGCGGACCGCGCCGTTGAAATCGAGCGAGCGGGCGAAGGGCATATCCTTGGCGAGGGGGATGAGGATTTCGCCGTAGACCTCCTTCACCGACATCTTGCCCTCGTAGGGCTGCGGATTGGAGAAGTTGAACGCCCGCGCCTTTGACAGGTCGTCGACGACCTGGAGGTCGCTCTGCTTGCGGTACTCGCCGCCCGCCGCGACGGTCACGGGACCCGCCCAGGTCTTGAAGAGCTCGCCGCTGATCTCGCCCGCGAACGTGTCCAGCTTGGTGGTGATCTGCTGGAGCACCGTGCCGCTGACCCAGGCCTTCGAAGCTTCGCTCGGCGCGAAATCGCCAAACAGGTTCATCGGCACGCAGCCCGCCGCGGCGGTCGCGTTGAAGGTCGCGCTGCCGGGAACGAGCGCCCGGCATGCGGGGACGTAGCCAGCCGGGACGCCGGCCGCCAGGGTCGGCAGAATGACGTTGGTGGTCGGGTTATAATAGACCGCGTCCTGGGCGAACTTGTAACGGTCCTCGATGCGGATCGGCCCGACCTTGGAGTCGAAGGCGTTGCGCCCGTGGGCGTAGGAGAGGCTCCACTTCCAGTTGTCGAACAGCTTGCCGTTGAAACCGGCGGTGAACTGGGCGGTCGTGTTGTAGCTCTTCGGCTGCGACTGGTTCCAGTCGCTGTTGCTGCGCGCGATCGAGACGGACTTCACGTTGTTCGCGTCCATGGCGGTCGCGAGCCCGGTGGGCAGAAAGGCGTTGTCCCGCCGGATGATGATCCCCGTCGTGTTCTGGTCGCGTGTGCGCGCCGCCGAATATTGCGCGCCTGAGCGCGCATAGATTCCGTCGACAAAGAACGAGATGGAATTGGTGAGGTCGTAGTCGACGTGCATGGCCGTCGAGTAGCGATTGACCGGCAGGGCGATCTGAAGGATCGGCCGGGTCAGCTCGCCATCGGACGTGAAGTTGTAGCTGTTGCCCGTGTTGAGAGTGTCGTTGCCGTAGCTGAACGGATAGACCGAACCGTCCGGCCGGAAGCCGATGCCGCGCAGGGGCGAGGTCGCCGTAAGCGCCGTCGGATTGCAGGTCACGGTGGCGCAGGAGCCGTTGACCACGCCGCCCCGCGGCGAGTTCACCTGCTGGACGCCGTAGGCATAGATCACGCTCGGCGTGCCCGCCGGCCGGTTGGCCGGATAGGGATAGCGTTCGTCGTTCAGCCGACCCCAGTCCCGGTCCAGATAGGACTTGATGCCGTCCGACTTCAGATACTCGCCGCCGATGACGATGTGGCCGCGGCCCTCGTTGAACTGGCCGCCGGCGGCGAGGCCGAAGCGACGTTCCAGATTGTCGCCATAGTTCGAAATGCCCGTCGAAACCTCGCCCTTGATGCCCTCCAGCCGCTTGGAGAGGATGACGTTGGCGACGCCGGCGACCGCGTCGGAGCCGTAGACGGCCGAGACGCCCCCGGTTACCACCTCGACCCTGTCGACCATGACGGTGGGAATCAGATTGAGGTCCACCTGACCCGTCGTGGACGAAGGCACCACACGGCGTCCCTCGATCAGCGTCAGGGTCCGGATGCTGCCGAGCGCGCGCAGGTCGGCGAAGACCTGCGAGGACTGGCCGGTCGAGGCGTTGGTGGCCACCTGGTTGTTGGTGCTGGGCCGGAACGACGGCAGTTCGTTCAGGAAATCGCCGACGTTGGTCGCGCCGCGCTGCTGAAGCAGCTCCGTCGAGAGAACCTGAGTCGGGGTGGGCATGCCGAAGCCCTGCCCGACACGCGAACCGGTTACGACGACCTCCTCTACCGGCAGCGAAGGGCCGTTAGGGTTGGGATCCACCGCCAATCTCGCCACTGGGCTCCCCGACGCCGGCGGGCTCACCGACGCCGGGCTTGCCTGGGGGACTGTCGCCACATCGATCAGGAAGGCCCCGCTCGGCGTCGTGCGGATTTTCAGGTCGGTCTCGCCGAGGAGCAGGGTCAGGGCCTGCTCCGGCGTGTAGTCGCCCTCCAGGGAGTGGCTTTTGCGCCCCGCCACCACCCCGGGCGAATAGACGAGCTGCTGCTTGCTCTGCATGGCGAACTGGCTGAGCGCGCTGGTCAGGTTCTGCGCCGGGATCGAGATCCGCTGCTTCGCCGTCTCGGCCCATGCGGGCCCCGCCGCCGCCAGGGCGAGCACGGCCGCCCCCATGAGCATAGTCGCGCGCAGGCTGCGCCCCCCGTCCCGATCCATGGTTCCTCTCCCGACGCGCGGCCCGCTTGTGTTCGCGGGCTCCCCTGTCCCTAAGGACGCAGGTGGGCCGAAATAACGAATCCGGATTCATAAACTTTTTCGGGGCCCCGCCGAGTCCGCCGGGCGATCCATCGGATACTAGGACGCACGGGATCGCGAAATCCGCACACTTTTGAAGTGCTTGATTTACATATTTTTTTCGCCGAGTTTGGCGCGGGCGAGGTCGGCCGGGGGAGGGAGTCGATGGCGCAGATCGGCGATCATCCCGAGGCTCCGCGCCCCGGCGTCCGGCCGGCCGAGGGGCCGTCCGGCGTGGATAAGGGCGTGGCGCTGACCGCCCTGGCGCACCGCTACACCTCGGCGCTTTCCCGGTTCTTCGAAAGGCGCGTCAGCAACAAGGCGGAGGCGGCCGATCTTGTGCAGGAAGTCTTTGTTCGCCTGGCCAGCCTGCGGGACCTGTCAGAGATCGAGAAGCCGGACCAGTACCTCTTCGCCACCGCCGCCAACGCGCTGCGCGACAGCGTCCGGCGCGACGCCGTGCGCCAGAGGCATTTCCACGACGCGTTCGACGAGGTCGTGCACGGAAGCTGCGAGCTGTCGCCGGAGCGCATCCTGGCGGGCAAGCAGTCGATCGCCCGCTTCCAGGCAGCCTTGCGCGAGCTTCCGGAGCGCACCCGCGACGTCTTCGTCCTGCGCGCCTTCGACGGCCTGAAGATGGCGGTGGTGGCCAATGCGGTGGGCGTCTCCAAGCGCGCGGCCGAGAAGCACTACGCCAAGGCGATGGCCCATATCGCGGCCGCCGTGAAGGAGCCTCGCGATGCGTGAGGCCTCGCACCAAAATCGCGCGGTCGATCCGGCCGCCGTCGAGGCGGCCGCCTGGCATGACCGCCTGCGCGAAGAGCCTGTGAGCCGGGCGACCCGCGACGCCTTCCAGCGCTGGCTGGCCGCGCGCCCCGAGCACGCCGACCGCTTCCAGGACATCGAGGTCGCGCACGGCCTGGCGCGGGCCGTGGCCGAGACCCCGGAGATGCTCGGCCTGCGCCATGAGACCCTGGCGCGGCTTTCCCTGCGCAAGGGCCGCCAGCCCTGGCGACCGGCGGTCGCCGCGGGCGTCGCCGTGGCGGTGGTCGGCGCGGGCCTGTGGCTGATGCAGCCGCGCACCGCCCCCGAGGCGCCCGTGGTCAGGGCCCCCGCGCCGGTGACCCAGGTCTACCAGACCGCCGCGGGGCAGAGGACGACGGTGGTGCTCCCGGACGGCTCGATCGCGGAGCTCGACACCCGCAGCCGCCTCCGGGTCACCTACACCCCCGACGCGCGCCGCCTGCAGCTCGAAGCCGGACAGGCCCTGTTCGAGGTCGCCAAGGGCAAGCCGGGGCCGTTCATCGTCACGGCCGGCGACCGCACCATCGTGGCCCACGGCACCCGTTTCGACGTCCGTGTCGCCCCCCGCGGCGTCCAGGTCGCCCTGATCGAGGGCAAGGTGGCCGTCAGCGCCGAGGCGGCGCCGGACGTCCCCGCCGTGGAGATGGCCCCGAGCGACCTCCTGACCGTCGACGCCGGCAAGGTGCGGATGCGGCGGGTGCAGAACATCGAACGCTTCACCAGCTGGCGCGAAGGCGTGGTGGTGTTCGAGAACACCACGCTGGGCGAGGCGATCGCCGAGATCAACCGCTACACGGAGCAGAGGATCGTGCTTTCCGATAACGACCTCGCCTCACAGCGCCTGAGCGGCGCCTTCCGGGTCGACCAGACCCGCGCCTTCATCGAGGCGCTGGAACTCTATTTCTCGATGAAGGTGGTCGAGCGCACGCCTCAGCGCATCGTCCTGGCCTCCGCCGCGGGCTGACCGCCCGCCGGCGGGGCGAACTGCGGCGTCTGATCCCTGTTCTCCTTAGCGGTGGTCGGGGCTAGGGTCGGGTCAACAACAGTTCCCTGGGGAGGGATCATGACCCGTAAGACCGAAAGGGGCGCACGCCCCGAATCCGATTCCGCTACCACGCCTGAGGCCGGCATCGACCGCCGCTCCTTCTTCGGCATGACCGCCGCCGGCGCGGCCGCCGTGGGCGCGCTCGCCACCGGCACGCAGGCCGAGGCGGGCGTTCAGTTTTCCAAAGAGCGGGGCGCCTTCGGCGGCGGCGGCGCAATGACCGGCGGCGCCAGCCGCTCGGAGAACGAGCTCTACGACTGCGAGGTGGACGGCACTCTCCCTGCGGACCTCGACGGGGTCTTCTACCGGGTCGGGCCAGATCCCCAGTACCCGAAGGAAAAGCCCTCCATCGCCTTCGACGGCGAGGGCCACATCGGCATGTTCCGGATCAAAAACGGGCACGTCGACTACAAGAGCCGCTACGCCAGGAACCAGCGCTGGAAGGCCCAGCACGCGGCCCGGCGCGCCCTGTTCGGCACCTACCGCAACCCCTTCACCAACGACCCCAGCGTCAAGGACATCTCGGGCGGCACGGCCAACACCCAGATCGCCTACCACCACAACCTGCTGTTCGCCCTGAAGGAGGACAGCCCCCCGGTGGCGATGAACCCCCTGACGCTGGAGACGGTGGACGACTACTACACCTTCAAGGGCGGCATGAAGGGCAAGACCTTCACCGCCCACCCCAAGGTCGACTACGCGACCGGCGAGATGATCTGCTTCGGCTACGAGGCCAAGGGGCTGCTGACCAAGGACATCGAGGTCTTCTCCGCCAACCGGCAGGGCAGGGTGGTCTGGCAGGCCTTCATCCAGGCGCCTTACGTGTCGATGATCCACGACTTCGCGGTCACGGATCGGCACATCGCCTTCCTCGCCATCCCGCTGAACACCTCGATGGACTTCCTGCGCTCGGGCGGTCCGCACTGGTTCTACGACGGCGAGACCTCGTCGATGCTCGGGATCATGCGCCGGGGCGGCGACGGCAAGGACATCCGTTGGTTCAAGGGTCCGAACTGGATGGCCACCCACACCATGGGCGCCTGGTCCGACGGCGAGAAGGTCTACGTCGACATGGACGGGGCCTTCGGCAACCAGTTTCCCTTCTTCCCCAACGTCCACGGCGCCTTCGATCCGGCCAAGTCGGCGGGCCGCATCACCCGCATGAGCGTCGACCTGAACGACAAGGGCGCGGACACCTACAAGTACGAGGTGATGTATCCGCAGATCACCGGCTCCCTGGCGCGCCAGGACGAGCGCTATGTCGCCAAGCCCTACCGCATCGGCTTCCTGAACGGGCAGGGCCGCTGGCACAAGGTCGACCACCAGACCGGCCAGACCAGCGCCTTCGTCGGGGGCCCGAACACCAGCCTGGCGGAGATGTCCTTCGTGCCGCGCAACAAGAACGCGCCGGAGGGCGACGGTTATCTGATCGGCGTCGCCACCCGCACCAACGAAAACGGACGCTCCGACCTCGTCATCGTCGACACCCAGCACCTGGATGCGGGGCCGGTGGCCACCGTGCACCTGCCCTATCGCCTGCCCGGCCAGGTCCACGGCTTCTGGGTGCCGGGCGACCAGCTGCCTAAAGCCTAGAAAAAGAGACTTCCGGGGGGAAACATGACCGACGACGAATTCGCCAGCCGCCGCGACCTGCTTGGCCTGGTCGCGGCGGCGGGCGCGGGCCTTGCGGGCACGTCCGCCCTCGCGGGTCAGCCCGCGGCCGCGCCGGCCTTGGCGCCGGGACAGCACAGCGGACCGGCGGACATGGTGATGGAGCCGTCCACCGCCAAGCTCAGCCTGGAGCACCTGTTCGACGCCCGCATCGACTTCGGCCCCCGCCGGCAGGGCAAGACCCTGCCCTGGGGCGGCACCCAGGGCTACACCCCCGTGGGTCCGCGCGGCGGAATCGTGCGCGGCCCCCGTTTGAACGGGAAGGTCGTCGAGTCCAGCGGCGCCGACTACGCCTTCGTGCGGGGGGACGGGGTCCTCGACCTCAACGCCCACTACCTGCTCGAGGCCGACGACGGCACGCTGATCTACATCGAGAACCGCGGCTACGGATATCAGCGCAAGATCATCTGCACGCCGAGGTTCAAGGTGGAGAAGGGCCCGCACGACTGGCTTACCCACACGGTGATCGTCGGGACCGTTGAGCCCCGCCGCGAGCCGGTCGACCATTCGATCTTCAGCTACTACGGGGTCGTCTGGTCCTGAGATAAAAGAACAAAGGGGAGGGGACCATGAAGTCTCTAGGAATGCTTTCACTGGCCGCAGGCGTCGCCCTTGCAGCCCTGGGGATAGCGGGGTCGTCCAGCGCGGCCTCCGTCGTCTTCCAGGAACGCAGCGCCGCGCCGCCGAACAACGCCTGCGACCGAGCCTGCCTGGACGGCTGGGCCGACCGCTACATGGCCGCCCTGGTGGCCCATGACGTTAAGAGCCTGCCCTGGGCCAAAGGCGCCCGGTTCTCCGAGAACAACGTCATGCTCAAGCCCGGCGACGGGCTGTGGAAAACCATCTCGTCCAAGGGCGAGAAGATCTCCGAGCTGCACTTCGCCGACGTGCCCCGCCAAACCGCCGGCTTCTTCTCCATCGTCAAGGAGAGGGACGTCTCCGGCTTCTTCGCGCTTCGGCTCAAGATCGTCGACGGCCAGATCGTCGAAGCGGAGACCAACATCTCCCGCCAGGCGCCTCGTCCGGCGGTAGCGCCCGCGGCCGCCCCCCGTCCCGCCGCAGCCCCCGCCGGCGCCCCCGCGGCGGGCCCCGGCGCAGGGGCCGGCGGCGGCACGGGCTTCACCACCTCCACTCCCGAGGCCTTCCGTCACTACGAGGCCTTCGGCGACGTCCTGCCCGCCGCCGAGCGGGTCGGCCGCGGCCGCTACCAGGACATCGGCAACGGCTACTGGGCGACCATGCAGCTCAACGACGGCCAGCTCCTGACCAAGTTCGCGGTCGATTGCGGCCGGGTCGAGGACGGGGCCATCACCTCCGGCGGCGTGCTTCCCAACGGCCAGCGCCGCATGACCTGCGGCGAGCAGTTCGCCACCGGCAACTACCGCACCGACACTGACGTGCGCGACCGGGAGGCCGTGCTGATCGACGAGGAGAAGGGGCTGGTGCTCTACCGCGCCTTCATCGACCACAACGCGGCGGCCAAGACGCTCCGCAACATCCGCGGCGAGGAGCGGCCCTCGGGCCAGCGTCAACCCTCGACCTTCTCCCTGCTGGAGCTGTTCAAGATCAAGAACGGCGAGATCTGGCGGGTCGAGGTAGTGCACACCAACGTGCCCTACCGCATGCCTTCCCCCTGGCGTCGGGTCGACGCTGACTTTGCTGACCCGGCCGCCTACGCCGCCTGGTCGGGAGGGGCCAAATGAGCCGTCACCTGCAAATCCTCGGCGCCGGCCTGATCGCCGCCGGATCTCTCGCCGCCTACTCCGCCGTCGCCGCGACCACCGCGGCTCCGGCCGCCGCGGCCCCTTCCGCGAAAGCAGCGCCGGCCAAGGCCAGGGCGACGCCCAAGCCCTCCTGCGACCGCGCCTGCCTTGAGGGCTTCGTCGACCGCTACATCGACGCCATGATCGCCAAGGACATCAAGCGCCTGCCCTGGGGCGACCGGGTGAAGTTCACGGAGAACACCGTTCCGCTCCTCGTGGGCGACGGCCTCTGGGGCTCGATCAGCGCCCGCGGCCCCAAGTCGGCCGAGGTGAAGGTGGCCGATCCCGCCACCGGCCAGGTCGGCTTCTACGGCGTGGTCATCGAGCGCGACACGGTGCCGGGCTTCCTGGCGCTGCGCCTGAAGATCGAGAACAACCGCATCGCCGAGGTCGAGACCCTGGTGAACCGCCAGCCGCCTCCGCGCGGCGGCGGGGCCGGCGGCGCCGGCGCGGCTCGCGCGCCGTCCACGGCGGGGGTCGATCCCATGACCTCCAGCCACTTCCCCGAGCTGGGCGAGGCGGTGAAGGCCTCCGAGCGCACGCCGCGCGCGGCCATGGTCAAGGCGGCGGACGGCTACTTCTCCACCCTGCAGCGCAACAATGGGCGGCTGTTCACCAGCTTCACCAATGACTGCGCCCGCAAGGAGAACGGCTTCCTGTCGGCCAGCGGGGCGGACAACAGCTGCGGCGGCCAGTTCAAGCTCGGCCGCTACCGCTACGACAGCGCCGTGCGCGACCGCGACTACATGGTCGTGGATGAGGAGCGCGGCGTGGTCATGGCCCGGGTCTACATCGACCACGACGCCACATTGCTGGACTACACCCTGACCGACGGCACGAAGGCGAGCTCGACCTACCACGTGCCCCACACCCTGACCGGGCTCGAGATCTTCAAGATCAAGGGCGGCAAGATCGCCAAGGTCGAGGTGGTGCACCTGGAAGTGCCCTACGGAACCCGCTCGACCTGGAAACAGGACCCGGGCTCGGTCTCCGACCTGCAGAAGCCGATCCCTGCCATCTACAAGGGCAAGTGACGAACCGCGCCGGCCCTCTCCCCTCGTGGGAGAGGACCGGCGGCGGGCGGTCATCGGGCGTCGAAAAAGGGGTGGCGATCATGCGTGCCTTTGGCTTGGCGCCGCTTGGCGCCGGAATCGTTTTGGTGGTCGTGGCCTCGGCCGGGCCGTCGTCGGCCGCGTCGGTCATCTTCCAGGAGCGCAGTGCGGCGCCGCCGAACAACGCCTGCGACCGGGCGTGCCTGGACGCCTGGTCCGACCGCTACATGGCCGCCCTGGTCGCCCATGATCCGGGGCGGCTGCCCTGGGCCAGGGACGCGCGCTTCTCCGAGAACAACGTCATGCTCAAGCCCGGCGACGGGCTGTGGAAGACCATCTCCGGCAAGGGCGGGGCGATCTCGGAGCTGCACTACGCCGACGTCGCCGCCCAGCAGGCCGGCTTCATGAGCATGGTCCGCGAGCGCGACTACACCGCCTATTACTCGATGCGGCTCAAGATCGTGGACGGCCGGATCGCCGAGGTCGAGACCGTGGTCAACCGCATCGCGCCCAGCGCAGGCGCCATCGGTCCGGGTGGCGGCGCGGGCTTCACCCCCTCGACGCCGGAGAGCTTCCGCCACTTCCCCGGATTCGGCGACATCATGCCGGTCGGGCGCCGGGTGGGCCGCGGCCGTTACCAGGACATCACCTGGGGCTACTACGCCACCCTGCAGCTCAACGACGGCGCCCTCTTCACCCAGTTCGCCGACGACTGTTCGCGCAGCGAGAACGGCTCAATCACCTCCGGCGGGAACCTCCCCAACGGCCAGCGCCGCCCGAGTTGTCGCGAGCAGTTCGCCAGCGGCAACTATCGCACCGACACCAGCGTGCCCGACCGCGAGATCATCCTGATCGACGAGGAAAAGGGCCTGGTCCTGGCCCGCGACTTCATCCACCACAATGCGGCGGCGACGACCATCCGCAACGCCGCCGGCGAGGAGCGGCCGTCGACCCAGCGCAGCCCGTCGAGCTTCTTCGGCTTTGTCACCTTCAAGATCATCGACGGCAAGATCAACAAGGTCGAGGCCCTGACCACCAGCCCGCCCTACCACTCCACCACGCCCTGGCGGCGCGTCGACGCCGACATCGCCGACTTCAGCGCCACCGCCGCCTGGACGGGCGGGGACAAGTAGAACCTCGCGCCGACAGCGCTGATGTTCGGACGCCGTTCCAGACGACTATTTCAGAAGGTCTCGGTCGGACGGTTGCTCTGCGTGCAGAAACTGCATCACTGCGGTCGTGGGCGGCGGTCGCTCTAGATACCCGATGAACTTGCCACCATTGAGCCAGAAGCAGGCGTGGAAGCCATCGTCGGTGTCCTGGCATCTAGTCGGCGCACCATAGGTCTCCTTCAGGTTCTCCAGGATTGCCTTAGCGTCCTTGGCGCCGATTGGAGAAAGTCCGAAGGGCAGACCCTCGTTGACGATCACCCCAACGAGACGACCATCCTTGAACTGGAAACTGACATCCTGGTCGTGTTGAGCCGATCGCTTTCGCGCAACCAGTAGGTCCATCCAGCCATCCTTGTTGGGCTCTGGCTTCTGGTTGGCCACAGCCTCAGGCACGAGAGACCTAACCTCTGGGACGGTCATGCCGACGGTAGTTGATTGCCAGAGCACGATCCGCTCAGCGGAGACACCCACCGCGACTGGCAGGGGACTGGCGACACATATCGTCAGCACCACAGCGACCGCGACCCATCTCATCGGTCCCGTATCTCTCTTCTACCGCGCCGCCCGCTGGTACTCGCCCCAGTCCTCGCGGGCGCGGGCGTTGACGTACTGGTGGATGGACTCGGCCTGGTCGCGGGTCAGGACGTCGGCGAAGCTGGCCATGCCCTGGTCCTTGCGCGAACCGCCGATGACGATGTCGAGGAAGGCCGTGTGGGTCTCCGGCTGCATCTGGCGCAGGTCCTTGATCCCGCCTTGCGCCTGCTGGCCGTGGCAGAGGGCGCAGTTCTTGGCGAAGAGCTCGCCGCCCGCCTTCACCACCGCCTCGGAGGCGCGGACCGGGGGCGGCTCGGGGGGCTGGCGCACCGGCGGGGCCGGCGGCAGCACGGCGGTCCCGCCCAGCTTGAAGACCAGCAGACGGGCAGGGGCGACGTTCAGGTCGCGGAACGCGGCCGCCTGCACGTGGGCGAGCCCGCCGCCCCAGCCGACGTTCACCGCCACATACTGCTCGCCGCCGACCGTGTAGGTCATGGGCGCCGCGATCGGCACGCTCTGGATGTCGCCGCTCTCCCAGACCTTGGCGCCGGTGTCGGCGCGGTAGACGGCCAGGGTCTTCTTCACCGTCCCTTCGATCACGAGGTTGCCGGCCGTGGCCAGCACCCCGCCGTTTCCATCGCGGGGGTAGGGGACGCGCCAGGCCTCCTTGGCCTTCACGGGGTCCCAGGCGACCAGCCAGGCCTTCTCGTTGGCGACGGCGAAGGCGGCCTGCTGGCGGCGCTCGGCCTCGAAGCCGCCGTAAGATGCGCCGGTCCCCCTGGAGCCGGGGACGAAGCTCGCGGCGGCGGCGTAGGACATGTAGGCCTGCACCACCGGGAAATAGACCAGGCCGGTCTGCGGGCTATAGGCCATGGGGTTGAAGTTGTGCGCCCCGCCGGCATGGGGCGAGACCAGCACCGGCGTCTCGCCGTAGCGGGCCTCTTTGGTCTCGATCGGCCGGCCTGTCTTCATGTCGACGCCCGTCGTCCAGGTCTGGTGGACGAAGGGGGTGGCGGACAACAGCTCTCCCGTCTTGCGATCGAGCACGTAGAAGAAGCCGTTCTTGGGCGCCTGCATCAGCACCTGGCGGGTGCGCCCGCCGATCTTCAGGTCGGTCAGGATCATCGGCTGGGTGGCGGTGTAGTCCCACTGCTCGCCGGGGGTCTCCTGGTAGTGCCAGACGTATTCGCCGGTGTCGGCCTTCACCGCCACGATGGAGGACAGGAACAGGTTGTCGCCGCCGCCGGGGCTGCGGAACTTCTGCACCCACGGCGCGCCGTTGCCGACGCCGATGTAGATCAGCTTCAGCTTGGGATCATAGACGATGGAGTCCCAGGCGGTGCCGCCGCCGCCCTGCTTCCACCACTCCCCGCTCCAGGTCTTGGCGGCCATTTCCATGGCCTTGTTCTCGAAGGGCTTTGAGGGGTCGCCCGGCACCGTGTGGAAGCGCCACAGTTTCTTGCCGGTCTCGGCGTCATAGGCCGAGACGTAGCCGCGCACGCCCAGCTCCGAGCCGCCGTTGCCGATCAGCACCTTGCCGTCGAACACCCGGGGCGCGCCGGTGATGGTGTAGGGCCAGCCGCCTTCGCCGGCGAAGGTGTCCGCGCTCCAGACCGGCTGGCCGGTGCGCGCGTCAACGGCGATCAGCCGCCCGTCGAGGGTGGCGATGATGACCTTGCCCTTCCAGACGGCCAGGCCCCGGCTGACGATGTCGCAGCAGGCCAGGCGCCCGACGTCGCGGGGCACCTTGGGGTCGTAGGACCAGAGGAGGCGCCCGGTGCGGGCGTCGTGCGCCATGGTGATGTTCCAGGCGCTGATGTTGTAGAGCACCCCGTCCACGACGATCGGCGTCGATTCCACCCCGCGAAACGTGTCGAGGTCGTAGGACCAGGCCAGGCCCAGCTTGCCCGCCGTCTTGTCGTTGATCTGGGTGAGGGGGCTGAAATGCTCCTCGTTGTAGGTCCTGCCGGTGGACATCCAGTTGCCCGGCTCCCGGTCGGCGGCGGCGATTCGCGCCCCGTCCACGTCCGCGGGCCTGCGCCCGGCGTCCATGCCCGCAAGGCCCAGGGCCGCCGCCGCCAGAACGCCCGCCGCGAGGATCCGTCCGTTGATGAAGCCCATGGTTTCCCCAGACATGCTTTTGACTGGCGCCTGTGACCGGCGCGTTCGGCCTATGGCTTATCATCGTTCGGTAAGGCGCGGGCGACTAGCCCTAGCCGACGCTGAAACGCCAAGAAGCCGACCGGACGGGTCCGGTCGGCTCCTGATCTCAGCCGAGAAAAAGACTGTGGCTTAAGGCCGCGGCGCGTTGACGACGCCGCCGGCGTTCGTCGTGAGGTCGCCCAGGCTGCTGCCGTCCGGCAGGCTGACGCCCCGGAACAGGCCGCCCTTCTTGCCGTCGCGCAGCGGGTTGATGTTGACCGTGACCTTGTCGCCGGTCTTCAGGCTGGAGGACTTCCAGCCCTGGCGCTTCAGGTTGTTGGGGCTGTTCAGCTCCACCGACCAGCGCTCGGGAGCGCCGGCGGAGCCGGGAACGTCCACCTCGATGAAGGCATGAGGGTTGGTCCACTGGAATTCGTGGACCGTGCCCTTCAGCACCGTCACCTTGCTTTGGTCGAACATGGCGAATGAGTGGTGCGCGCTTGCAGCGCCCGCCGCCATGAGAGCGCCTGCGGCCGCGCAGATCGCCAATCCAGCCTTCATTGTCTCACTCCCAGTTCCGTTCAGCCTGCCAAGCCAGGGCCATCGGCAGGATTCCCTGCCTTATAGCGTTTCTTTGGGGGTGCGCACTAGACGCCACCTGAGCCTTATCGTTACAGCTTCGACCAACAATTGGACACAAGCATGGCCGATCGTTCCGGTTCGTGCGACGGGCGACAGGCGAGCGGCTCGTTCAAGAAGCCGCCGGGGAAGCATCAGGCGAGGGATAAGATGACGCTTAAGAACACGCTTTTGGGCGCGGCCTTTGGGGGCGCCGCCCTGTTGATGCTCGGCGCAGGGGCCGCCTCCGCGGGCCAGCCTGCAGGACCGCCTCCGGGCCCGGTCCATCCGGCCGCCACGCCCAAGGGTCACTACCAGGACCTGGACAAGCTGCCCGACTGGGGCGGGGTGTGGATCGTGGCCTTCCAGCGCCGCGCCGCCGGCGCGCCCGCGGCCCCGGCCCAGGAGCCGATCAAGCCCAAGGGCATCTACAAGGACAGGGTCGAGGCCGGCCGCGCCTACGCCGCCGCCCACAACGGCGAGCCCCTGCTGGACGTCTCCAGCTGCACCGCCCCGGGCACGCCCTCGATCATGGGCACCGGCCAGTATCCGATCGAATTCCTGTTCACCCCCGGCCGGGTCACCACCCTGCACGAGGCCTGGACCGGCCAGCGCCGCATCTACACCGACGGGCGCGGCCACATCCCGGCCGACGAGCTGGAGCTCAGCTTCTACGGCGACTCCATCGGCCATTGGGAAGGCGACACCCTGGTGGTCAACACCATCGGCATGAAGCCCTCCACCAAGGTCAGCGGCGTCGGCCACAGCCCCAAGCAGGTGGTGGACGAGCGCATCCACCTGGATCCGAACGACAAGGACGTGCTGATCGACGAGATCACCGTCACCGATCCGGACGCCCTGGAGCAGCCCTACAAGTACTCCGTCCGTTACGGCCGTCACCGCGATCTGGAGCTCTTGGAGTTCATCTGCGCGGAGAACGACCGCAACGGTCTGGGCGCCGACGGCCGGGCCATATTCACCCAGTAGATTCAGCGGCGGCCGGGCGCGCCCGGCCGCCGTACATAGCAGTGAGGACGACGATGCAATTGCGACACGCCCTTCTTGGGGCGGCCCTCAGTGGGGCGGCTTTCCTGGCCCTTCAAGCCGGCCAGGCCGCGGCGGGACAGCCCGCCGGCCCGCCGCCGGGACCGGTCTATCCGGCCGCCACGCCGAAGGGGAACTACGCCGCCCTGAACAACCTGCCTGACTGGGGCGGGGTGTGGATCGTGGCCGCCCAGCGCCGCGCCGCCGGCGCGCCCGCGCCCGAGGCCCCTGCGCCCAAGGGCAAGTACAAGGAAACCCTGGAGACCGCCCGCGCCTACGCCGCCGCCCACAACGGCGAGCCCCTGCGGGTGGTCAACAACTGCACCGCGCCCGGCGTGCCCTACATCATGACCGTCGGCCAGTACCCGATCGAGTGGCTGTTCACCCCGGGCCGGGTGACCATGCTGGCCGAGGCCTGGACCGGCCAGCGCCGCATCTACACCGACGGACGCAAGCACATCCCGCCCGAGGACGCCGAGCTTTCCTTCTACGGCGACTCCATCGGTCACTGGGAAGGCGACACCCTGGTGGTCGAGACCATCAACATGAAGCCGTCCAACCAGATCGCCACCAACGTCTTCCACTCGGACAAGATGATCGTCCGCGAGCGTATCCACCTCGATCCGGCCAACCCGGACTTCATGGTGGACGAGATCACCGTGGAGGATGTCGAGGCCCTGGAGCATCCGTTCCACCAGACGATCCGTTATCAGCGCCGGCGCGACCTCGAGCCGCTGGAATTCATCTGCGCCGAGAACGACCGCAATCCGCTGACTGAAGGCGGGGTCGCCGGCTTCGTCCAATAGGACGGACGGCTTAGCACTGGGGGGCCTCGTGATGTTGCGACAAGCGCTACTAGGGCCGCTGCTTGGCGGGGCGGCCTTGCTGGCGGTCCAGGGGGCGCCGGCGCTGGCCGGTCAGCCCGCCGGTCCACCGCCGGGACCGGTTCATCCCGCCGCCACGCCCAAGGGGAACTACGCCGCGCTGAACAACCTGCCCGACTGGGGCGGGGTGTGGATCGTGGCGCCGCAACGGCGCGCGCCGGGCGATCCTCCCCCCGAGACCACCACGCCCAAGGGCCAGTACCTCGAGCGCTACAACCGCATGAAGGCCATCGCCGAGGCCAACGACGGTGAATACCCGCGGGTCGCGAGCACCTGCACCACCCCCGGCGAGCCCTACCTCGCCAGCCTGGGTCAGTACCCGACCGAATGGCTGTTCACTCCCGGGCGCGTCACCGTGCTGCATGAGGAGACGGTCGGCGAACGCCGCATCTACACCGACGGCCGGGGGCACATTCCCGCCGACGATCTCGAACTCAGCTACGGCGGGGATTCCATCGGCCACTGGGAGGGCGAGACCCTGGTGGTCGACACCATCGGCCTGAAGCCCTCCAACCAGATCAGCCCCGGCGTCTTCGCCACGCCCAAGACCCGGCTCATGGAGCGCATCCACCTCGACCCCGCCGACAAGGACCTACTCGTCGACGAGATCACGGTGGTCGACGAGGACATGCTGGAGCGGCCCTACCACCAGACGGTCAAGTACCGTCGGCGGCGCGATCTCGAGATCCTCGAATACGTCTGCGCGGAAAATGACCGCAACCAACTTCGCCCGGACGGCCGCATCGGCTTCAACTGAGGCCGGGGGCGGGGACCGCCCATGAAAAAGCCGGCGGCGCATGGCCTGCGCCGCCGGCTTTGACTTGTCGGGGTCGGCTCAGCCCGCGGGCGCGGCGGGGGCGGCCGGAGCCGCTGCGGGCGGGCGGCCGCGGAAGTAGATCACTTCGCCCGTGTCGATCTTGGTGACCCTCATCAGGGCGCCGGCGGGGCGGCCGTCACGCATCGGGTTGCAGACCACCGTGACCTTCTCGCCCTCTTTCAGGGCGCTGCGCTTGATGCCGTTGCGCATCAGGGTCGAGGGGCCTTCGCTTTCGAAACCCCACTCGACGATCTTGCCCGTGGAATCGGGGGCCATGACCCGCACCCAGGAATGCGGGTTGGTGTACTCGAACTCCTTGATCACGCCGGTGACCGACACCTGCTTGCTGGAGTCGAACATCGCGCCGGAGTGGTGGGCCAGGACGGGGCTGGACCCCAGGAGCATCGCCCCCAGTCCGACTGCGCAGATAGCCGCTTTACGCATCGCTATTCTCCAAAGCTCGGCCGAACGAACGGCCGTTTCCTTCCGTTCGCGCACCTATTTCGGCGCGGTGACCGCACCCGTCGTCGGGGCCTTGTATCCCTGCTCGCCCGGCAGGACGAAGTCGGAGGTCCCGGCGCCGGTCTTGACGACGTTGTTGTTCTCTTCGCAGGACCAGTGGTTGATCCGAAGGCCCGGCGGGTCGGTGACCTTCGAGAAGACCTGCCGGATGCGCCAGGGCTTCACCAGGGCCTTGGGGTCGTAGATCGTGACCAGGTCCTCGATGGTGTTGGCGTCGATCTTGCGCATCCGCTCGACCGTGGTGACCTGGTCGGAATGGTCGGGCTCCAGCCGCTGGTACTGGTTGGCCTTCAGGTTGTTGGTGTGGATGACGAGGGTGTCGCCGTCCCAGAAGCCGATCGAATCGCCTTCCCACAGGGGATAGGCCTCGTCGTCCGGCACGTGGCCGCGGCCGTCGGTATAGACGCGCCGGATCTCAGCCAACTGCTCGGTCAGGAGCCAGGCCTGTTCGGGCCGCAGGATGTTCTCGCGCAGGAACGGCTCCAGGAGCCAGCGCGGATAGCCCGCCGGGAGGCAGTAGCTGAGGGGGTCCCACTCGATCCCCTTGGCCACGTCCTCGATCTTCTTGAGGTAGCGCGCCTTGTACTCGGGCGTCAGCATGTCCGGGATCTTGTCGCGGGGCATGGACGGGTCGAGGGCGAAGCCGCCGGAGTGGGTCCAGACCCCGGACCAGTCGGGCAGCTGGGCGAAGGTGTGCTTGGTCCCGCCCTTCGCGTCCTTCAGGTAGTCCTGGTACTCCTCCCAGGAGGTCGCGTAATTCTTCTTCAGAGGAGGCGGCGGCGGCGCGAGCCTCTGGGCGGGGGCGCCCGCCATAGCCGCCGGCACAATCACTGCGCAGGCCACCAGAGCGGCCCCTACGCAGGCCGCCAGTTTCAACACGCCCATTCGTTCCTCCCGAGCACTGAGCCGATTGGGTCGGCTTATCTTTATGGAACAGCGATAAGTTGGCAAACCGTTGTGCCACTCCTTTGGCGGCTGCGCCAGTCGAAGTCCACAGCCGCGTCGTCCGTCGAGCATGTTCGGCGAATGCTCGCTAAAGGCGGTCCTTTGCCTTGGTAACGCAAAAGACTCTTGAATCCGGCCTCACGTTAGGTTGTGGTGCATCGACTCAACTGTCGAGCTCGCAAGGGGAGGCGTAATGTCTCGGGGTGACGAGTTAGACGGTCCGGACCCGATCGACGTGGAAGTCGGGGCCCGCGTCCGTGCAATTCGCAACGCCAAGGGCATGTCGCAGACGGCCCTCGGCAAGGCGCTTGGCGTCAGCTACCAGCAAATGCAGAAGTATGAGCGGGGCGCGAACCGCATCTCCGCTTCCGTGCTGGTGAAAATCGCCCGCCACTTCGGCGTGCGGCCCTCCCAGCTACTTCCCGATGCTGACGACGTGGACGATACGCTCGGCCTGTTGCCGACCTTCGCCCAGGTGCGCGGCGCCGACGATCTGGTGCAGAGCTACGCCCGGATCGAATCGTCCCGCCTGCGTCACTCGGTGCTGCAACTGGTGCGGGCGCTGGCCACGAATCGGGCCCGCCGCGGCGGCGACGCCAACCTCCAGTAGCGTTTTCGGCCTCAGCCCATGCGTAGGACCGGCTTGATCGTCTCGCCGGTCTCTACGTCGTGGAAGGCCTGCGCGATGGCCTCGAAGGGGTAGAAGCGGATCAGCCGGTCGAACGGCAGCCTGCCCTGGCGCCAGAAGTCGATCAGCATCGGAATGAACAGCTGGGGCGCGGCGCTGCCGCCGACGATGCCCTGCAGCTTGCGTCCCCCCGCCAGCATCGGAAACATGGCCGGCGTCCACTCGCCGCCCCCCGAAGCGCCGCCTCTGGGCGCGGTGACGAACACCGCCGTCCCCTGGGTCGCCAGGCACTCCATGGCCTGGGTGAAAACCGCCGGAAGGGGTGTGGTGTTGAGGCTGAAGTCCACCCCGCGCCCGCCGGCGATCTCGCGCACTTGCTTGCCCGCATCCTCGCCCGCCGCCAGCACGTCGGTGGCGCCCAGGGCCTTGGCCATCTCCAGCCGGGCCGGGACCGGGTCGACGGCGATGATCCGCGACGCTCCGGCCAGCCGCGCGGCCATCACCGCCGACAGCCCGACGCCGCCCACGCCGAACACGGCCAGGCTCTGGCCGGGGATGATCTTCATGGAATTCAGCACCGCCCCCGTCCCGGTGATGATCCCGCAGCCGAGGGGCCCCAGGATCTCCAGGGGAACGTCCTTGCCCACCTTCACCGCCGTCCGCTCGTCGGCGATGGCGTATTGGGCGAAGGAGGACTGGCCGAAGAAGCGCGAGAAGATGCGCTCCCCGCCCTTGGACAGGGGGCTGGTCCCGTCGGGGCGCAGGCCGCCGAAGTTCCGCGGCAGCATCTCCTCGCAGTAGCTGGGGAAGTTGCGCCGGCAGCTCGGGCAGGTCCCGCAGGAGCCTCCCGACAGCACCACGTGGTCCCCGACGGCGAGGCTCACAACCCCGTCCCCGACCTGCTCGACGATCCCGGCCCCCTCGTGGCCCAGCACCATGGGCTTGGGCGTCAGGCCCCCTCGGCCCTGATGCATGCCGATGTCGGTGTGGCAGACGCCGGTGGCGACGATCCGCACCAGCACCTCGCCCGGTCGCGGCGCCTCGATGTCGAGGGTTTCCAGGACCGGCGCGGGGGCGCCTTCGCGGGAAACCGCCGCTTCGGTCTTCATCGGCTGGGGGCGCCGCTGAGCTCGCGGGTCAGCTCGGGCGGGGAGCCCGTCGGGTTGGGCAGGGGGTTGGAAACCGGCGCGACCGGGCGCGCCTTGACCGTCACCTCGCCCTTCCAGGGTACGGAGTCCCGGGCGGTCCAGGCGTTGACGTAGAGCTGCAGGAA